>PLGF01000135.1:0-56558 GCA_003138485.1 Verrucomicrobiales bacterium | reverse complement strand
TCCCTCGCCTTGCGTCTGGTAGCTATAGTTATCACCAGAGGGGTAGGATTGGGCGTTGACACCCGAGCCACCCAACTGAGTCTGGTCGAGGTTCAGGCCAGCGAATTCCTCACCGATGTTAGCGATAGCCGTTGCGGTNNGGTGGGGAACCCGTAGGTGCTGCTGGTTTGAATTCTGGTCAACCACAATGTTTCCGAAGAATTATCCTCAGCGGCGGCGGAGAATCCAATGGCGGACCCAGCGACCGCGCTGGCCAATGAGGCGTAGCTAAACCCGGCTTGCAACCCGGCAGCGGTGGTCGCGGTGAAACCAGTGCCAGTATCCAGCACAGCCGTGGAGTATCCTCCGGAGCCCGGGAGCGCCGCAACGGCACTGACAAAGCTGCCGACGTTGCCTTCATCGACCGTCACGTTCGGGCTCGAGATAGCCGCTGTGTTGCGGAAGTCCAGCAACAGATCCTGGTTGTTGAATGTCTGCGCCTGCGCCTGGGAGGCCGCCACGAGCGCGGCTCCGGTGAGCGCCAGCATGACTGATTGTTTTTTGTTCATAGTGTCTTTTCTTTTCTTGGGTGGCCCTTTTTGGGCCGTGTATCTTCTATCACTCTGTTTCCACGCAAAGAATTGCGCTTCAACACATTCTGTCGAGTTTGGTCTGCTGATTCAGACCCACATCCAGCAATATCCTGCTCAATGTGGACAGGACTATAAACGAATCGAAAAAGAGCGCGTCTTAAAAACAGACAAGGATGGACGAAAAAAGGACATGTTCGCAGAGATATGGAGTCGTTGATAATCAATGGCTTGCGAACATTTTTCTTGAATCAGGCGCTTCTCCGGCCCCATCCGCGCAAAACGTCAACGATTCTTCACAATCCAGAGGAAGTCGTAACAGGAGAGGGTTAACCACGTCCGCCGTCGCCTGGCTATGGCGCGACAAGGATTTCCCGGAGCGGCAAAGCCGGAAACAAAAGGGTTTTGACCAAAAGGAAACGAAGAGGTTTAACCACGGATTTCACGGATTGACACGGATAAAGAAAGATTTGCTTTCCCATCCGTGAAATCAGATGGAACCACAGATCGGCTACCGGCTTGCGCCGGTTGTGAAATCCGTGGTGAAGAGTTCTCCCGGAAGAATGCCACAATTGTGTTACGACTGCGTTTGCCGTTGCGGGGCGAATCGGTTTCCTGCTTGAATCACGCTTGTGCGACAGGACAAACCAGAAGTGATGCAGCGGGCGGCGCCACCGGAGACGTGGCAGGTGGTTGGGGTCTGCGTGTTTCTGGCGCTGGCGGTGGCGGCGGTGTTTGGCCAGTGCTCGTATTGGAAAGAAAGCGAAACGCTGTGGACCCACGCGCTCAACTGCACTTCCGGCAACAGCTTTGCCCACTACAGCCTGGGGATTGCTCTTCTCAACAAGGGAAAGAAGGAACAAGCCGTCGCGCAATTCCGAAAGGCTCTTGAAATCAAGCCGGATTTTGTCATGGCTCGCAGCAACCTCGGGCTTGCTCTCGACCAAAAGGGAGAGGTGGATGAAGCCATCGCGCAGTACCGGCAAGCCCTGGAAATCAAGCCGGACGACGCGGTGGCCCATAACAATCTCGGCATGGCCTTGGCCAAAAAGGGCCGCCTTGATGAAGCCATTGCGAGCTATCGCCAGGCGATGAAGATCAACCCCCGCTATGCAGATGCTTACGGCAATCTCGGGTTGGCTTTGGCACAAAAAGGGGAAATCAGAGAGACCATCGACGCCTGGCAACTGGCCTTGGAACTGAACCCGGACCAACTCAACGTCCTGAACAATCTGGCACGGCTGCTGGCGACGACGCCGGACGCGGCGTTGCGCAGCGGGACCAAAGCCGTCGCGCTGGCTGAAAAGGCCAACCTGTTGACCCGGGACGGCAATCCGATGGTCCCGCACACGCTGGCGGCCGCTTACGCGGAATCCGGGCGGTATGGCGATGCGGCCGCCACGGCCCGGCGCGCGCGCACGATGGCGGCGGCGCAAAAACAAGACACTTTGACCGCGATGTTGGAAAAGGAAATCCAACTTTACGAGGCCGACAAACCGGCGCGGGATGTGCCCGGTGAGAAGACAAACTAAAAAGCCGACGCCGGAAAGCCGGGTAATTCAAACTTGAATACGACGCCGACAGCAGGAAAAACAGAAACCGCGCAAGTGGTTGGCGTCTGCGTGCTGCTCGTGCTGGCAATCGCGGCGGTGTTTGGACAAACCGCGCGTTTTGACTTCGTCAATTACGATGACAACGAGAATGTGTACGAGAACCGCGTGGTGGAAAAAGGGTTGTCCAGCAAGGCCGTTGGCTGGGCCTTTACCCACCCGCAGACCGGCAATTGGATTCCTCTGACCACACTTTCGCACATGCTGGATTGCCAGCTCTTTGGGTTGCGCGCCGGGGGGCATCACCTGGTGAATGTTCTCTGGCACGCCGCCAACGCCGTGCTGCTCTTCCTGATCTTGCGGCAAATGACCGGCAGCCTTTGGAAGAGCGCATTAGTGGCGGCGGTGTTCGCCGTTCATCCCCTGCGGGCGGAATCGGTGGCTTGGGTCTCCGAACGCAAGGATGTGTTGAGCGGATTTTTTTTCATGTTGACCATCGGCGCTTATGTCCGCCAGGTGCGCCAGCCGTCCCGGGCCGGGTATCTCGCGGTGGTTATGTTATTTGTTTTGGGCCTCTTGGCAAAGAGCATGGTGGCGACGCTGCCGTTCGCATTGTTGCTGCTGGATTATTGGCCGCTGGGACGTTGGCAGGGCCGGCAGGATTTCCGGCGTGTGGTGGCGGAGAAAATTCCCTTGTTTGGTCTCGCGGCGGGAGCGTGCGTGGCCACGGCGCTGGTCCCGGGACTGATCATCACCCATGCCCAGCGGCTTCCTCTCCTGGTACGCATCGGCAACGCCCTGGTTTCTTATGTTGTTTATCTGCGGCAGATGATTTTCCCAGCGGGACTGGCCACGCCTTACCCTCTTGTGCCGAGTGGTCAGCCACTATGGAGGGTTGGCTTGGCCTGCATCGTCCTGGCTTCGGTCACCGCGGCCCTGATCGTCTGGCGGAAAAAGCGCCCGTGCCTGTTGATGGGCTGGCTCTGGTATCTGGTCATGCTGTTTCCAGTGATCGGCATCATCCAAATATCGAGCGACGCGGCCCACGCCGACCGTTACACCTATCTGCCGGAGATCGGTTTGGCCATGGCGGCGGCCTGGGCGATCGGGGACTGGTGCGCCGGATCGCAGCCTCGGCGGGCGCTTTCGGCTGGCTTGATGATAACGGCGATTGGCCCATTGACAGTGTGGGGGCACATTCAGACTTCGCATTGGCGCGACAGTGAATCGCTATGGACTCGCGCTCTCGCTTGCACTTCCAACAACGCCATCGCTCACTTCAATCTGGCCATAACGCTGGCCCACCACGGCAAATTGCCGGACGCCATCGAGCAATATCGAAAAGCCCTGGCCATAAGGCCGGATTATATGGAGGCTCTAAACAACCTTGGCAACGCGCTTGCCAGGACCGGTCAATTGGATGACGCCATCGACCAATACGGCAAAGCCCTGAAGATCAACCCAGCCTCCAGGCTTGACCTGTACGACTTGGCAGTCGCTCTTGCCGACAAGGGAAAGACTGACGAAGCCATCGCCCAATACCGCAAGGTCCTGGAAAGATATCCCAACTTTGCTGAAGCCCGTCTGAATTTGAATATTCTTCTTGGCAAAAGCGGCCGCAAGGAGGAAAACACCGCCCAATACCGCAAAGCCCTCGAGATCGATCCTAACGATGAGAAGGCCGAGTATGATTGGGGCAATGCACTTGCTACCGAGGGAAAACTGGGCGAGGCCATTGCGCATCTCCGTCGGGCCGTGAAAATCAAACCCGATTACGCCAAGGCCTGCTCCGCTCTTGGCCTGGTTTTCTTCCAGAAAGGGGACATCAAGGAGGCGATTGACTCCTGGCAACAGGCGTTGGAACTCAAGCCGGACCAGGCCGATGTCCAGAACAATTTGGCCTGGTTGCTGGCCACCAGCCCTGACGCTTCCTTGCGCCAGGGCGCCCAAGCGGTGGCCTTGGCCGAACGGGCCAATCAATTGAACGGAAGCACCAATGCGGCCGTTCTGCACACCCTGGCAGCAGCCTGCGCGGAAACGGGGCGCTATCGCGATGCGATCGCCACAGCCCGGCGCGCCTTGGAGTTGGCGGTGGCGCAAAAGAATGACGATTTGATGGCCAAGTTGCCAAAGGAAATCAAACTCTACGAAGCGAATACGCCAATACGAGATGTGCCGCAGTGAGCAGACAAATTAAAGAACCAAAACCGGAAAACTGACAAGCTAAAACTTGAACACGTCACAAACAGCCCGAAAAACAGAAACCATCCAGGCGATTGGTGTCTGCGTTTTCTTGGTGCTGGCGGTCCTGGCTGTGTTCGGGCAGACGGCGCGGTTCGAATTCTTTAATTACGATGATCCGCTCAACGTCTATCAGAACCCGGTGGTAATAAAGGGTTTGTCCGTGCAGGCAATTGGCTGGGCCTTTAGCCATCCGCAGACCGGCAATTGGATTCCTCTGACCACACTTTCTCACATGCTGGATTGCCAGATCTTTGGGTTGCACGCGGGTGGGCACCATCTGGTGAATGTTCTGTGGCACGCCGCCAATGCCGTCTTGCTGTTCCTGGTGTTGCGGCAATTGACCGGCAGCCTCTGGCGCAGTGCTTTTGTGGCGGCGCTGTTCGCCGTCCATCCTCTGCGGGCGGAATCGGTGGCCTGGGTTTCCGAGCGCAAGGATGTGTTGAGCGGTTTCTTTTTTATTTTGACGATGTGGGGTTATGTCCGCCATGTGCGCAAGCCGTCCTGCGCCCGGTATTTCGCGGTGCTATTGTTGTTTGCCTTGGGACTGATGGCCAAGGGCATGGTGGCCACCCTTCCCTTCGTCTTGTTGCTGCTGGATTATTGGCCGCTCGGACGTCTGCACAATCCGCGGGAGTTGCTTGCTCTGGTTCGGGAGAAGATTCCCTTGCTGGCCATCGCGGCAGCAGATTGTGTCGTCACGGCACTGATGCCTGGACTGATGGTCCACTACCGGCTCCCGCTCCTTGAGCGCGTTGGCAACGCCTTGGTTTCTTATGTGGTGTACCTGCGGCAGATGATATTCCCGGTAGGATTGGCCGCCCATTACCCCATTGCGCCTCATGGCCAGCCGGTCTGGCTGGTCTGTTTGGCCTTTGTGTTGCTGGCCGCCATCTTCGCCGTGTTGGTGGCATGTCGGCAGAGATACCCTTACTTGTTGATGGGCTGGCTCTGGTATCTGGGAATGTCGTTCCCGGTGATCGGGATCATTCAAATATCCAGCGATGCCGCCCATGCGGACCGTTACACCTATCTGCCGGAAATCGGTCTGGCCATTGCAGTAGCCTGGAGGACAGCGGACTGGCTCGCGAAGTGGGTCCATGGGCGGATGGTGTTCGCATGTTTGACAGTGGCGATGATTTGTGCATTGACCGTTTGGGGCCACATTCAGACTTCCTATTGGCGCAACGATGAATCGCTCTGGACTCGCTCGCTGGCCTGCGCCGCCGATTTCAACAGCTTGGCCCACAACGGCTTGGGCAATGCTCTTTACGAAAGTGGAAAGAAAAAAGAAGCAATCGCCCAATACCGCCAAGCCCTCGATATCAATCCGGCCTATAAGGTGGCCCATTTCTACTTGGGCAGGGTTCTCTTCGACCAGGGACAACGGGAGGAAGCCCTCGCGCATTACCGCATGGCTTTGGAGAGCGATCCTGATTATGCGGACGCCCGCTGCAGCCTGGCCAATGCTCTTTCCGCGATGGGAGGCAGGATGGAAGCCATCGCCCAATACCGCAAAGTCCTGGAGAGCAATCCAGATTATCCAGAGGCCCGCTACAACTTGGCCAATACTCTTTTGCAATCAGGCAAACTGGAGGAAGCCATCGCCCAATACCAAAGAGCCGTCGAAACCGCGCCTAAGGACGCCCGCATCCGCAACAACCTTGGCATCGCCCTGGCCATCAAGGGCGACAACGACGGGGCGATGGCGCAATTCCGCAAGGCGCTGGAGATCAATCCGGCTTTTGTGGATGCTCATTACGACCTGGGCGCCGCCCTGGCCAAGGCCGGCAAATTGAATGAAGCCATCGTCCAATACCGCAAGACCCTGGAGATCAATCCTAATCAACTCAACGCCCTCAACAACCTGGCGTGGCTGCTGGCCGCGGCTCCCGACGCCTCGCTCCGCAACGGCGCCAATGCCGTGGCGCTGGCGGAACAGGCCAGCCAATTGACTCGCGGAGGGGAACCATCTGTTCTGCGCACACTGGCGGCGGCTTACGCGGAAACGGGACGGTTTGCAGATGCGGCCGCCACTGCCCGGAGGGCCCTGGAGTTGGCGGTGGCGCAAAGGGACGACGATCTGATGGCCAGCTTGCCAGGGGAAATCAAACTCTATGAGGCAAACACACCGATGCGGGATGGGCCGTGATAAGAAGACAACCTGAGAAACTGAAACTTGAACATGGCACAGAAAACAGAAAAAACGGAAGCAATGCAGACGCTTGGCATCTGCGTCTTTCTCGTGCTAATGGTTCTGGCCGTGTTTGGACAAACCGCCGGGTTCGAGTTCGTCAATTACGATGATGACAAGAATGTGTTTGAGAATGCGGTGGTTGAAAAAGGGCTGTCGATGCAGGCGCTTGGCTGGGCCTTTACGCACCCGCAAGTCTCCAACTGGATTCCTCTCACCACGCTTTCCCATATCCTCGACTGCCAGCTCTTCGGGCTGCACGCCGGCGGGCATCACCTGGTCAATGTCCTGTGGCACGCGGCGACTGTGGTGTTGCTTTTTTTGGTGTTACGGCAAATGACCGGCAGCCTGTGGCGCAGCGCTTTTGTGGCGGCGATCTTCGCCGTCCATCCTCTGCGGGCTGAATCGGTGGCCTGGGTGTCGGAGCGCAAGGATGTGTTGAGCGGGTTCTTTTTCATATTGACCATTGGCGCTTATGTCCGACATGCGCGCAAGCCGTCCAGATCCGGTTATATCGCGGTGGTTTTGTTGTTTGCCTTGGGACTCTTGGCAAAGAGCATGGTGGCGACGCTGCCCTTTGTTTTGTTGCTGCTGGATTATTGGCCGCTGGGACGCTTGCATGATGCGCGCCTGTTTCCAGCTCTGGTTCGTGAAATGATTCCGCTCCTTGCCGTCGCCGCGGCGGACTGCGTGGCGACGGCGATGATGCCGGGGCTCTTGGTTCCACATCGGCTCCCGCTCCTTCAACGCGTCGGCAACGCCGTGGTTTCGTATGTGGTTTATCTGCGGCAAATGGTCTGGCCAACGGGCTTGGCCAGCCCTTATCCCATTGCCGCCAACGGCCAGTCGATATGGACCGCCGGGCTGGCGTTGGGCTTGTTGGCGGCGATCTCCACAGGGGTGCTGCTATGCCGAAAAAAAAGCCCGTGGCTGCTGGTCGGTTGGCTTTGGTACCTGGGCATGTTGTTTCCGGTCATCGGCATCATTCAAATTTCGGCCGATACCGCGTATGCTGACCGCTACACTTACCTGCCGGGCATTGGTTTGGCCCTGGCGGGAACATGGGCGGTGGCGGATGTGAGCTTATGGTGGAAATATCGGCGGGTGATTTTGAGCGGCTTGATGATGGCGGTAATAGGCACATTCATCGGATTGGGTCACGCTCAGACTTCGTACTGGCGCGACAGCGAAACGCTATGGAGACGGGCATTGTCCTGCACCGCCAACAACCACGTTGCCCACTACAACCTGGGAATAGTATTTCTCCAGAGGGGAGAGCAGGAGAAGGCCACCACTGAATTCCGAAAAGCCGTGGCGAGCAAACCAGATTATGTGCCAGCCCTCAACA
Source organism: Verrucomicrobiales bacterium (assembly GCA_003138485.1). Lineage (GTDB taxonomy): Bacteria > Verrucomicrobiota > Verrucomicrobiia > Limisphaerales > Palsa-1400 > PLGF01. The sequence goes on along the minus strand of PLGF01000135.1, from coordinate 48,656 downwards.
ACTTGGGCGGCACCCTGGCGGCGAAGGGATCGAACGTGGAAGCCATTGCGCAATACCGAAAAGCCTTGGAATTCGATCCAACTTATGAGATTGCCCACTTCAACTTGGGCCAATCCTTAATCGTCCAGGGCCAAATCGACGAAGCCATTCCCCATTTCCGCAAGGCTCTGGAAATCAGGCCCGATTATGCGGACGCCCATTACGGCCTGGGAACTGCTCTGTTCTCGAAGAAACAATGGGGAGACTCCATTGCGCACTTGCGCAAAGCGCTGGAGATCAAGCCGGATTTCCCGGAAGCCCGCCGCATTCTGGGCAGAGCCCTGCTCTGCAACGGAGATATTGCGGAGGCCATGACCTCCTTGGAAAAGCCCGGCAGCATGGACTCCGACCTGCTGACAAGATGGAGCAACCTCGGCCACGACTTTCTCCAAGAAAATAATTTGGAAGAGGCTATTGCTTGTTATGGGCAAGCGATCAAGATTAATCCCCGCTCTGCGGACGCTCGCGCCTATCTTGGGCTGGCTTCTTACAAGAATGGGCAAATCAAAGAGGCCATTGATGCCTGGGAACAAACCTTGGAAATCCAGCCGGACCTGAACAATATCCGGAACAACCTGGCGTGGCTGCTGGCCACGACTCCCGATGCGTCGCTCCGCAACGGCGCCAAAGGTGTGGCGCTGGCCGAAGAGGCCAGCAAATTGAACGGAGGCAGCGATGCGGCGGTTCTGCACACCCTTGCGGCGGCTTACGCGGAGGCGGGGCGCTATGGGGATGCAACCGCCACAGCCCGCCGTGCGCTGGTTTTGGCGGTGGCACAAGATAACAGCGGTATTGCCGCCAAGTTGCAAAAGGAAATCAAACTCTACGAAGCGAACACACCAATGAGGGATCCGCCAAAATGAGAAGACCAACTAAACTCATCGAGATGGCTCCCCTCCCCCGCTAACAACTACTGTGCTCACACGGTCAGATGCGCCGCCGTTAACCGCAGGGGCATTGGGAACGGAAGGCGGGACACCAACAGCCGGGCTGCCTCCTCCCCCGGGGTTCTCCCCGTTGGCAGGCGTAGCCACCGTCGCGGAAAGGCCGGGAACCGCTGGCTTGGCAGGTGCGAATCGAGCCACCGCCTTTCCCCTTGCGGCACCCACGGCGGCTGCCGGACTATTAAGACCATCGTCCTTAATCGTCAGAGTAACGGGTGTGCCTGAGTTGATGATATCCACCTTCTCCTGATCGGCATAAATCCTGACCAATTCCACCACCCCCTGCTTGTTACCGGATCCCACTCCCTGTTTGTCACCTTCGGCGAGAGTCAGGTAGTCCGTCAATTTCTGCCCGTGCGGGTCGGGGTTCTCTGTTTTGACCGCCAGCGCCACTTTCAAGATTCCTCCCGTCTTCATGAACCCGCTCAACAACACCACCGGAAGGTTGGGCGGCGGGCCTTTGTCTGGCTCCGGAGGGGGGGGTATCGGATTCAGATGAAATACATTCCGGTCGCTGATGACCGAATAGGGATTGGAATTATCATTCAATGCCGTCGCGACCGGGGCGGCGGGCGGCGGGTCCTCCGTCCCGGCTGGACAAACCCCCTGCGCGCCGAGCAAAATTGCCAGTCCGGCCAAACAACTCCGCATCATTCTTTGACCCGCGTTCATTCGATGATCTTACCCGATTCAGCCGCAACATGCCCGCGCCGGGATGTTCTTTTCATTATCATTGGGCGACTGGCGCCAGTGCCTCAACATCGAAACGAACCACCACGCGGGTAGGGAAGTTGGTCGGCGGCGGACGGCCCACCTTCTTGGTGCTGGCGATGGCCAGGCGCACCGAATCGTCCCACTTCTTCTGGCCGGAGGTTTTCTTCCAGACTGGGTTGGTGATCTCCCCCGCTTTATTCACAGCCACTTCCACCTCGGCCACGTTGGTGTGGTCGTCGATGTCCTTGGGGCGCTCCCAGTTGTATTGCAGCGAATTGCGCAGCAGGTCCCGATAAAGTTGCACGGGGTCTGCACTGGACACCACGGTCCTTCCTCCGTCGAACTCAAAGGCGGGCAGCTCTGCCGCGGGCGGCGCCACCGAAGGCGGCGCGGCGCTGGACGGTGGCGGGGCCGTTTCCTTGGGCGTTTCGAGTTTCGCCGTCTGGACAACTTTTGGCACGTTCTCCTTGGGCGCGTCCGCAGTGGCCTTTTTCTCCACCGGTTTCGGCTTTTCCGGTTCCTTTGGTTTTTCCTTGACCATCTCGATCGCAATTTTACTGATCTTCTTGCCAAACACCCCTTCGCGGGCGGCGAAATACAGCAACGCGCCCATGATCAACGCGTGAAAAGCCACGGAGATCACGAGGTTCACTTTCGTGGAGTTGCGTCTTTTTCTTTCTTGCGTTCCGACTAACATGGATATCCCTCCAGTCGTTTAAAGATTCACTTTTGCGCGACTTCCGCATCAACTGCAACCGCCACTCTATACACGCATTGTTACGATCCGACGCTTGGAATGTTACGATTGGGTGAATTTGCCCGTCTGCAACGGGACGGATGGGATTTGGTAACGGCGGTTCAATGTGGAATAACCTCATGGTCACGGTTGGAGAGCAACCACATTGTCACAATTCGGAAACGAAACGTCCTTGAATGTTAAGAACGGCTGACTTTGGAGCAGAAATTTGACAAGCACAGGCCAGCCTCCTCGCAAAACGCCTTCATGTTCAATGACTTCCACAATTTCCCAGTGTGTCCTATTTTGAACCAATTATGTCCGATTTTGAGACGCACGGCTTTTGAATTGCTCTACACTTATGACCGCGTTGGGAGAGGAATGATTCGCTCCCGACGGTGTTTTTGAGTTCGGTCAGAAATGCGGCGATGAACCGAACCCGGAACGGATGAGACCATGAAAACTACGAGCAAAATTGTGTTGAGCGTCGGGATTCCATTGCTGGCAATGGGTCTCGTGGCAAGCGCCTATTCCCACGCAACGACAGTCTCGGCGGATCACTCTACCTATGCCGAGGCTGCCAATACGATTGACCTCAACGGCCAGCCGCTGCCGCCCTCACAAAGCGCAACCGGCTTTCACGCTGTCACCACAGGCGCCGGCTTCGATCAGAACGTGATGCTCGGAACGAGTCTCCAGCAGCGGGCGACAATCCCGGAACCTTCGACCATCCTCTCCGGCCTATTGCTGCTGCTTCCGTTTGGGGCGTGCGCATTGCGGATATTTCGCAAGCGCAAATCCGTCTGACAAACCAGGCCGGGATCTGTTTTTGTGAATGGCTCGCCCTCATCCTAACCTTCTCCCCCTGGGAGAAGGAACAGATGTCGCACAGCTCTGGTTTTGTGAATGAGCGTTCGGTAAATCCAGTCGCGTGCTTTTTCGGTGCGACGGCGGATGATTCTCCCTCTCCTGGCTTGTCCCGCCATAGCCGCCAGGCGACGGCGGAAGGAGAGGGCAGGGGTGAGGTCGAACCCCAAAGGATTCTTGCACCCACGGCCGCGGCAAGCCTTGGCATTCTCCCTGTTTCCGCCCATGATGGGAGTGTGCTGAACCGTCATTCCATTCTGTGGCTGGCCCTGCTGATGACGGCCGCGCCGGTCGTTTGGGCCGGCGAGAGCGGCCTGAATGTCATCGTTGTTGTCAACCAGAATAGCAGCAATTCCGTCCAACTTGGCAACGATTATTGCCAGCGGCGCGGGGTGCCCCCGCAAAACCTCTTCCGCATGACCGCTTGGACGGGCGGGGCGATTGATTGGCAGCAGGCTGATTTTGAGAATGATCTGTTGAATCCGCTGCTGGCCATGATTTCCAGCCGCGGCCTGGCCAATCAGGCGGAAATCGTCCTGCTCTCGATGGACATCCCGTACCGCGTGGACAACGGCGACAGCCAGAACAGCACGACTTCGGCGCTTTTCTACGGCTTCAAAACCAACACCGCGCCCCCGCCAGGAGTGACCATTCCCTCCTGCTCGCTGCCCGACGATTCGGCCAACAGCTACGCCTACAGCGAATTGCCCTTCGCCGTGGCGCCGCCGCAGACCGCCGGCACAAACGCCTTTTTGGCCGTCATGCTGACGGGCACCAACCTGGCCCAGGCGGAATCCACCCTGGAGTCGGGCCTGGCCGGCGACGGTTCCTTTCCGCCGGAGACCGTTTATCTCGAGAAAACGTCGGACGACCTGCGCAACGTTCGCTTCGCTCTATTTGACAACGCCATTCAAGAATGCCGCGCGCGCAACGACAGCGCGGTGACGCGGACCAACTCCGATTCCACCGCGTTCACCGACGCGCTGGGCCTGGACACCGGCCTGAGCGATTTCTCTGAGCCGCCCAACGCTTTCGCCCCCGGCGCGGTGGCGGACAGCTTGACCTCCTTTGGCGGCTGCATTTTTGAAAACACGGGCCAGACGCCGTTGCTGGCCTTTCTGGAGGCGGGGGCCTGCGCCAGTTACGGCACGGTCGTGGAGCCGTGCAACTGGACGTATAAGTTCCCGGACCCGATGGTCTATTTCTATCAGAACCGCGGCTTTTGCGTGGCGGAGTCCTATTACCAAAGTCTGCCCAACCCGTTCGAAGGCTTGATCGTTGGCGAACCGTTATCGGCGCCCTTTGCCCGGCCCGGCTTGGCCTCGTGGAATTCCCCGGCCAACGCCAGCGTGCTCAGCGGCCTGGCCTCCTTTGAACTCTCGTTCTCCGCCGCAAACACCAACCTTCCACTGGCGCAAGCAGACCTGTTTGTCGATGGCGCCTTCGTCGAGACGCTCACCAACTTGCCGCCAGGCCCCGGCAATATCCTTTCCGTGACCATCGGCGGCGTCACGGCCAGTTACACCGTGACCAACGGCGATTCGCTCAACTCCGCCGCCATCGGTCTGGCGTCCGCCGTGAACGCGCGGGAAACCGCCACCGGCGTGGAGGCTGACGCGGTGGGCGACCGCTTGGTGCTTCGCTCGCAGGATGTGGGCACGCCGGGCAGCCAGATTTCCGTGCAAGCCGGCGCGGCCATTGGTTCGGCAGCGGCCCTGACTTCGTTGGCGACGCCGGCGCAACGGGCATTCCTCGACAGCACCGCCTGCGGCAATCACTTCGTGGAGGCTGGCAACAGTCCGGGCGTGGGCGACTGGCTGCAAATGACGTTCATCAAGACCAACGGCCAGCAAGTGACCGTCGCCGCGACCAACACCCAATCCGGCGCGTCCATCACCTCGCTTCTCCAGGCCCTCATGGACCAAATCAACGCCAACGCCGCGCTGCAAACCGCCGACGGCGCAAACGCTTCCGACCTTCTTGACCAGGGCGGCGGATTCTACGGCTTCCTGCTCAACGCCGCCTCTCCAGGCTGGCCCGCCGCGCAAATCCTGACCGTTTTCACAGGCTCAACCAACCTTGACGCGATGCCCGCCGGCGCCAATCCGTTGGATGACAACGTCAGCGACTTGCAGCCGCGCGCCCATGTTTATCTGAGTTCCGGGGCCGCATCGCTTCCGTTGCGGTTTACCTTGGATACCACGCGGTTCGCCGACGGATTCCACGACTTGACAGCCGTGGCGTACGAGGGCGCCAGCGTCCGCACCCAAACCCGGGCGGATTTGACGGCGCAATTCCGCAACACAGCCCTTTCCGCCACGTTCGCCGCGCTTCCGGCCGCCACCAATGGAGACTTGCTCTTTGCCATCTCCGCCGGCGCCGCCAACATCGCGCGGATCGAGTTGTTCAGCACGGGAGGCTCCGTTGCGCTCGCGACCAATCAACCGGCGGCGCAACTGGCCGCGCCGGCCGCAATCCTCGGCGTGGGCATCCATCCCGTCCATGCCGTCGTGACCGACACCGGCGGCCATCAGTATCAGACGCCGACAATCTGGGAACAATTGCCCGCCTTGCAACTGAGCGTCATCGGCCCGCCGCAAACGTTGACCTGGCCGGCCATCGCGGGACGACAGTACAGCGTATTGGCCGCCACCGATCTTGGCTCGGCCTTCCAGACCGTAGGCAGCGTCCTGGCCACCAACGCGCGGGCCCAATGGACCATCACCCCGCCCCCCGCCGCAGCCGTCTTCTACCGGGTATCCGTGGCCCGATGAATAGGCGTGACCAGGCGCAAACGCCGCCTCACAGCCCGCCAAAAACGGTTTATTTACCTGCACAAGGGCGCATAAGCCGTAACCATGCAGTAGGATTGGGGAGCGCGACCGTCTCGCTCGCGGTTTTCGGCCTCTGGCCGAAAACATCAGTGCCGTGCAAACACCCACCAAACGGTGACTCACCCCCAGGCGTATGACTGGCCGGCGGGACGCCAGCCAGAGCGACCGAGAGGTTAGAACAAATTACTGGCTGCAGAAGTGAACAAATTATTGGGCAGACGCTTGCGCGTGGNNGCGGGCTGGTCGCGCTCCCAATCCTACTGAATAGTTACGGTTTAGCTATTAAATCTTCAGAACGCCTTGGTTTTGTAGAAACGGGACGCGTTGGTGGCGGCGGTGTCGTTGAATTGGAGCACGCCGTTGGTTTGCGCGGTATTCGTTCCGAGCAGGTTCCAATTGGTGAGGTTCGTCGATTCCAGGATGGAGTAAACCGCCCCCGGAGAGGCTTCCAGCAAGTTGAGCTGAACCATTCCGCCTTGCGGCGCCGTGATTTGCAGCGTTCCTGGCAACGCAAGCGTGCTCCCCACCCGGATGCCATTCCCAAAACTTGTGACCCACACTTCCGAGGCGTTGTAAGGGTTGAAGAAAACCCGCTCCGGCTGGCCGAAGGGATAGCTGGTCATCTGGGAAAGAGCCGGGCTGGCGGAGTTGATGTTGCTGGAGAACAAGAGGCCGTCGGTTTCCGTGGTCACATAAAGCTCATTTGAATTCAATGGATTCAAGGCGCATGAACTGACTCCGTTGTCGTTGTTGAGACGCGTCCAAGCCAGGCCGCGATTGGTCGTCTTGTACAGGCCGCCCAGGCCGTTGGGCGGACCGCCCCAGCCGCTGTAAACCCCCGCGTACCAAGTGTTCTGCGCGGTGTCATTGGGGTCCACCACCAGGTCCATCGTCCAATAGTCCATGCTCGGATCGGACCGGTCGATCCACGAAGTCCCCGAATTGGCGCTGTAAAACACTCCCGAACTGGCCGTAAACTCCTGCGGGCTTCCGGCCCGCCTGCCCGAATAAGTGCAGACCAGCGTGCCATCTTTGAGCGGGTGAATGTTGAACGGATGGCCCTGCGTGCGGGGCGGCGCTGCCAGGCGCTGCCAGGTTGCCGCGGTCTGGCGCTGGATATTTGTCGAAACATAAATTCCCGCCACACTCGTGTTCGTGGCGATGACGCTGGCAAAAAGGCGGTTCGTATTCACGGGGTCCAACTCCACCCAGATCACCGGGCACTTAAAATTGTTCATCGTCTGCCAGGTGACTGCCTTATTGGTTGAAAAAAGCACCGCGCCAGAACTGTTTCCTATGCTCGCATCGGTCAGATGCGTGCTTTGATACATGTCATGCACCGATGACACGCCGGCATATAATGTCCCCGAGGCCGGACTCTGGACGCAGCAATACATCGTGTTGTAGCTGTCCCCGCTATAGCCGAACGACCACGAATTGCCGCCATCGGCGCTGATCGCGCCCTTGATGTCCGTGTAGCTGGCGACGACATGATTGCTGTCCGCCCAAGCCACGTTCCAGCATGAGGTCGGTTCCAATCCGATGCCGCGGTAGTTCCGTCCTTTTGGGGTGGGGGCGTTGGTGGGATTCTCATCCGCGGGATTGACGTAAGCCTGCCGCCAAAACGCGCCTCCGTTGGTGCTCACATGGACGAATCCCAGATCGCTCTCGGCCACCTTGCTGGAATCGTTTGGCGCCACCGCCAGGCCCAGCGCTCCAGCGCCATATCCCCAGTCGCTGTCGCCGTGATTGCCTTCCCAGCCTGTGAACACATTTTCATTGTTGGTCACAAGCAATGAAAGCTCCCAGTTCAAGCCGCCGTTTGTCGTCTTGTAAAGCGCAGGGTATTGAACATCGTTGTTCTGCTGGCCGGCAATGTAGGCGGTGGAGGTGTCATTGAGGGCCGCCGCCACAAAAACGGGATCATCCTCCCCGCTGATGCCATTGGTGGCGGGCGTCCAATTGGATTGTCCCCAATCCAGCGTGTACACACCCAGATAGCTGTAATAAACCTCCTCAATCAACATGCCCGGAAAGACATCCCCGGGATGCAATGTCGTGGCGAAAAACCGCGTGAGGCCATTCTGTTTCGCGCCGGCAAATGAGAATATCGTCTGGCTGTTCGTGTCGATGCCCCCAACCGACGACAGGGCAAAGGTGTCGCCATTGTTGGTGGAGACCAGCAAGCCCGGCCCCGTCCCCACGTAAATGTTGCTCCCATCAAAGAACGCCCCGGCGATAAAACAGCCGCTGTCATCCGGCGAATACGTGAACTTCAAGTCGAACGTGTTGCCGCCATCGTCGGAGAAATAGACGTCGCCGTAATCCGAAACGAGCAACCGGTTGGTGGAGCCGGGGTCGGCGTACAGCGCGAAGGCGCCGCCGCCGGTCGGGTCTCCCGCAAGTTGTTGCCACGTCGTCCCTCCATCGACGCTCCGGGTCGGAGTCATGGCATCGTTGCTAAGATCAATCGCGTACCTCACGTTGGGATCGCTTGTAAACTGAATGAGCACCTGCCGCCCGCCCTCGATCTGCCGGAAATCAACCACGCTCCAGGCCGCGCCGAAATTGGTGGAATGAAACACTTCGCCCATGTCACAGGCCAGGTACATCTCAGCGGAGCTGTTTGGGTTGAAACTGGGCGCGAACAACGCTCCGCCGCCGCCGGGGCCTTTGGAAACCCATTGCGCCGGTTGCGCCGCTGGAGCGGACGACGCCAACCCGGCCAGCGCCAAAAGAATGCCAACGAAGAAAGTCACGTAACGGCGGCGATTGAAGTTCATAAGCAGATACAACATAGCAGGGGTCCCCAACAAACGCATATTATTGTTTTTCCCCTTGAAAACAGGAACCAAAGGGTGAGATTCCCGATGTGAATCTGAAAATTGTCATTGAGCCAGGGGAGGACGGCTACTATGTCGCGCATTGCCCGGCGTTGAAAAGCTGTTGGTCGCAGGGCAAGACTCGCGAGGAGGCATTGAAGAATATCCGGGAAGCCATTGATTTGTACTTGGAGCCTTCGCCGTCTGAGATGACCTCGACCAAGGAGCGTGAGGTCGTCGAGTTGACGATATGAAGTTGCCGTTGCTGTCTGGCCGGCAGGTTTTGACCGCGTTGTAGGATCTGCGCAAAAACAACTTCGGATTCTTATTGAAGAGAATGTCGGAAATATCCGGGGCAGAAATATAAGACACCCTGGCCCCCGCGGTGGGAGCAAAGCGGGCTGTTTTCATCTTTCCGCCCCCATTTTTCTGACAATGGCGCTTCCTTTCAGCAAGAGGTTCACCCCGGAAATTGACGAGCGCGTCATCCTTATGGTATCAATCCCTGTTTTTATTTATGGGCATGGCTAACACAAAATTTCCCCGGCGTGGTTTGCCTTGGACGCTGGCCGAGTTGAAACAATTGGGCCATCGGCCTGATCCCGAGCTGGCCCGTCGCTTGGGCCGCCCGATCAAGGAGGTCGTCGCCATGCGTGAGTCCCGCCGCATGCGATTGGTCACCCCTGTATGCTGTTCCTCGATTTCGGTCGGATACGAGGGCAAACAACTCTTGACGGGCCAGTTCTGAGACGCAAACTTTTTAGGAAAATGGACAGCCCCGTTTTATGTATCGCGGACGATTAGCTCCGTCGCCGACCGGCTATCTCCACCTGGGCCATGCGCGGACTTTTTGGACCGCCCAGCAACGGGCCGAGGCCGCAGGCGGCACGATGGTCCTCCGCAACGAAGACATTGACGCCCAGCGCTTCCGCTTGGATTTTGTTTCGGCGATGATGGAGGACTTACGCTGGTTTGGCTTCCGCTGGCAGGAAGGGCCGGACTGCGGCGGACCGTTTGTCCCTTACGCGCAAAGCGAGCGGGGCCATTTCTACCGCGCCGCTCTGGAAGAACTGCGCCAGGCAGGCTGGATTTATCCGTGCCGTTGTTCGCGCTCGGATGTTTTGCGCGCCCTGCAAGCGCCGCACGCCGGGGAGGAAGAACCGGTTTATCCGGGGACTTGCCGTCCCGCCCATGGAACCATTTTTGAGCGTCTGGAAACCAAGGGGGTCAATTGGCGTTTCCGGGTGCCGGAAGGGCAGGGAATCTCCTTCACCGACGGCTGCTTCGGCTATCAACAATTCGAGGCTGGCCGGGATTTTGGCGATTTTGTGATCTGGCGGCATGACGCTGTGCCGTCCTATCAACTCGCCGTGGTGGTGGATGACGCCGCCATGCAGATCACCGAAGTGGTGCGCGGCGCGGACCTGCTGCTCTCCACCGCGCGGCAGTTGTTGCTGTATCGCGCCCTGGGTTTGATTCCGCCGGCGTTCTATCACTGCCCGCTAATGAACGACGACTCCGGTGTGCGTTTGGCCAAACGGCACGACGCGTTGAGCCTGAGAACTCTGCGAGCCAGAGGCATGACGCCGCAAATGCTGCGGCAATCGTGGTAAGAACCGGTTCGCCGCGCACGTCGCTCGCGACACCGGGGTTTCTCCAGGTTAGGGGCGTTAATTTAAAGAAGGGCAAAGGCGCTTACGAATTGCGGATCATTTCGCGGAATTGGGCGAACAACGGCGTGGAATCGTGCGGGCCGGGGGAGGCTTCGGGATGGTATTGCACGCAGAATATGTTCCGGGTTTTGTGCCGGAGGCCTTCGACGGTTTGATCGTTCAGATTGATCCGGTCCACCACAACGTCCGGGCTATGAGTACGGTTTGACCTATGAACTATGAACTTGCCCCCGGCTGTTATCGGAGCCGGCGCTGCCAGAACTGTGGGTGTCGATTGACATGAGCGACCGCAATCACCTCCAGCTTATTGGACTCGAAAGTATAAATTATGGCGTAGGGAAACCTGCGAACCAACGACCGCCGGGCGCCCCTATAGATCTCAGGATGGCGTGCCGGGTTGTCTGTTATCCTTTCCAGAACTGTCTTGATCTCGCCGAGGTATTCAAACCCCAAACCATCCCGTCGCTCCTCGTACCACTGAAACCCCTCCGCCATGTCCGCTTCGGCTTCCGGGCGGATGATATGCGGATGGCTCACTTCGGTTTCGATGTGATGCGGTCGAACACCTCTTGCCACGGAGAACCCGCCCCAGGATTGCCTTGGCGCGCTTGCAGGCGTTCATCAATCAACCGCTTATCCTCGTCCGTCAATTGGAGGGCTTCCGGCGCGTCGGCGATGCTGTTCCAGATGTCCTCAACCAGTTGCAACCGCTCAGGCACCGGCAATTGCAATAATTCAGATGCGGAAAAACTGTTCATCGCCCAGAATATAGCCGACGCCCGCCCCTGATTCAACTGCTTATTCCGACTCCGTTCCTTGCATCCTAGTCTAATAGCTGGCAATGACCGGCGCTTACGAATTGCGGATCATTTCGCGGAATTGGGCGAACAACGGCGTGGAATCGTGCGGGCCGGGGGAGGCTTCGGGATGGTATTGCACGCAGAATATGTTCCGGGTCTTGTGCCGGAGGCCTTCGACGGTTTGATCGTTCAGATTGATGCGGTCCACCACGACGTCCGAGGGCAGGGTGGCGGGATCGACTGCGAAGCCGTGGTTTTGGGAGGTGATTTCGACGCGGCCGCTCTCCAGGTCCTTGACGGGCTGGTTGGCGCCGCGATGGCCGAACTTGAGCTTGAAGGTCTTTCCGCCGAACGCCTGGCCCAGTATCTGATGGCCCAGGCATATCCCGAAGATCGGCACGCCGTTGTCAATCAAATCCCGCACCGCCCGCACGGCGTAACCCAGCACTGCCGGGTCGCCCGGGCCGTTGGAAAGAAATATCCCGGCGGGCTTGTAGCTGAGGGCTTCCGCCGCGGTCGCCGTGGCGGGAACGACTTGCACTTTGAAGCCGTGCTGGCGCAGGCGGCGCAGGATGTTGTATTTCATGCCGTAGTCGAAGGCGACAATGGGAATGTCGGCGGGCGGCAGGGGCGCGGGAATGGCCGCCGCGGCCAGGCCGCGGGGCAACTGGAATCCCTGGCTTTGGGTGTCGGCTTCATCCCACAAGAAGGGCTTGGGGTGGGTGACGGTTTTGACGTAATCGACGCCGACGAGACCGGGCCAGCTTTTGGCACGGGCGACCGCTTCTTCGGCGGAGATGGCGCGCGTGGAAATGAAGCCGTTGAGGGCGCCGCGGACGCGCAGTTTTTTGGTGAGCGCCCGGGTGTCGATGCCGTCGATGCCGGGGATGCCGTGATGAGCCAGGTAATCGGAGAGGGAAGACTGGGCGCGCCAATTGCTGACGACTGGGGAGAGTTCGCGGATGGCAAAGCCGGCGACGTGGGGCTGCCAGGATTCGACATCGGCGGAGTTGACGCCGTAGTTGCCGATGAGCGGGCAGGTCATGGTGACGATCTGGCCCTTGTAAGAGGGGTCGGTGAGGATTTCCTGGTAGCCGGTCATGGAGGTGTTGAAACAAACCTCGCCGCATCCCTCGGCGCTGGCGCCAAAGGCGCGGCCGTGGAACACGGAACCATCTTCAAGGGCAAGCAGGGCGTTCATGGGTGCATGGACCGACAAGGGAATTTAGGGAGAAGGCGCGGCTTTCGCAATTTGAAATTTGAAATTTGAAAATGGCAGGCGTCTAATTGGGCGTGGCAACAAACCGGCTGGAACGCAGTCTCAAGGCGACATTCCTGGGAATGGGAGCCAATGTGGCGTTGACGGCCTGCAAATTCACAGCCGGAGTCACGGGGCGGTCGCACGCGCTGATCGCCGACGCGGTGGAATCGACGGCGGACATCCTCAGCTCGATCATCGTGTGGCGGGGCCTGAAAGTGGCGGCCGAACCGGCGGACCGGGAGCATCCCTACGGCCATGGGAAAGCCGAGCCGCTGGCGGCGGCGTTGGTGGCGGTAATGCTGCTGGTGGCGGCGGCAGGCATCATCGCGCAGGCGGCCTACGAATTGCGGGAGCCGCGGGAGAGGCCGCGGGCCTTCACGCTCGGGGTGTTGATCGGGGTGGTGGTGGTGAAGGAAATGCTCTTCCGGTTTGTTTCGCGGGAGGCCAACTCGGTGGAAAGCCTGGTGGTTTATACCGATGCCTGGCATCATCGCAGCGACGCCATCACTTCGCTGGCGGCCGCCGTCGGGATCACCTTTACGCTGGTGGGCGGCCCCCGGTTCGCATTTGCGGACGATGCCGCCGCGATTGTGGCCGGGCTGATCGTTGGCCGGAACGCCTGGCATCTGCTCGGCCCCGCCCTGAATGAGTTGATGGATGCCGCTCCCGGCGCGGCGGTGGTCGCGCAAATCCGGTCAGCCGCCGGGAAGGTGCCGGGCGTCAGCGCGGTGGAAAAGTGCATCGTGCGGAAGGCGGGATTCCAATACTTCGTTGACATGCACGTGGAGGTGGACGGGGGGATGCCGGTGCGGGAGGCGCATCAGATCGCGCACTTGGTCAAGGACCGGGTGAAGGAGATGGTGCCGACGGTGCATGACGTGCTGGTGCATATTGAACCAAGCCCGAAAGGAAAACAGTGAGGGGAGTTTTGAGGCTTTACGATTCGAGCCGGCGGGGGTAAATCCAAGCGCGTAATTTCAAACTCAATAAATAATATGAATGGAAAAACGATGATGATTGCCGGTTTGGCCTGCGCCGCTGCGCTGGCCCTTTCTTTGAACAGTTTGCGCGCGCAAACCAATGCGGCCCCCCCGCCCGCGGCGCCCAGCGCGCCCGCTCCCAGACAGCCCGGCGCGCAAACCATGCCAATGCGGCCATCGACGCGCGCGATGACGTATCAACGCGCTTTGGTGGCATTGCGCCAGGCGAGAACGGAATTGAAGCTCTCCCAGGAGAATCTCGAGGGGCATAAGGAGACGGCCATCGCGGCGTGTGACAAAGCGATTGAAGAGTTGTCGGCAGTCGCCAAGCTGGTCGGTCCGGCGCCTGGCACCAACAGGATGATGCCGCCGCCCGGCGCGCCTCCCGCGCCCGCCACCGCGCCAGAACCGGCTCCGACACCTGGCCAGTAAGAAGGGTGCGTTCCGCTCGGGGTTCAAACCGCCGAGTCGTCGGATTCGTCGCCGCGGGCCAGCAATCCGGCGAAGTAAAAACAGCCGGAGGCCGCAAGGATCGACGTTGCGGCGATTGTCGCGGCTTTTATGGCCGGGTCCTGCCAGTCCTCCATTAAATCGCTCATGATCAGGCCCGCTTTGCCGAAATTGACTTCAATGGCCCGCGCCGCTCTCTTGGAAGTTCTCGGAGTGGCCACGTCATCGGACAAATCCGCCGGAGGAGCGCCCGTCCAATAAACCAGCCCCGCCCCGCCAAGGCCCAGAAGGAGGATCAGGATGCCCGCGGCCCTGAGCCGCGCCCCCGCCCTTCGCGCGGGTCCTGGAGCGGGCGTTATGTTGTTCACAGTCATGTTAAAGATCGGGGCGCAATGTAGCATCCCTGAGACATTATGAGAGGTTTTTTTCAACGCTTGATTGACGGCCCCTGTTGGTGCTCACTTCATGGATGATCCGCAGGTGACTGCGCTATGAAAGTCCGTTTGGACATGGCATCCAGCGTTGTGAGAGGGACTCTAATTGTCTCTTATGCGCTGGTCGCACCGTCCCCGGTCTGTTTCGGCCAGACGAATTCATCGGGCGCCGCCGCCCCGCCGGTTCCGCGTCCGGCGCAGGTTTCGCAGGAGACGCCTCTCCGCGAGCCACCGGGCATTTCCTTTCAGACCAATGCCCATTCGCAGTCCGGGCTTTCCGCCGCGGCGCATTCCGGCGACCGGGTGGAAACCTCCCGTCCGCCGTGGAGCGGCGGCATCTCATGGGTGGCCGCGGCGAATGCTTATGATTTCGCGCCATCCCGCCGACAGGCCGCTCCTTCGAGTGGCACGAGTTTCGACGCAAAGTCGGCTGAAACGGCGCTATTTCAGCGGATTGAACGGGAGGGCGTCCTGCAAACCCGGCAATCCATCCGGGAAGCGCAGGAAAAGCGTCACACGGAAGTTTTAATGGACGCTCTATCGCACCACCCCGAATCCATCATCTGGGGCGGCTCCCCCAACGGACCCCGAATGTTCGGCAACGCCAGCGGAGTGCCCTGATTTAACAAGACGAGACGAACGGCTTGGTTCCGGGCGGTTTTTGGTTATGTTGGAGGCGTGACGTCGATCGCCGAACAGTTGGAGAATTTCACACCGCTCAATCGCGTCGCCATTCCCGATTTGTGGCAGCAGGAGGCGGTGGCGGCGTTGCGCGAGGGGAGGGATGTGGTGGTGCAGGCGCCCACCGGAGCGGGCAAGACGCTGATTTTCGAGTTGTGGTCCAATCAGGGGCGCAATCGGGGGCAGGCGATCTACACGGTGCCGACGCGCGCGCTGGCCAACGACAAGCTTGCGGAATGGCGGGCGCGGGGTTGGGACGTGGGGATAGCGACGGGCGATCTGGCGGAGAATTTGTCCGCGCCGGTGGTGGTGGCGACGCTGGAGACGCAGAAGAGCCGGCTGATTCAGGGGGAGGGTCCCGCGCTGCTGGTCGTCGATGAATATCAAATGCTGGGGGACGCGGACCGGGGTCTGAATTACGAACTGGCCCTGGCGCTGGCGCCGCCGCAAACACAGTTGCTCCTCCTGAGCGGCAGCGTGGCCAATCCGCAGGCAGTCGCGCAGTGGCTGCAACGGCTCGGACGCCAGGCTGTCCTGGTCCGGAACGATTTGCGCCCGGTGCCGCTGGAGGAAGTTCATGGCAATCAGCTTAATTACCATCTGCCGTCGGAAATACGGGGATACTGGCCGCGGCTGGTGGCCAAGGCGCTGGCGGAGGATTTGGGACCGATCCTCATTTTTGCGCCGCGCCGGCAAGGGGCTGAATCGATGGCCAATGAATTGTCGCGCCAGTTGCCGACGCCCAATCCGCTGAGCTTGAGCGCGGAACAAAAGGCGCTGGCGGGTGAGAACCTGGCCCGGATGCTCAAGAGCCGCATCGCGTATCATCACAGCGGATTGAGCTACGCGGCACGGGCGGGGGTGGTGGAACCGCTGGCCAAGGCCGGGCAATTGCGGGTGGTGGTGGCGACGATGGGTCTGGCGGCGGGCATCAATTTCTCGCTGCGCAGCGTGGCGCTGGCGGCGGAGTCCTATCGAAGCGACGACCGGGAGCGGCTGCTGCGGGCGGACGAGATTTTGCAGATGTTCGGGCGCGCCGGGCGGCGCGGGCTTGACGAGACGGGGTTCATTGTCATCACGGCCAATGAACTGCGGCTGCTCGATGCCCGGCCCGGCCATTTGGCGCGGGGCGGGTTGGTCGATTGGAACGTGCTGCTCGGTTTGATGGACGCCGCCGCCGCCCAGGGACGCGATCCGTTCAAGCAGGCCGTGCGGGTGCAGGAGCGTCTTTTCACCACCCGTCCCATCGCGCTGGGCGTGGAGGAGTCGATCCAGCATCCGGACGCCCCGTGCGGATTGAGGACGGATGCGGAGCGGGCGCGGCACGCGCGGCGCCGCGCGCGCCAGATGCTCAACAGCCGCGGGGAGTGGGAAAACTATCCCGCCGCCGCGGAACGCCCGGCGGGAGAAGTGCGGGTGATGGAGAGCGCGGAAACATTGCGGACGCACTCCGCGCTGGCGGACACCGCCGCGCTGGAGAAACTGGGCGGTGGGAATCTGTGCCTGTTAAGCGAGGACGAGCGCGGAAAGATTTACGGGCGGGCGGCGACGATCGGCGATTGGACCGGCGAGGATCGCGTTCTATTGACAAAATGGGTGCGGCGCCTGACCAATTGGAACGGACGCCACGCGTCCCGAGCGGTCTGGGACCAGAAAATCCTGCCGCTGCTGGGCAGGAGGCTGGGGGAGAAGAAGACGCCCGTGGCGCGGCTGGCGCTGGAAGGCCAGCGGATTGTGGCGCATCTGAGCCTGGCCGAAGCGGTGATGCGCGCGCCGGTGGACGCGCACGGGGTGGCGTTGTGGCGGCCCATCGAACGCGAGGTGCTGCCGCCGGATTGCGCCGTTTGCCCGCTGACGGCCGTCTGCGCGAATCTGCCGCCCGGCACGGGCGTGGCGCTGCTCTGGCGGCGGCTGGGGCTGATTACGGCAGAGGGCAAGCCGACGCGGCGCGGGAAGATCGCGAGTTTCTATTCGCAGGGCGACGGGCTGGCGGTGGCGGCGGCGCTGGAAGACGATGCTTATCCTGTCAACGAATTGATTTACGATCTGGCGAATCTGGATGCCAGTTTCCGCTTTTGCGGGGAGGAGAATCGCTGGTCCGGGCGCCTGGCGATGGCCTGCCAAAGGGCCTACGGGACGCAGTCCGCGCCGGGCTATCTGGAATCAGGCGTGCCTCCCAAATACGGGGCGGGCGCGGAGCAGGTGGTCGCGTCGGTGCACAAGGAGCCGTCGAGCAAGCACGGGTGGGTGACCGAAACGCTGGGGGCCGGGGACATTGACCGCATCATCATCGAGTGGCGGAGCACGCTGCGGCAGACGGCGCACGCGCCGGAAGTGGATTGGGAGCGGTGGCGCGAGTTGCAGAAACGGGCGCGGGAACTGTTAAGCGAAACCCAATCGCCCACCATCACCGACCTGCCGCCGCTGGAGTATCACCAGACCAAACGGGTTGACCACCGGCTGATTCTGCGGCGGCATTGAAGGGATGGATGTCGGCCCCGGCGCGTCTCAAGGATACATCAGCCGGAAGAAGACGCTGCCGCTGGCGGTGCTGATGGGAGCGACGATCTGGTTGGTGGCGGCGGTGCCGGACACCGTCACCCAGTTTGAGCTGATGCCGACGCCGGGCGGGTTGGTCTGCGCCTGCAATTCCCAGCCGGTATGGTTCGACGGCCAGGCCAACTGGACGCCGTTGCTTGTCATCCCAAAACTGAGTTGCGGCTGGCTCAAAGAAACCGGTCGCACGGCAATCTCCGCTGAATAGGGGGATTCTTCCCCAAGGATATTCAAGCCGGTGACCACATAGTAATAGGCGACTCCATCGACAACGGCCGTATCGGCAAACGCGGTGTTCGTCCGCGCATTGGACACTTGCGCGTAAGGGCCGCCGGAGACGGTCGCGCGATAGACGTTGAAGAAAGGAACGGAACCGCTCCAGCCAAGTGTCACGGTCTGGTCTCCCGCCTCGGCAGAGAGGCCGCCGGGTGTCACTGGCGCGGTGATCGAAACGGGTTGGTAGGGTTTGATGAGCCGCCATTGGGTCGCCGTGCTGGGGGCCGGATCGTTGATCATGCTGAATGTTATTGCGGGAGCCGTGCCGGTGGCTCGGATGCTTTGGGATGCCGCCAAGTTGTCAAGGTAGTAGTAGCCGCTGCTGTCCGGCCCGTTGAACCACCAGTCCACGGAGGCATTGGTGGTCCCCACGGGCGCCAGGTCCAGGGTTCCGCCGTCGTTGCGCAAACGCCGTCCGTCGTTGAGTGAAATGATGTACCAGTGATTCGTGGCCGGCGCGGGCAGAAGCGCCCATTGCGCCGTCGCGTTTGTCATGTAGATTGTGGCGGGCACGGGCGCGCCCATCGTGTGGGTGCCGGTTAAACGGAAACTGGCGCCGAGATTGTGAATGAAATAAGCCGTCCGCGAGTGCAGGGCGAGATCGCCATCCCAGGTCGCGTAAAGCTCGCCGTAGGGAGTCAGCGTGGCCCCGTCGGGCTGGAAAAATGTTCCGGTGTAACCATTGTCCACCCACGGGCTGGCGCTGTTGGTCCCGCTAAAAGGGAAGATGGCGTAACGCTTCAGCCAGTCCTGGCCCTCCGCCTGCCACATGAATTCGGCGAGAAAATTATAGTCGTCGTTTTCCGACCAACACTGGCATCCGCTCCAGTCAACCGGGGAGAATTCCGTCAGCCAGACCGGCCGGCCATACGCGGTGTAAACAGAATAGAGATCACTGATGAGCGAGGAGGCGTTGGGCGGCACATATTCATGGACGGCGGTGTAATCCACCCGGAAGTTTTGACTGCCGATCTGGGAGAAAAAGCCGTTTTCCCACGCATCTTCGGTGTCTTGCGTTGCCGGGCTGACAAGGGGGACGTTCAAAGCCTGGAGCTGAGGCCACAGGCCGATGACCTGGTTGGTGGTCATGTTCGCCTGGGTACTGTTGTCAGGCTCATTATACGTCAAAAGGTAGTCAGGCGGCACCTGGACGCGCCAGCCGGCGGCACGGGACTGGACATCGCTCAGCGGCTCCCAATTTGCGTCATGGATCATGGGCGCGAAATCCACCGACGCCGGAAGCGCAACGCCGGTATTGTCATTGTAATTGTAGGCCCACGCGAGGCCAAAGGGCGAGTAATCGCCTTCATAGCCGGCGCAGCCTTTCTTGGGATAATGGGTTTGATAGTTGAACTGCCAGAGTTGAAACGCGCTCCCCGACGGGGCCGCCAGAGTGACAGCGGGCGCAGCGCCATTATCAGTCTGGAGAACCAGATTGCTGGCGGCGTTAAAAATGCGGAAGCAACCGCCGCCGGCATCCACGATGCGCCACTGCTGCGCGCTCACTCCCGTGTAAAAAACCAGGGGAGCGCCCCCGCCCGGGACCGCCTGGCTATTCTTTGCGCCAAGACAAAACCAGGTGGACCGCTGGCGCAGCCGGAAGGTGGCGTTCTGAAGGTTGTAGAGGACCTCGAACTGCTGTTCGGTCGCGCCATTGGTGTAAGGCTCCTGGCCCGCCCCGGAGAAACTGGCGACCAATGCCTTTCCGTTGCCTTGATTGCTGACCGTCCAAAAACCGTCGCCAAAGCTGTCGAATATAAACCGATTGGTCGCGAACCCCGCGACGGCAACACTTTGGGTGACGCTCAATCCGCCGTAGGATGCGACGATGAGCGCCGCGGCCCCCGGCGCGACGGCACTGAGGAGGCCCGAGGAGGAAACGGCCACGACGTTCGTATTGCTTGACACCAAGCCGGGCTGTCCGTAGGCGAAAAGGTTGACGTTGCTCACATTGGCGAAATTGCCCGTCAGGACCGCCTGCTGGGTGGAACCGGCGACCATCTGGTTTGTCAGCGCCAATTGGATGGAGAGCAGCGCGCCCGGGCTGGTCACGATCTGAGCGGGGCCGCTGGCGGCGTCCAGCGCGATTTGCGGCGCGCTCAAAGGCCCGTTGTAAATACGAAACTCATCCACCTTGATCGGGGCGTATGGATCCACTGTGTAGAGCGACCGTCCGATGTAACTGTAAACGTCATGCACCGGGGCGAGAGTGGTCGTGACAGCGTCATTGGCGCCGGCCAGGACGCCGTTGGTGTAAACCGCCATGTAATTGGCCGGCGGGTTAAAGATGGCAACGACATGCAGATTCGCGCGACCGGACCAACCGCCGCAATAGGCGTTCTGTTCGCCTTCCCAGCCTGGATCGACCCCGCTGATCGTGATGCGAGCCGCCTGGGGGGCGCAGAAAATGTAGTCCTCCCCGGCGCCACCGCTGTCTGTGTTCCCGAAGGAAAACAAATAGGAATTGACCGGGAGCGCTCCGTAATCAGCCCACGCCTCGACGGTCACGGCGGAATCGCCGGTAAACAGCCCCCCGGGAAGTTTCGCGTAGCATCCGCTGGAACCATTCAAAACC
The DNA here is from genome assembly GCA_003138485.1 of Verrucomicrobiales bacterium. Classification (GTDB taxonomy): domain Bacteria; phylum Verrucomicrobiota; class Verrucomicrobiia; order Limisphaerales; family Palsa-1400; genus PLGF01. The sequence goes on along the minus strand of PLGF01000135.1, from coordinate 28,014 downwards.
AATTGGCCGCCGCTAATGACGGCGGCTCCTTGGAGGGAGCCGTTGGCCGCGCCGACGCTATCCGCAACCGTCGTGCTGCCATTGGTCTCGTTGAAGAAACTATACCGATGAGTCAGCGTCTGCGCCGAAGCCGCCGGCGACAGGATCATCAAAGCAAGGAGAAGAAGACAGAGACCCGGCACGCGCAAATTGAAGGCATCCGAATTCATAACATGTTACCGCGCGCCAATTCGCAACACGGTGAGCGAGTTGCCTGGAAAAACTTGTTGGAAGTCAGGGCCGCTGACGCTGAGGGGAAGAGTTTTGGGCGAAACCTTGGTGGGCGCATCCAAGGAGTTCTCGTCGGACGGGTTGTCCGAAGAAAGCACGATGGATTGGCCGGCGCCGGACAGTTTGGGGGCGCCTTCGAGGTGGATTGCGGTATCGATCTTCTCCGAGGCGCCGTTGACCACTTTCAGGATGAGGTCGCCGGACTTGGAATCGCGGGTGGCGCTGGCGTAGAGACTGGGCAAGGACGCGTGCTGAACGGAATGAATAAGTTTTCCGTCGAGATAACACTTGACGGTGGGGCCCGTGACTTCGACGCGAATGTCATACCAACGGCCCGTTTGAATGCTGCCGGGAATCTGAGTGACAACGTCGTTCATCTCAATACCGTAAGCGGTGTTGCCCCAGCCGCCAAGGTTCCACCAGGATTTGTCGTCATCATTGTTGACTCGAAAAAGAACAAGAAAGCCTTCGTTGCCGCCCAGTTTCCGGGCTTTGAGCGAATAGGTGTAATTCGTCCAGGATTTGTCTCCGATGATTGCGCGGACGAATTCATTATCGCTGCTCTGGCGCAAGGTTCCATCGGCCACGCTCCACTCCCCGGGACCCAAAAACCGCCAGCCGTTGGTGCCCGCGGCGAAATCGGATGCATAGAGTGTTTTCCCGCCGCTGGTCACCTGGATATCCTTATATTCCACGCGGGTGCGCCAACTGCCCACGCCAATGGCGCCGGAATTGGGGGCGGCCTCCATGTTGGGCGAATCCACAGTGATGGGGAGAGTGACGTCACCGCGGTATTGACTGAACAACTGCTGAACGTAGTAACCCGGCAGGCCATACCAGCGGGCGCTGTCGAAGTTGATGAGGTCCGGGTTCCATGCGCGATGGTTGAGATTGACAAAGAGCGGGGCGTAGCTGGCCATCACCACGATGTCCGAGTTGCGCTCCAATCCGGTCATGAACGCGGCTTCGCCGATGGCGGCGCGAAGATTGCCTTTGCCGACGCGCTCGGTGACAGCGTATTCGCCGACGAAAACTTTCGGTCCGTGACGGTCATAGGTGTCGTAACGGCTGGCTTGGCGCATGAAGAATTCCGGCGCGGCGTAGTAGTGCTCGTCGATCATATCCGGCGGGGGGCTTTCCGGGTAGCCACCCCAGACCGGGGTGCAAAGTTGCATGTCAGGGTAAGTCTGCTTGATGGCGTGATAAATCGCCCGCCAGCGTTCGCGATATTCGGCGCCGCCGTTTTCGTTGCCGATTTCCATGTACTTCAAACCGAAGGGCGCTGGATGCCCGTTGTTGGCGCGGAGGGCGCCCCAAACAGAATTGGTGGGGCCGTTGGCGTATTCGATGGCGTCCAGTGCGTCCTGGACCCATTGGCCCATTTGGCCCATCGGCACACTGTCATGCAGAGAGAGGCCGGCGTTGATGCAGAACAACGGAGCGGCTCCCAGGTCCTCGCATAATTGAAGGTACTCGTGGAAGCCGAGGCCCTGGGTGGTATTGTAGCCCCATGTGTTCCAGAGAGGCGCGCGGGCGTCGATATTGCCAATGGTGTTTTTCCAATGGTACATGTGCGCCACATCATCCCCTTCCACCCAGTTGCCGCCCGGAAACCGCATAAAGGATGGATGGAGCGCGTCCACCGCTTGCGCCAGGTCGGTGCGCAGCCCGTGGTTTTTCCATGTTTTGGCGGGCAGGAGCGAAACCATGTCCAGGTAAAACGCGCCTTTGCCCTTGGCGGAAATTTCCAGGCGGGCTTTGGGATCGCTCGATACGGGCGTCAGCTTCAACGTATAATACTGCCATTCGGAACCCAGCCCGTTTATTTCGCCCCTGGCCAATTCATCGCCCGCGGCGCCAAGCACCCGCGCCAGCAACGGCCCCGAAAAAGCCTCGTCGGCGCGAACCGCAACTTTGAAAACGCAGGTCTGGCCGCGGACCATGTTCATTCCCCAATAGCCGTCGTTTTCCAAGGCAATCGAACCGTCCAAACTGACGCGGAGGCTGTGGCGATTGAACGCGTTAAGCGGGTGGCTCGAATCAATGGCGATGCTGCTCTTGCCGCCGTTGGTATTGGACACGGTCCAGAAATCAGGCTGGGCGGAATCCTCGAAGGATCGATTGCGGATTAGTTCCGGATAAAGGCCGCCGTCGGCGGAAAGGTTGATATCTTCAAAGAAAACGCCCCATAAGGCGGGTGAGACGGAGTGACCTGGTGTGTTGACCTGGACCGTCAAGCGAGCCTGGCCAAAGGCCGCGCAAGTTAACAGGGCGGAGGCGCAGACCAGGAGGGCAAGACGGGAGCGGCATTTCGAGGAGTTCATACGTTGTTACTGGATCAAGCGGAAAAACCGCGCGTTGGTGGACAGCGTGACGATGGTCTGCCATTGGTTGCCGACAATTTGCGGAGTTACCGTGGCATTTGTCCATCCATTCTGGGCAAGGTTCGTGGATGTCTGCAAACTGAATCCGGCCGCGGCCAGCGGCCACGCCAGCGTGAGGTTGCCATTGGTCGTCCACGCGCTCAAGGGCGGGCTGGCCTGGAGCAGGAGTTGGCTGGGTCCCATCGCCTGTGTGGCGGCGATCTCAGCGGGATACAACGCGCCGCTGTAAATGCGGAATTCGTCAAGGATAATGTCGGGATAGGGATCCACGTTGTAGAGCGACCGTCCAATGTAATTGAGGAGCGGGCTGACGGAACTGAGCGGCACGGTGACAGCGTTGTTGAAAGCGGCCAAAACGCCGTTGGTGTAGAGGGCCAGGAACCCGGCTGGCGGATCGTAAACCGCAACGAGATGGAAATTGCTCTGAAAGCTGAAGTCAGCGGCGCCGGCGGCATTTTGTTCGCCTTGCCAGCCAGGGTCCGCGGCGGTAATGGCGATGCGCCCGCCCTGCGGCGCGCAAAAGATGTAGTCTTCCCCGGCGCCGCCGGAGTCGGTATCGCCGAATCCGTAGAAGAAACAGTTGACAGGAAGCTGGCCGGGGAACGTGGCCCAGGCTTCGATCGTAACCGCGGAGTAGTTGCTCAGAATTCCAGCAGGCAGTTGAACATATTGCTGGCTGTTGGAAGCCAGCGTCAATTGTCCGTTGGCGAAGTTCCCGCCATTGGGCAACGTTCCCTTCCAAAGAGGGCCGCCCACGGAGTCCGCGACGGTCGCGCTGCCGGGGGAGTCATCGAAACTGTAACGGTGGACCAAGGAAAAAGGCTGGCCGATGACCTGGACGGATTGCGACGCGGAAAGGCCCAAACTGCCGTAGGTGGCGACGATGGACGCGGCGCCTGGTCCCTCACCTGTGACATTGCCGTTCATATCCACCACGGCCACGCTCGTGTCAGTCGAATAATAGGTGATCGCATGATTGGTGTTGGCGGTAAGATTGACTGGATTGGCCCGGCCGGACTCCCATCCCGACAACTCAGAGGCGACGGTTTGGCCGGCGTTGATCGGGGAAGGGATCTGGAATTGCAGGTTGGTGATCGCGTGCAATCCGCTGACGCTCAGACGCAGAATGGAAAGTGAGTTGGCCGGCAGCGTGAGCGGAAACGTTGTTCCGGCGTTCGTGATCGTGTTCGTGACCGGAAAGACATTGGCCGGCGCCGCCAGCGAGTTCTCGTCCGCGCCGCTGCCAGATGTCAATTGAATCAAGGCCGCGCTTGGGGCGACAGAATCAACTCCATTGATGCTGATTGTTGCTGGCACAGGCACGCCGGCTGGGTTGACGGCCTTGACGATGACCTGTCCGGCGGCTTTGGAATAGGTGGTGGAGACATAGGTGCTGACGCCGGAATAGGTGATGTCGTGGATCAAGACGCCGTCGAGGTAGCACTGGATGCGCGGGCCGGTCAGGACGATGCGGATGGAGTACCATTGATTGGCGTTGACGCTTTCACTGATCTGAGGGCTGATAAGGGACTTGACGCCGCCGGACATCTGCTCGATGCCGTCCAGCGTGTTGCCCCAACCGGCGATGTTCCACCACGTCCAATTGTTGTCATCCAGGAAATTGAACAGGATGAGGAACCCCTCGTCGCCACTGACTTTGCTGGCCTGGAGAGTTATCGTGTAATTGGCCCAGTTGGTGTTTCCGGTGGTGGAATAGCAGTCGGTTGTGATGTCGGTTTGCTGGTAAACGCCGTCCCCAACGCTCCAGGTCCCGTTAAAGACCCGCCACCCCTGGGTTCCATCATCGGCAAAATCGCTTTGGTAAAGCGTGACGCCGTTGCTCGTGACGACGACGTTGGAGTATTGCACCGAAGTATTCCAGGAACCGAGGCCCATCGCGCCGTGAACCGTGCCGCCGGTTCCATCATTGGTGGCGGCAATGGAGACGGGCAATACATAGTCGCCGCGATTCAGGGAAAACATCTGCTGCGCGTAATAGGAGGGCGTGCCATACACTTCGGTCCCCGTGAAATAAATCAAGTCCGGGTTCCAATCCTTGTTGTTCAAGTTCGCAAAAAGCGGGGCGTAAGAAGCCAATTCCACGATGTCGGAGTTTCGCTCCATGCCCGTCATGAACGCCGCCTCACCCAAGGCCCCGGCCAGGTTGCCGTTGCCGCTGCCGGAAGTCACCGCGTATTCGCCCACAAAAATCTTCGGGCCCGCCCGGCTGTAACTGTCGTAACGCGTCGAATTGTTCTCGAAGAACGCGGGGTCGGAATAGTAATGCTCGTCGATGATCTCCACCGGACTGGAAGTTGGAATCGTTCCCTGGGAATTGGCGATGAGATGCATGTACGGATAATTGGATTTGATGGCGGTGTAGAACATCGAGTAATTGGCATTGTAAGCGGAGCCGTTGTTCTCGTTGCCGATCTCCATGAATCGCAGATTGAACGGCGCGGGATGGCCGTTGGCGGCCCGCTGCGCGCCCCAGAACGTGTTCGTGTCATCGTTGGCGTAAGAAATGGCATCCACGGCTTCCTGCGCCCACGATCCCAGTTGGCTCGTCGGCACGGCGTCTTGATTGACATCCATTCCGCAGTTGACGGCAAATAACGGCTGCGCGCCGATGTCTTCGCACAGTTGCAGATATTCGTGGTAACCCAGGCCGTTATCAACCACGTACCCCCAAAGGTTCCAGCGCGGAACGCGATTGGCGGGATTGCCCACCGTCGGTTCCCAGTGGTACGCATTGGTAATGGCTGTGCCATCCACCCAACTGCCGCCGGGGAAGCGGACGAACGAAGGTTTTAAATTAGCGAGCATTGCAGCCAAATCGGGCCGCAACCCATTGGTGCGGCCATGGAACGTCTGAGCCGGAAAAAGGCTGACGAAATCCAGATAGACCGTGCCCGTTTGCGAGATGCTCAAGACCAGTTGCGCCGCGGGGTCCGTGGTGTTTGGCACGAGGGACAGCGAGAAATGCTGCCACGCCGTGGTGAGACCGACGACGGCGTCCGTCGCATACGTGAGGGTTCCACTGGAGTTCTCAAGCGATGCGGTGATCGCCCCGGTGAAGCCGGCGGAACCGCGCGCATAAAAACCCAGGTTGTATGTCGCGCCCCGCGTCAGCGCGATGCCCCAATAACCGCTGTTGGCGGCGCTGATGCTCCCGCCGCCGCCAAGCTTGGTCAAAGCCAGGGCATGGGTGTTCGTCGCGCTCAGTGGCAGAGAAGTATCGAGGCTCATTTGCCCGGTTGCCGTGCCGTTGCTGGACAGCGTCCAATATGCCGGCGGGTTGGCGGAGTCCTCAAAGGAACGGTTGCGGATCATCTCTGCATAAATGCCGCCGTCGCCAGCCGAATTAATCTCCTCAAAAAAAATGCCGAAGAGATTGGAGCTGACCGAAACGCCGGGTTGATCCGCCTGAATGGCAATGGCGGCGGATTGCGCCGGCGCCCGCAACGCCAGGAGCGCCAGGCAAACGCAGCACAGGGCGCTCGCGCGGAGCGTTGGAAGTTTGCGGAGTTTCCGTTTCATCGAGGAAGGGGTCAGCCGGATTCCATGTCAGATTCGGAAGAACAATAGCGCCAGAGTGTTTCTGGTCGGAGGGATTGAGATTGAGGCAGATTGGGCGGCCGGCTCAATAATAGAAATACGGGGAGCCCGAGGTTCGGTTGATCATCTTTTTGAAAGGGCGCCATTCCACATGGCCGTCTATCATCCCCATATTCGCGCCTTCTGGAGTTGTCTGGTTGGCCAGGTGTGCGCTGAGGTGTGGCTTGGTAGCGCCGTTATACGTATAACCGCCGTCAACGTTGTTCCAAGTAGTATAGCCCAGCATCGTGGCATATTCGTCACTGTCGCCGGAAGAGTTAAGTGTTGCACATGCCGTAAGAACGCGCTTGGCGGCAGGCCCAATAGGGACGATGGGGCCTGGGGATGTAGTCGAGGTCTCTCCCAATTTTTGAGTGGTATTCGTGGCAAATTCACCCGCGTATGACGCAGTGCCATAAAACGTCTGGGCATAGCCTACAACCCGAAAACCGTCGCCGGGCTTTGCGCTTGGATCGGGATAAGGAGCATTGTCGTAACACCACAGGGACGCGCCACCGCCGGGCACAGTCCCATAGGGCACGGTGCCAAACCAGTCAATCGGGCCAAACCTGGGTGCTGTTCCCGGGTCATACCACGTCACTGGCGTCGATCCATAGGCGATCAATTGGTTTGCCAGAGCGCAGTCCATGTCCCAAGCCCAATTGCCACCCGAGCCGTCGGGAAGAAAATCCTTGCACTCCCCCGCGTACATCGTCAAAACCAAGAGCTGTTGCTTTTCGTTGTTCACGCACTCGGTTTTGATGGCTTGTATCTTGGCCTTGGCCAAGGTCGGGAGCAGCAGGCCCGCCAGGATGGCGATAATCGCAATGACGACCAGCAACTCAATCAACGTGAAGGCTCGTTTGCCGCAGTGTGAAATTTTACCTAAGCTTTTTGACATATTCTTTCCACCTCTTGTCTGCATTCGGCCCGGCCTTCAAATTCCGAGCCTCTCACATTTCCATTCACTTGTTCAACTGCGTGGGTGGCTGGGAAGTATCAGCCACCCACGCCGGATTCATCTGGCCCGGCTTCCAATCCCCTTTCAGACCGTCATCTCTTCAACACGTAGAATTGTGTCGCGCCGCCGTTGGGGGAGATGGTCGCTTGATAATTCTGACCGGCCACGGCGGGCGCCGGTATTACCGGAGTCCACACGGCGTTTGGCCCCAGGCTGCTGCTGGAATAGAGCGTAAAACCCGCTCCAGCCAGCGGCCACGAGATCACGACCTTGCCGGCCGATGGGGACGCGTTCAGGGTCGGCGCGTTGGTTAGCAGCACGTTGGGTCCAAGGATCTGGGACGCAGCCACTTCATCCGGCATCAAGGCGCCGTTGTAAATGCGGAATTCCGAAACTGAGCCTTGCATTCCGGGGTCGGGCCAGAGATCCGCGCCAATCTTGTTCATCACCCCCCAGACACCTGCCATCGAAATGGTGACGCTGTTGTCAACGCCCGCCAGGACGCCGTTGGTGTAAACGGCCTCATAACCGACGGGGGGATTGAAGACGCAGACAATATGCACGTTGGTCTGGCCGCGCACACTGCCAGTGGTGGTAGATACATTGAACCCGTTGGCATTGTCGGTATCGGAAATGCCGATGACGTCAGAGCCGCCGAGTTGACCGAAATGAATATCATACGCGGCATTGCCGCTGCCATCCTGATATCCGAAGTCAAAGAGGGCCGCCCAATAACCTTGGGAAGATGCAAACGAAGCCCAGGCTTCAATCGTGACCGACGGGTCATTTTGGTTGGTGCCAACACCATTCACAGCATTCGTGAGGATGCCGTCCGGCAACAGCAAGTAGTCAGGCGCGGGCGCGGCTTGTGATGTGTTGGGGATGTTCAGCAGGCCGCCACTGATGGTGGCAGCGCCCTGAAGTGTGCCGGTAAACGCGGGACCACCAACAGAGTCGAACGCATTATTATTTGTGAAACTGTAGCGGTGGGCCAACGAGGAAACAGGGGCGCGGACGACGGTGACTGCCACGCTCTGAGTCGTGCCCTGATAGACGAGGGTGATAGTGGCCGTGCCGGGATTCACACCTGTGAGCGTGCCGCCGGAAATGGCCAGCACTTTGGGATCGCTGGAAGTGACGGTCAATCCCGCCGGCGGAACGATGCTGTTGCCAAGTATGTCCCAGTTCGTCAGGCTGGCGTAGTTGGCCAGCAATTTCAATGACCCAGTCTGAAGCCACTGCAACGTTGCCGGAGCTTGCAGAGTAAAGGACTCAAGCGCGCCGGGACCGTTGAGCTCCCCGCTGGCAACCGTGTTCTGGCCTGCTTGATAGCTGATGGCGGCGCCCTGCGAAGTAACGGCGCCATTGAAAATGCGGAATTCCGAAACCGAGCCTTGCATTCCGGGGTCGGGCCAGAGGTCCGCCCCGATCTTGTTCATCACCCCCCAGACGCCTGCCATCGAAATGGTGACGTTGTTGTCAACGCCCGCCAGGACGCCGTTGGTGTAAACGGCCTCATAACCGCCGGGCGGATTGAAGACGCAGACAATTTGCACGTTGGTATCGCCGCGCACAATGCCAGTGGATATGGAATCATTGAACCCGTTGGCATTATCGGTGTCGGAGATGCCGATGACGTCAGAGCCGCCGAGTTGACCTAAATGAATATCATACGCGGCATAGCCGCTGCCATCCTGATATCCGAAGTCAAAGAGGGCCGCCCAATAACCTTGGGAAGGAGCAAACGAAGCCCAGGCTTCAATCGTGACGGCCGGGTCATTTTGGTTGGTGCCAACACCATTCACAGCATTCGTGAGGACGCCGTCCGGCAACAGCAAGTAGTCAGGCGCGGGCGCGGTCTGCGCTGTGTTGGGGATGTTCAGCAGGCCATTACTGATGCTGGCAGCGCCCACAAGTGTGCCGGTAAAAGCGGGACCACCAACCGAGTCGAGCGCATTGTTATTTGCGAAACTGTAGCGGTGAGTCAATATTACAACGGGGGCGACGGCGGTGAGGATTTGCGAGGAAGTCAGCGACCCGTAGGTGGCCGTGATCGTGGCGGAACCTTGTCCAACGGCTGAAATAACGCCATTGGTATCAACCGAGAAGATATTAGTCTTGCTCGACGAATAAGTGGCCAGCCGCGTAACGTCGATTGGACCGGAGAACAACGTGGCTTGGGCGACGACCGAAGCGGATTCCTTGCCTCCCTGAGCGATCTGATAGTAAGGCGTGTTCAGTTGGATGTTCGTCACCGTGCCGGCATTGGTGCCGACAACAGTTGAACCGGAAAGGTCGCTGCCGGCGACTTGCAGCGAGTTGAGCGCGCCGTTCCAAATGCGGAATTCGAGCAGAATAACGTCCCCATAGCCGTCGCCCGTGTAAAGTGATCGACCGATGTAATTGAGCACGTCGGCCACGGCGCTCATTGGGACAGTGATGCCGTTATTGAACGATACCAGGGCGCCGTTGGTATAAAGCTCAATGTAACCGGCGGGAGGGTTATAGACCGAAGTGACGTGGACGGTCTGGCCGCTGAAATTGCCGGCGCCGCCGCAACCTTGCTCGAATTGCCAGCCGGGGTCACCCCCGGTGATGGCGATTCGCCCATTTTCCGGCTGGCAGAAAATGTAGTCATCCCCGGCGCCGCTGCCGTCGGTGTTGCCGAACCCATAAAGGAAACAGTTGGCTGGAAGCGTTCCGAAGGTCGCCCAGACATCAATGGTCACCGCAGTGTAATTGCTCAGGATTCCCGCCGGCAGTTGCACGTACTGACTTTGAGACGCAGAAAGGACCACGCCAGGTTGTATAAACGTGCCGCCGCTGGGCAATACGCCATACCAATTGGTGCCGCCGACGGAGTCGGCGCAGTTTGTGCTGCCAGAGGCATCGTTAAAACTATATTCATTGACCAGAGTTTGCGCCCTGGCTGTTAGCTGGACGGCCAGCAAAAAGGCGCAACTCCAGAAGATTGTTAGAAACTTGGCATGTCGATTTTTTTTCATATTTTTGTGTTTCCGGTTCACGGGTTTCAATTATCAGCGCGGAGTTGAGGCTCGAAACCCGCCAATTATTTTAAAAATCCCCAAAGTATTGGCGCAGAGGGATTTCAGCGGGTGACTTCAATCGGCTGGGGAGAGATCGCCGGGCCGCCCATGAGGCGGCTGGCTTCGGTGAGAACGATTTGTCCGAAAACCCAATCGCACCAGAAACCCTGGGGCGTGCTGCCCACATCCAAGCCGCTCTCAAATTTGCCGTTAATCGATTCCCGGCCGAGCGCCAGCACGGTATGGGCCTCGCGTTCCTCGCCCAACTGGTGAAGAGACATGGCGAGAATGACCTGGGCAGTGGCGACTCGCGCCGGATTGAATTCGCGGCTTTCAAGACATCGCCGGCACCATTGAACCGCTTGAGCCGCGTTACCGCGCCGGTACTCCATCAGCCCCAGTGAGATGCACCGCCAACTGGCCAATAGATCATCGGAGACGGCATCGGTCCCTTCCAAGGACTTTCGCGCCGTCTCGAACAGCGGCCGGAGGTCGTCCAGCGTCTTTTGGTCGGCAGGCAGGAGCAGACATGACTTGACGGTCCGCTCGGAGAAGACCGGGTCGGTCGTTCCACTGAGACGAACGATGGCCGCCTGGCGGAAACGTTCGTAACCCGCGGTGTCACCGCACTCTATGAGCGGAGGAGCCGCATTTATCAAGTCACCGGTAATCGTGTCCCAGGAATCGACCTGGTCCACTTGCAGCAGCGTGGCGAACCGGTCCGCAGCCAGGCGCCAGCGACCATGGATCGCGTGCCATGTTCCCAACTCGCGGAAAAGACTTGCCGCTTCAAGGGAACGGGGAATCGGAGGGGTCAAACGCACGAGAACATCAGCCTCATCGAGGCGCTGTTCGTTGGCAAGTATCCCCGCTTGTGTGATGGTTTCTCTCAGTTCAGATTCGTGGCGCAAGCGCGACTCCGCCTCGCGGGCTTCTCGTTCTTTAAGGTAAAGCCAGGTGGATGCGCCCAAGCCGGCCACCAAGGCGCCGGCCACGGCGGCCCCGGCGATGAATACGACGCTGTTCCGCCGCACCAGTTTGCGGAAGAGGTACGACCGGCTGGGCGGGCGGGCAACAACCGGTTCATGCCGAAGGTGGCGCTCAATGTCCATGGCCAGGCCGTTGGCTGTTTCATACCGGCGCTTGCGGTCTTTCTCCAGAGCTTTCATCACAATCCAATCCAAGTCCCCGCGCAACATGGAAACCAGCTTGGGCGGGTCAGCCTGGCGATGGTGGGCAGTAAGTTTCAGTTCCTCCCCCTGGAGGGTTGTCACCATGGTCGAAGGACGTTGCGGTTCCTTATCGCGCAGTGTCCGGCGCATGACTTCCAAACCGGATTGGAGGAGTTGCCGGCCGTCAAACGGCGTCTTGCCAGTCAGCAGCTCGTAAAGAAGAACGCCCAAGCTATAGATGTCGCTGCGCGTGTCAACGTCCAGTCCGCTTAACTCCGCCTGCTCCGGGCTGACATAGGTCGGGGTGCCGACGAACTGGTCGTAGGCCGTGAATAACGTTTTGTCAGTCAAAGAACCCTCAATCGCTTTGGCAATGCCAAAATCGATCACTTTGGGAAACGGCACCCCGTCGTGCATAGTGACCAGAATATTCGACGGCTTGATGTCCCGGTGGATGATGCCTTTCTGATGGGCGTGTTGAATCGCATGGCAAATCTGGATGAACAGGCCCAGGCGCTGGGCTGTGTCCAGGTTGTTGTCGTCGCAGTAATCCGTCACCCGCACGCCACGCACCAATTCCATCACAAAGTATGGCCGGCCCGTCTCGGTCGCGCCGGCATCGAGCACGCGGGAGATGTTGGGGTGATCCATCAGGGCCAACGCCTGACGCTCGGCCTCGAAGCGGGCGATAACGCTCCTGGTGTCCATTCCAAGTTTGATGATCTTAATCGCCACGCGGCGGCGGACCGGCTCCTTCTGTTCCGCCATGTAAACCACCCCGCAGCCTCCCTCCCCGATTTTTTGCCGCAGCCAGTAATGTCCGATGCGCATCCCCACCTGCTCCTCGGCGGAGAGATTCGATCGCTCCGACGAAGCAACTTCCCCGGAGAGGACAACTTGCCGGACATCCCCGGCTTGTGCCCGCAGAGAAGCGCTGCTGCTGGCGAAAAATCGTTCGGCGTCGGAATGGGACTTAAGCATGTCTTCGACCGCCGCGCGCAGGCGGTCGTTGTCGAGGCAGGATTGGTCAAGGAAAAGCTTGCGCTGCGCCGGGTCTTCCATGCTCAGGGCGGCGTAGAACAGAGCGTCCTCTAATTGTTTGGCGTTCGGCATCTCCAAACCTTCCTCTAATTCACGCGCATCCGGGCCGGCCTTTCCGCCAAAAATCAACTCGGTGTCCGAATCGCGCGGAACAACCTGGTTTTGGCGCAAGCCCACTGGCGCTCGACGGTGCGTTCGCCCAATCCCAAATTCTCCGCCACCTCCTGATTGGTCAACCCGCCGAAAAACTTCAGAACCACAATGCGCGCCTGCTCGGGGTCCTCCTTTTCCAGCCGCTCCAGCGCTTCGTTGATCAAAAGCACGTTTTCGTCGGGGCCGGCGGCGGCGATTTCCAAATCTTCAATGTTGAGCCGCTCGCGGTCGCCGCCGCGCTTGAGGGCGGCTTTGCGCCGGGCGTTGTCGATCAGAATGCGCCGCATGGCATCGGCCGCCGCGCCAAAGAAATGGGCGCGATTCTTCCATGTGCGGTCGCCCGCGCCCACCAGTTGGAGCCACGCCTCATGGACCAGGGCAGTGGGTTGTAAAGTCTGGCCGGACGCCTCCCGCGCCATCCGCGCCGCCGCAAGATGGCGAAGCTCCTCGTAAACCAGCGGCAATAATGCCTCTGGCGCGTGGCTTTCCCCGCGTTCGATGGCTTGGAGCAAGACTGTGACTTCACTCATGCTTGGGCGCATCATACACCGCGCCCCCTCAGTTGACTACCCTCAAGTTCGGCCCGAAAGCCTGCGATGGGCTTTCCCGATCGCGTCAATGGGCACGCCCCCCCGACCCAAACCCGGCAGGGAGCGGCGGGCGAAAGTTTTCCCAGTTTTTACTTGAGGAATGCTTCCGGTCAACCGATAGTATGAGTAGATAAACGCGCGGTTGGAGCGCGGCTGTTCTTTGGCAGAAACATGGAATTTACCCTGCCATGCTCGTGATTAGAAACAAAGTCCTTGAACCGTAAATAAGTCAATACGGAGCCTTAACCTCGTTTGCAGCCGACAGGCCTTGACTGGACGTCGAAAACAACCGACTCGGCTCCATCTGTTCCTAGACGAAGTTCATAGGAGCTGTTACTACACGGCATTACGGCGGGGTTTTTTGCGTCTTTTGTTTGCGGCTTTCCCCATTTTCGTTGGTTTCGCGGACGTTTTCAGGCTATTTTCTCAATGTGACCGGCAAAGATTTGTTTTCGGACGCCGCGGCCGGCCCGGCCCAGGATGAGGGGAAGGCCTTTGCCTCGCAGCCGCTGGCGGCCCGCATGAGGCCCCGCAACCTCGACGAGTTCGCGGGGCAGCGGCATGTCCTGGCACCGGGGCAGTTGCTTCGGCGCGCCATCGAGGCCGATCGCGTCCAGTCCCTCATTTTTTACGGGCCGCCCGGCACGGGCAAGACTTCCCTTGCCCAAATCATCGCCCGCCAGACCCGCTCCAGGTTCGAGCGCCTCAGTGGCGTGGAATCCAACGTCGGCGACATGCGCCGCGTCCTGGCCGCCGCCGCCAACCGCCAGGAAAACACCGGGCAATCGACCATCCTGTTCATTGACGAAATTCACCGGTTCAACAAGGCCCAGCAGGATGTGCTCCTGCCCGACGTCGAAAGCGGAGTCGTGCGCCTCATCGGCGCCACCACCCACAACCCCTTCTTCTTCGTCAACTCGCCCCTGGTGTCCCGCTCCCAGATATTTGAATTGACACCCCTGTCGGAAGAAGACGTGTTCCCCTTGCTGCGGCGCGCCTTGGCCGACGCCCAGCGCGGCCTGGGCCTGATGAGAATCCAGGCCGATGACGACGCGCTGCGCCACCTGGCCAAGGTGGCCGACGGCGATGCCCGCAAGGCGCTGAACTCGCTGGAAATCGCCGCCCTGACCACCCCGCCCGACAGCGCCGGCCTGATCCACATTGACCTTCCGGCGGCCGAACAGTGCATCCAGAAAAAGGCCATCGTCTATGACGCGGACGGCGACGCCCATTTTGACACGATTTCGGCGTTCATAAAGTCGATGCGCGGGAGCGACCCGGACGCCGCGCTTTATTGGCTGGCCAAGATGATTCACGCCGGGGAAGACCCGCGTTTCATCACCCGGCGCATCTTGATTTGTGCCGCGGAGGACGTCGGATTGGCGGACCCGATGGCGCTGGTGCTGGCGGCGGCGGCACAGGAGGCGGCGGAATTTGTCGGCTGGCCCGAAGCGCGGATACCGATCGCGGAAGCGGCCATATACATTGCCACGGCGCATAAGAGCAACAGCGCCATCCTGGCCATTGACGCCGCCTTGGAGGATGTTAGATCGGGCCGCACTCTGGCCGTCCCGGAGAGCTTGCGCGACGCCCACTACGCGGGCGCGCAGCGCCTGGGGCACGGGGCCGGTTACGAGTACGCGCACGATTTTCCCGGCCATTTCGCGCCGCGGGATTATCTAGGGGCGGCCCGGAAGTATTACGAACCGACCGAGCAGGGATCGGAGAAGAAGATAAAAGAACGGCTGGAAAAATGGCGGGAGCAGATCGAGGCGGCGCGCAGCGCGGCCACCGCGCAATGAAGGAGAAATCCGAACTGCGCCCGAGCCTGCGCTCCGCCGCCCTCCGCCTGGACGCGGCGGAACAGGCCGCCGCCTCCGCCCACGCGCGGTCCCTGTTGCGGCGGCAGCCGGTTTGGAGCGCCGCCCGCGCCGTTTTGTTTTACGCGCCCATCGCCGGTGAAATAGATTTGACTCCATTGATCCAGGAGGCCCTGGCGGCGGGCAGGGCGGTCGCGCTGCCGGGATTTGTGCCTGCCGCGGGAGTGTACGCCGCCTTTGCCGTCTCCGACCTCGCGCGCGATTGCGCGCCCGGCAAGTTCGGAATCCGCGAACCGCGGCCCTCGTGCGCTCCCATTGCGCTGAACCGGCTGGACTTGGCGCTGGTGCCTGGATTAGGATTCGACCCGTTCGGCCAACGTCTGGGCCGGGGCGCGGGATTCTATGACCGCCTGCTGGCGGGCGTGGACGGGACCAAATGCGGGGTCGCCTTCGACGCGCAGATCGTCGCGCGGCTTCCCGCCGAAACGCATGATATTCGCATGAATGTGATATTGACACCGACTCGATGGCTGGCCGTTTCCCAATCCGTTCCGGCACAGCCATGAATTCAGAACTTATTGCGGGCGCGGCTCTTCTGGTCGTTGGCATCCTCATCGGCGTCCTGTTCTCCCACTGGCGGGAACGCAGCCGCCGGGCCGCCCAGGAACAAGAGGGCGGCGCGATCCTCGACAAAGCCCGGCGCGAGGCCGAATCCATCGCCCGCGACGCCCGTCTGGCGGCCAATGAAGAGGCGCTGGCGCGCCGGGCCGAGACCGAGGCGATCATAGCCATCCGCCACAAGGAGTTGGCCGTCGCCGAGCAACGCCTGGTCACGCGGGAGGAACTGGTCAACGGCCAATTGGAAAATATCGCCAGCCGGGAGAAAGACCTCCGCGCCGAAAGGGAGGAGGCGCGCCGCAAATCCGGGGAGATCGAGCGCACGCGCGAGGAAGCCGCCAAACTCGTCGCCGACCGCCGGGAGGAACTGGCCCGCGTCTCGAAAATGAGCGAGGGGGAGGTCCGCGCCGCTTTCCTCAAGCAGGTCGAACAGGAAAGCCTGCGGGACGCCATGCAGCTTTCCCAGCACATCATGGAGGAGGCCAAATCCCAGGCCCAAGACAAGGCGCGGCGCATCATCAGCCTGGCCATACAGCGGTACGCCGGCCAGCACAGCTTCGAAACCTCCACCGCCACCGTCAACATCAAGGGCGAAGAAATGAAAGGCCGCATCATCGGACGCGAAGGCCGCAACATCCGCGCCTTTGAGGCTGCCACGGGTGTCACGGTGCTCATTGATGACACGCCGGGCGCCGTCGTCCTGTCGGGGTTCGACCCGGTGCGCCGGGAGATCGCCCGCGAGGCGATGGAGAGGCTGATTCTTGACGGGCGAATCCATCCGGCGCGCATTGAGGAAGTGGTGGGGAAAGTTTCGCAGGAGATCGACGCGGTCATCCAGAAATCCGGCGAGGATGCGGTGATGAAACTGGGTCTGGCGCCGATGCACCCCGAATTGATCAAGCTTCTGGGCCGCCTCCATTTCCGCCACAGCTTTGCCCAGAATATCCTCCAGCACTCGGTGGAAGTCGCCCAGTTGATTGCGCTCATGGCCGCGGAATTGGGCCTGGACGTCGTCGCCGCCAAACGCGCCGGCCTGTTGCACGACATCGGCAAAGCCGTCAACCACGAGGTCGAGGGCGCTCACGCGCTCGTCGGGGCCGACATCATCAAGCGCTACGGCGAATCCGAAGAGGTGGTCAATGCCGTGGCCTCGCATCATGGCGAAGCGCCGCAAACGGGCCTGACCGGCATCCTGGTCAGCGCGGCTGACGCCATCAGCGCCTCCCGTCCGGGCGCGAGGTCGGAAACGGTAATGACCTACATCAAGCGCGTCGAGGACCTTGAACGGATAGGGCTGTCCTTCCCAGGCGTCGAGAAATGTTTTGCCCTCCAAGCGGGGCGCGAATTGCGGGTGTTGGTCACCCCAGGCCAGGTAACCGACGAGCAAGCCTTTTTCCTGGCCCGCAACATCGCGCACAAGATTGAGGAGGAATTGCAGTATCCGGGCCAGATCCGCGTGACCATCGTGCGGGAAACCCGGTGCGTCGAGTTCGCCAAATGAGGGCGCCTAACGGCCCTGGTTGATGGTCGAAGGCATTGGGCCTTCCCAATTCTGCGGCTTGTTCCACGGCGTTTGCGAAACGTCATCCGGGTCGTCCGACGCGCAGCCCCCCAGCCATCCTGCCGCCGTCCCCAACACGATCGCCAATAACATGGTTCTCAGCAGTTTCATCAATAAAGCACTTCGTCTTCTTCCATCACCTGCAGCCGCGGGTCCGCCGGCTTCCAATTAGGAAGTATGTTGGCCACGCAGCGGTCTTTCTGGACACTGGCTATTTGCACCTTGCCAATGAGCTTGCCTCCGCGGCTGACCATCATCTCGCCCCGTTCCTTGGCTCCTTGATCCCTGCCGATGTTCAGCACGACAAAGTCATACTTCGGATCGACGACCAAAACTTTGCCGCGCAAACCGGTGGGCAGGATGACCGGGCCGTTGTTGGTGCCAAAAATCGTGTCCCAGCGATACTGGAGTTCGTCCCGCGCGGCGGCAATGATCTTGTTTTCCGCGACGACGGCGTCGCGGGCCTTCTTGGTGTTTTCCAGCTCGGCAATCAGGTCTTTGATCTGGCCGGGTTTCAGCCCGCCGGGAATGAGGTGCCATTGTTCAAGTTCTTGCTGCGCGGTATCGCGCTCGCCGCGGGTTTTCTCCAATGTTGTGCTCAACTCGGCGTTTGCCTTGCCCAGTTCCTCCACCTTGCCGTTGGCGGCTTCCAGTGCGGTCTTGGTCTCGGCCAGATTCTGTTTGGTGGTGGCCAGATCTGTCTGAGTCTTCTTCAGCGTGTTCTTGGTCGCAACGTGCGCGGTGTACTCCGTGTGGTACTTGCCGTTCCATTCGTCGCGAGCCGCCCGGGTGGTGACGATGATGTCCTGGACTTTGATAAAGGTAAGCGTGCCGGTGGCCAAGCCGGCTAAAATCGCAACAATCAGGCTGATTCTGAGCAACATTTGAGTAAATCCTTTTTAACTTTCATTTAAACGTAACCAGAAACCCCAGGCCTGTCAACGCTTTCTGGCGCGAAAAAGGAACGGGGGGTTAAACATTGCCTTGGGCGGTGGCCAATTCACGCCGCGTGAAACAAATAATGCCGAACACGCAGAAGACGCCGCCCAGCAAAAGGACAATTTGCGCCACGGCCAGCCCCAATTCGCCCCAGGTCACGCTCTTCCCGGTGCTGAGAGAATCGACAGGTGAAAAACTCTCCACCAACTTGACGATTTTGAGCGCCACGCCGAAAGCCGGAACGATTACCAGATCAATCGGGGAGTGGCTGTAGCCGCCCTTGGCGGAGTCGTAACCCATGATCGTGCCTTGTTCGACGACCGTGCTGAGAGTGCCGCTCGAAAGACCCATGAGCAGGAGGCCCAGCGACGCAAAGGCCGCCACGGGGAAGGAGAGGAAACTGGCCATCGCCAGGCCAATGGACGCAAGAAGGGCCAGCCAGCAGAAAATGATCGCCAAACCGCGCACAAAGTTGACCCCGAAGGTGCTTTCGGGATACAGCAACTCAAAACCGTCCTCCATCGGAAACGACAGCGAAGTCTCATTCGGGTTCAAGAAATCAACCCATAGAATCCCCTTGTCGTCCAGCACATTGGGAATTTGGAACTCCTGAAACGAATCCGGCGGCAACCTCTGCTCGATTCCGACCTGCTGCGGAGAATTGGGGGGGCCTACGATCCACCCGGTCAGGTAGCGTATGTCCGGGTCCGGGTTGGCGGTGTGGAATTTCACCCGTAGTTCAAGAGCCTGGCCGCCCAACCGCTCGCGCAAGCTGTGCAGGTCGATGCCCCAGCGCCGCCGATGGCCCGGCGTCACCTCCGTTATGCTGGAACGGACGTCCCCGGTTATCTGCTGGCGGATTTCGGCAAGGGTCGCCGGGTCCATCGCCGCGGGGTCCTTGACCCGTTGCCGCATGCGCTTTTCAATTTCCCCGGACAAGTCGGGCGGATGGTAGCGGACGGCGGCGCGAGCGATAAAAATCTCGTCGCGCAGGATTTTTTGCTCGGCGGCAGGCAGCCGGCCGGAGCGCCATTGCAACAGGGCGAAGATCGCCGCCCCAGCGAGCGCGAGAAGGGCCGCGTCCAGGGCCAGAAGGCCCAGCCACTTGCCCAGCCAGATCTGCCAGCGCGCGATGGGCTTGACGGTGACAACCTGCATCTGGCATTCCTCCACCTCTTTGGCGAGGGTGCCGCAGGAGAGCCACAGGGTGGCGATGCCCAGAAGGGTCGAAACCGCGCCCAAGGTGTATGTCAATAGAATTTGCACCAGGCCTTTGGCCGTCCCGTCGTCCTTGAGCATCAGCGGAAGGCCAACCACCGCTCCCAGCAGCAGGGCGGCCATGATCCAAAAGAGGCGGTAACGAAAGGCGGATTTCCAGGTCAACCCCGCGATGGCCAGCACTTTCTTCATCTGTCGGGCGGCGGCCCAAGAAGCGACGAGAGCTTCTGATTGGCTTTATCCATATCGACCGGAGGCGGAGGAGAAAGAGACGGCGACGGCGGCTCAGGCGCGGCGGCCTTGGCCAGGGACTCCAACCGGGCCTGATCCACCTTCGGCGCGCCTTGGGCGGCGGGCGCGGGCGCCGATTCCACCGCCTTGGGCGCGGCGGAAAGTGTCAACCGCTCCAGAACCTTGTCCGTCTCAGGAGCGGATTCGGCATCGCCGCGGAGGTAGGCCGCGACGCGGCTGCCGGAAATGGCGCCGGAAGTTTCGGCCAGGCGCTCTTTTGCCTGGCGAACCACCTCCAGGAAATAGCTTTCCAGGTTTTGCGTCGGGTTGTCGATCTGGATTCTCTCGGCGGCGACATCCTGCCGGATAATCGCCAGCACCTTCTCCATCGTCTGGCGGGAAAGGAGCGGGGCGGTAATGCGGACGGTATCGGGCTGGACGAGCAATTCCTTCAAGGAACCCATCGCATGAACGCGGCCGCCATAGTAGATCACCACGCGGTCGCAGACATCCTCCACATCGGAAAGCAAGTGGCTGCTCAGAATGACCGTCTTGCGGCGCCGCGCCAGAGCCAGGATCAAGTCTTTGACTTCCCGGCAGCCAATGGGGTCCAGGCCGGCTGTCGGCTCGTCGAGGATGACCAGGTCAGGATCATTGATGAGCGCCTGCGCCAGCCCGATGCGCCGCTGCATCCCCTTGGAAAACTCGCCCACCACCCGCGTTCGCACCTGGTTCAAGCCCACCATTTCCAGAAGCTCTTCGTTGCGCTGCCGGCGCTGGGCGGAGGTGAGATCAAAAAGATTGCCGAAAAAGTCCAGCGTCTCGTGCGAATCCAGAAAACGATACAGGTACGATTCCTCAGGCAGATAACCAATCTTGGCCTTCGTCGCCACATGCCGCGGCGAGTGGCCGAAGACCTCGATATGGCCCCGCGTCGGATACAGAAGTCCCAGCAACATTTTGACGGTCGTGGATTTGCCAGACCCGTTCGGGCCAAGCAATCCGAACACCTCCCCGGGGCGGACCTCGAAATCGACGTTATCGACCGCCTTGGCCCTCGGTCGCCCCCAGAAATCCTTGAAGATTTTCGTCAAACCCCGCACAGCGACGACCGGCTGGCCGGACGCTGGATTTGCCGCCGCAGGCGCGGCATCCGCGGGAATGACTGCGGAGGCGCTCATGCGGGGACAGGTTTGGAGGCCAGAGCTGGAGCGGGCGGAGCGGGCGCATCCGGCGCCGGGGCAAGATGCGGCTCCAATTCCTCGCCCTGCCGGACAAGCCGGGCGCTGTTAAAGACGACGATGAGAGAACCGACGACATGGAGGATGGCGGCGAATATCGGTGTAATGGTGCCAAGCGATGACAGGATCAAGCCGCCAATGACGAAGAAGATGCCGACCAGGAAATTCTGGTTGATGACCGACCGGGTCTGGCGGGAAAGGCGGACCAGGAAGGGCAAACGGCGCAAATCGTTGTTCATGAGCGCGATGGTGGCGCTGTGAATGGCCACTTCACTGCCGGCCGCTCCCATCGCTATGCCCAGATCGCCGGCGGCCAGCGCGGGGGCGTCGTTGACCCCGTCGCCGACGACCGCCACGCGGTAGCCCTTGGCCTTCATTTGCCGGACAAATTCGACCTTGTTCTGCGGCAGGCATTCGCCCATGACCTCTTCGCAGCCGATTTCGCGCGCCACGCGGGCGGCGACGGGCTGGCGGTCGCCCGAAACCATGGCGATGCGCCGGACGCCCGTGGTTTTTAAATCGGCCAATGCCTCGCGTGCCTCGGCGCGGGTCTGGTCTTGCAGGCCAATCCAGCCAAGGCATTTGCCCCCGCGCGCGACGAAGATGAGGCTGAAGCCTTCGGTTTCATTGAGATCGACCGATTTTAGAAAATCCTCGGCGACGCCCTGTTCCTTGAGCCACTGGGCGCGGCCGACCAGGACCTCAGCTCCTTCGACGCGGGCGCTGACACCCCGTCCGGCGGCTTCGGCAAAGTCCTTTGGCTCGGAAACCGGCACGCCCGCCTCCCCCGCCAACTGCGCCAGCGCCTTGGCTGTGGGATGGTTGCTGTATTTCTCGGCGGACGCGGCGACGCGGAGCAACTCCGCCGGAGTCGCCCCGTGCATGGGCTGCAGGCGGCTGACGGCCAGGCGGCCCGTGGTGAGGGTGCCGGTTTTGTCAAATATAAAAGCATTGATCCGCGCCGCCAGCTCGATGTCCCCCACGTTCTTGATCAGGATTCCCAGACGCGCCGCGGCGGACAGGGCCGCCACCATCGCGCTGGGTGTCGCCAGAATAAACGCGCAGGGGCAGGCCACGATCAGAACGGCAATGACCCGGCTTAAATCAAAGGTGAAGGCCCAGACCAACGCGCCAATGAGCAGGACCAGCGGCGTATAGAAGCCCATGTACTGGTCGATGATCCGCATGAGGGGCAGTTTGGTCTTCTCCGCCGCCAGAATCAGATCGCGGACTTTTCCCAATGTCGTGTCCTGGCCCGCCCGGCTCACCCGGATTTCCAGCGCCCCGGTCAGGTTCTGTGTGCCCGCAAATACTTCATCGCCGGGCTTCTTATCCACCGGCAGCGATTCCCCCGTGATATTGGCCTGGTTGAAGGAACCCTGCCCCGTTATGATCACGCCGTCGGCCGCAACATTGTCGCCAGGCCGCACCCGGATGACATCGCCCACGGCCAGGAACCGCGTTTCGATCTCCTCCTCGCCGCTCTTTGTGACACGGCGGGCCTTGGCCGGAGTGAGCTTGATGAGGGATTCGATGGACTGTCGGGCGCCTTCGGCGGTGCGGGTCTCGATGATTTGTCCCATCAACATGAAGAAGGCGATAACGCCCGCCTGCTGGTAGCCGCCGACCTGGAAATTGGCCGACCCAAAGGAGGCGACGACGGCCAGGGCGACCAGTTCGTTGGTGGTCAGAAGACCGCGGCGCAGGTCGCTGATCGCCGTCCAAACAATCGGGTAGCCCAGGATGATCGCCCCGATCATGGCGCTGCCTGCCGCGATGGGACTGGCCGCGTCGGCAAAAAACCAGGTGAAGACAAAGGAGTTGACGACAAAGACCAAGCCAATAAAGGTTTGCGCCAAAGGCAGAACCGCGTGGTCGTGATCGTGGCCGCAACTGGCGCACGACTCACCTTCCTCGTGGTGGTGCTCGTGCTCGTGCTCGTCTTCGCGGCGGCTCAGGAGAGAGGTGACTTGCATAAAATCAGGGTGCCGTGATGATATTGTTGGTGGATGGCGCTTCCGGCTCGCGGCTCAACTCCAATCGCAACTCCTTGGTGTGGGGCGGCAAAATGATCTTTTGCTGGGCGTTGGTATAGACCTCCTCCAGCACCGCCATCTGGCGGACGCGCTCGAAAAAGGCCGGGTCCCGCTCGTATTGCCCGCGCAGTTTCAGGAATGTGTCCGCTTGCGCCTTGACCAACTCCACCAGGCGCCTGCGCTGGGCGTCGGCGACATACACCCGGTTGGTCGCCTCGGCGCGTGCTCCGGCGTCCTTGGTGGTCGCGTAACTCTGGGCCTCCGCGATCATGGTGTCGCGCTTGATCATCGCCTCATCCACCTCGTCAAACTTGGGCCTTAGATTTTGCGGGGGACGCGCTTCGACATCCAATTGATTGACGGTGACGCCCAGTTTCTCGGAATCAATCAAGGCCTTGGCGCGTTCGGTGACCTGCTCTCGAAAAACGATCCGCTGGCGCGTGAGTATGTCATCGACTTTCATCTGGCTGCTGACAAAGAGCAACGCATTGTTCAGGGCGTTGGTGATGAGCGTCGGGGCATCGACAAACTTAAAGTGGAAGGCGATCGGGTCCGTAATCGAGTACTTCACGGTGGCCATGACATGGATGATGTTCGTGTCCGCGGTCAAGGCGTAGGTGATGGAGGCGGGATTGAACTCGGAGACGTTCGGGGGCGCGGCGTTCTTGGCGCGCTCGGCGGGCGTCAGGTCCCATCCGACGGAGGACTCGGCGTTTTGAACGGAGGTGAAGGGAACGTGCTCGACTTCATCGATGGGCCGTGGAAACGCCCAATGCAATCCGGGGCCGAGCAACGCGGCATCGCCTTCGCCGACGGGTTTGCCCAGGCGCAGAATGACAGCCTTCTCTTGCGGGCCGACAGTGAAGAAGCCGGAGCCAAGAAACACCAGGACAAGCCCGGCCATGATGATCTTGACAATGAAAAAGCTGCTGCTCAAGGCCTCGGTCAACGCTTGCGAGCCGGCGTCTTCCACCGCGGCTGGCGCCGGGGCCGGAGGCGGCGGGGCCGCGGGCGGCGGAGAGGGCACAATGGGGTCCTGCGGATTCATTTGGCGTCGATATTAAAACCTCAGCGTCGAGTTGGTCGCCTGATGGGAAGGTTCCGGCACGGCGGGTTCCGTCATTTGGAGCCACTGGAGCGGGGAACTGCTCGCATCCAGAACGAGGGTCGTCTTGTCCTTGAGCAACTGCTGCAGCGCCGAATTCTGCATCAGGAAGTTGGCCAGCGCCGGATTTTGCTGCAAGACCGCAAGATTGGTCATCATTTGCGCCTCGCCGTCTCCCCGGATTATCTTGGCCTGCGCATCCGCGTCGGCCAGCGCTATAAACGCCTGGCTGTCCGCTTCGGATTTGATCATTTTCGCCGCTTTCTCACCTTGAGATTGGATGCTGTTGATGTAGGTTTTCCTCTCCGACGTCATGCGGTCGAAAACGGTTTTGGTGACGCTTGCCGGAAGACCGATCTTCCTGATCTGAATGGACGTGATGTCCAGGCCGTTGCTGAGTCCGGCAACTTGCGCGCGGACTTTTTGCAGGATTTCGTTTTCGATCTGGGCGAACTTCATCTGGCGCTCATCGGTGGAGACGAAATCCGAGAAGGGATGCTGGCCGGCGACTTCGTTTTTGGCGCTGCGGACCAGGTCTTCGAGTTGCTGCTTCGCATCGGTGACCGAGGCGTTGGTGTATTTGGGGAAGAAGGCCCTGGGGTCCTCAATGCGGAAGCCGACATAGACGGACAGGAAAATGATGTTCTGGTCGGGGAGCTTGAATTGCTCAAACTTGCCTTCCAGATTCTGAATGCGCTGGTCGAGCTTATAGACTTTCTCGATGGGCCACGGCAGGCGCAGGCCCGGACCAGACTCGGTTTTGACACGGTTAACCGCGCCAAAGCGGGTGACCACCGCGGCCTCGGATTTGCGCACCTCATAGACAAAGAGCAGCAAGCCGAAGATGATAATGACGAAGAAGGCGACGAACAGTGTTAGGGGATTACGTTTCATTTCACTTTTCAGAGGGTGACGGGAGACGGTCCATCAGATCGCCCCGGATTTTGTCCTCCAGATTAAAGATGAGGATGTCGGGGACGTTTGTGGTGGCAATGATGTACTTGCGCGCCTGGCGGCCGCCATCGACGAGCGTTTCCAGGTAGGCGCGCTGTTCATAGACGCCGTTGCGGCCCGGCGCCGCGTTGTAGGCCATCTGCTGGCTGGCGAAGAGCGTGGCGCGCGCGCTGGAATTGGTCGCGGCGCTGTGGCGCCCCGCCTCGGCCGCCGCGATTCTGCTGAAACTTTCCCCGCTGGCATACGCGTTGGTGGCCACCGCATCGGCCCGGGCCTCGAGTATCTTCGAGTCCCGCGTCTGCGCCGCGCCGACCACTTCTTCAAATATCTTGGCCACATCGGTGGGCGGGTGGATATCCTCCAGACCGACGAAGAGGATGTGGGCGCCCAGGCGCGCATCGTCCGCTTGCGCCTGGATGTGGCTGAGCAGCGCTTCAGCGGCGGCGGCGCGTCCGCTGGACATCAACTGATCAAAGTCGGCGCTGGCCAGGTACCGGGTGACCTCGCGTTCGGCGATGCCTTTGAGGAGGGATTGCGGGTCCTGGTTCGTGTAGGCCCAGGCAACAAGATTGGTGATCTGATATTGCACGGGGATGCTCACCGAAAGGAGGTTGACCGGCGGGCTTTTGGACTCGGAGGTCCGGTTGGACAGGATGTCCGGGCTGAGATCGCGGCTGGCCACAAGAAAATTCTCCTCTTTGGCGTGAATGGCCGCCCAGGCAATCGTCTCGTTCTTTTCAGGTTCGGCCCCGACAATGAAACTTTGGATTTGCTCGGTGTGATACTCGGTGGCGATGTCGATTGGCCAGGGCAGCTTGAAATGCAAGCCAGGCCCGATCACCCCGTTCTGGCCAAGCGGCCGGCCAAAACGCTCCAGCAGAGCCTGATCGCCCGATTGCACGATGACAAAGCAGGTCGAAAGCACCAAGGCGCAAAACTGTGCCAGAATCAGCCAGCCGAGCGCCCTTTCCAGAAAGCGATAAAACCACGTCTCGGATACCTTGAACCCAAATTGGTAATCCAGCGCGTGCGCCGCCGTCGTGATGATCGCCTCCGGCTGGCCCAGCAATCCGACCAGGCGGCTTTCATACAACAGGCGCGTGTCGCGGCCGCGCACACGCACCCGATAGATTTCCAGGACCAATCCCAGCAGGGTTTCCACTGCCGCCAATCCCGTGATCACGCACAAGGCCCGCCCCACCAGGAGGTCGGCCTTGGGAAAGCCGGCCAGCACCGCGGCAATGGTGACCGCGCCGATAAAGCAGGCATAGGCGCTGAGCAGGAGATACGCCGCGCCTGGTCGCAACAGCTTCTGGTTTTGCAGACGGGCCAGTCCCGCGGAGTACTTGCCCAGGAGAAAGAGGATCATCCCAAATAGACCCAACAACGCCATCGCCAGGGCCGAATTCATCGGGATCAGTGGCGGCATCTGGGCGATCTTCCCCCAGAGCCACCAGGCGGCCGAAGCCTGCGCAAGGAACAGCAGCCCCGCGAACAGCGGGATGACAAAGCGCTCGAATTGTTCGCGGGAGCGCCGGGCCGGAAAAGTATCGGCCCCGGCGGAGGCAAAAAGGGACTGGCTGCCGCGGGCTTTGCTCAATTCCTCCATTTCCATCTTCTCGAATTGCTCGCGCTCGACCAGGCTCATGTGGAAGTAGCTCAACAGCGCCACCAGCAGGCCGAAGGTGGTCAGGAGCATCACCAGCACGCTGGCGCGGGAGCTGACGAAACGGGCCACCAGCAACAGGCCGATCGCCGCGCCCAGCAGCACGATCCAGTTCATCAAACCGATTCTCTTCGCGTTGTATTCCATGTAAAAACTCAACTCAGTTCGCGATCCTCAAACAAGGCCAGGGCCAGGGCCAAAATCGCGCCGATATAAGCGCAGGCGTATCCGAACGCGCGGCCCAGGTAACTCAACGGTATCTGCTTGGTGCCCTCCAGCGCGTCCGCCATCCAAAATAATTGCCAGTTCGGCGTCACCGCGTAAAGCACCGATGCCCACCAGGAACCGCCCTTGGCCCGCGTGCCCCAGAAATAATCCGATACCAGGCCCATCATAAACAATGCCGAACAAATAGCCAGCGTCGGGACCATCTCCACGCGCGTCGAGCAGGCCAGGGCCAGCGCCGCCAGAATCAGCACCGCCATATATAGCAACGCGGACGCCGGTATCACCCGCCAATCAATCCCCTTATAGTCCACCCCCATGCGGCCGGCTTCGCGCGGAATGAACTGCAAAACCGCGAAGGCCACCATCACCATCACGACCACGCCCAAGACCGCGTCCGAAACAAACGGGCGTCGCAGAAAAAAGTTGCTGAAACCGGCGATGAGATAGGCCAATACCAGCGAACCGCAAAAAACAGCCAGCCCCGGATAATCCACCTCGCCGTAGGCGTCAAAGGCCATTCGCGTGGCCAGCAGGGCGGCGATACAGTTGACCAGACTAAGCAAGGCCAGAGCCACAGCCAGACCGGCATACTTGGCGAGCAGAAACTGGCCGCGGCTGACCGGCTTGGCCAGCACGGCCAGCGCCGTGCCGCTGCGGATTTCGCGCGCCACGGAGGCCGACGCGCTCATGACGGCCCCAAACAACCCCGCCATCAGCGTCACCGCAAGCGCGCTGATCTTGACCAGCTTCGGCTCGTCGCCAAATCCGAAATAATTGACGCAGGCCAGAAAGACCTCAAACAGCGAGGAAACCGTCATCAGCAGCAGGAAAACCGGCTGCCGAATCAGCTCCATGAAGGCATTTCCGGCGATTGTTACAAATTGTCGCATGATGCTCTCAGGCAGGTTGGGCTGCCGGATGCGGCGGACAGGTTACGACGACTTCGCTCATTTGCAATGGCTTATTGCGAAAGTTTCTGAACAAAACTTAAGACACCCAGCCCGGCAAATGATTCAACCTTCCTCCCCCATTGCCCCGTGCGTTTCAACGCACAGGGCCGCGCGGCCCCGATGCGCATCCCATTTTTTGAGCGATGCCAGGCAAATCGCTCGCCGGGAGCCTCGCCATCCGCCATAAACCCCTCGGCAGGGCGCCTGTTCTCCGTGGCAGCACTATTGCGGA
>PLGF01000163.1 GCA_003138485.1 Verrucomicrobiales bacterium | reverse complement strand
CCCCCACTGTCTGAATTGCAGTCCTTTCGCAGTGAGACTTGTTTTGGCTTCCGATGTGTGATACTCAACATACATGAAACTTGCGTCACTCGCCCTCGCTCTTCTGGCCGCCGCAGGCCTCCTGTGCCAAACCGCCGTCCGCGCCGCCGATGCGGCGCTCATGGAGCCGGTCAAGTCGGTCCTTGACCACTATCTGACCATCCAGACCAACCTCGCCAATGACTCCATCAAGGGCCTGGACGAGCACGCCGGCGCCATCGCGAAAGCGGTCAAGAGCGACACCATGAAAATGCTGCCGCCGGAAGTTGGCAGCCAGGCGGCGGCGCTCGCGAGGGCCACGGATTTGAAGGCCGCCCGGAAAGCATTCAAGCCCCTGAGCGACTCGCTCATCAAATACCTGGCGGACCATAAGTTGGGAAAGGGCGTCTATCGCGTCGCCTATTGCCCCATGGCGGAGGCAAGCTGGGTGCAAACAGGCAAGGAAATCAGGAACCCGTACGAGGGCAAAGAAATGCTTGACTGCGGGGAATTCAAGAACTGACCCGCGCCAAGGCCGGTGCCGGTCGGGCGCCGACAACCGCCGGGGCGGTGGCGGACGCCGGCTTGACGCCCAGTATTCCGGTCAATTTACTCATTTCGCTCTGAGCCTCTTGCAGCAACAGGGCCAAGTCCTCGTCACCAGACCAAAGCACACTCATGGCGTAAGCGGCCTCCGGCGAGCTATTTTGCTTTCCCTCCTCGTGCCCGGCGGCGGCATGAGCCACGAAATTGGCCAGGCTCACAATGGCGCAAATGCGCTCCACCGGTTCCGGCCAGCCGACCTCATGGTGAAAGCGGACCGGCACGGCAATTTCCTCCGGCAACCCCCATTTGGCCAGCAGCCGGGCGCCCACTTCAGCGTGGCCGAAACCAAACCTCTTCGCCTCCGCCTGTTGCAGCGGCACGCCGGTTTCCACGGCCTCGCGGGCGAGCGCCGCGTAGGCGGTGCCTTCGGCCGCCCCCAATACGATCTTGCCAACGTCATGGAGCAACCCGGCCGTGAATGCCAGGGCTTCCGGCTCTTCCACTTTCCGCGCGATCAATCCCGCCGCCGACGCGACCGCCGCCGAATGGCGCCAGAGCGTCTCGACGTCGATTCCGCCGACGTTTCGCGAAAAGGAGAGCACCGTGGCCCCAAAATTCGCCATCGCCATTTGATATACTTTGTAAAGACCCAGCCGCATGATCGCCTCAAACACACCCACAACCTGATCATCGTCCCCGAAATAGGCACTGTTGGCTGACCGGAGCACTTCGGCCGTCAAAGACGGGTCCTGGCTCATCAACGATACTATCTCATCCACCTCCAGATTGTGCTTCCGGAATAGCGCGACCAATTTGACCACGACGGTGGGCGCGGCCGGAAGGTGTTGGAGCCTTCCGATGTAGATGTCCAGTTTATCAGTCATTTGGTAACAGCGGGATCGCCGGCGAATCTTTCCGGCTTGCCGGTTCTCAATGGTACATCGGCGGAATTGCCAATTTCCTGAACATCGGATCGCTCCAAATTCCCCAGTTTTTGCCCCGCCCGACCCTGGCTGGCAGAAATATCCTATAAAAATGCCACTGTTTTCCAAACAAAGTCACATTTGCCTCCAATATATAATCGCAAACAATTGCGCTGCAATCTATTACAGTTGTTTGAAAAAAAGTTAAATACTCTATTGACATGATATAGATTGTTGCTATAGTCGGATCGTTCAAATGAACGCTGTTGCCAAAAACGATGTCGTCAACGCCGGGCGCCCGGTTGCCGAAACCCTGCCTGTCTGGTTGCAGTTGGTTCGCGAGCATATCCGATCTTTGAAGTTCGGGACGGTTCAGATCACGGTCCACGACTCACGGGTGGTGCAGGTCGAGCGAGTTGAGAAGCAGCGCTTTGACAAACCGGAGCAAATCGACACCTAACGAAAATCAAACCAGTAATTGACTTATGAGAAACATCTTGAATACAGCCCGGCTGGAAGCCGGGGCAATCGTAAAGAATCCACCCCCCCCGCCCCGCCGCTCTCTTGCCGATCTGCTCGCGCCGCTGGACCAACTGGCCAAGGAATCCGCCAACCTGCTGGTTAATCGCGACGCCCGTTTTGAAGTGGAGGGAGAGGCTTATGTTCTGCCCCGTTATATCTTCATCGGCCCCAAGAGCGGGGATGCGCCCATTCGCATCGGAGTTTTCGCCGGGATTCACGGCGATGAACCGGAATCGGCCTACGCCTTGGTCCGCTTTGTCAAGTTTCTCGAACAATACCCTGAAGTTACCGCCGGCTATTGCCTGTCCCTGTATCCGGTGTGCAACCCCACGGGCTTTGAAGACAACACGCGGCGCTCCCGCCGCGGCAAGGATTTGAACCGGGAATTCTGGAACAACTCCGCCGAACCGGAAGTGGGTCTGTTGCAGGCGGACTTGGTGTCGCGTTCCTTCCACGGCATCATTTCCCTGCACGTCGATGACACTTGCGATGGTTTCTACGGCATCGTAGGCGGGGCGACCCTGACGCGGCATCTGATTGAACCGGCGTTGCACGCGGCGGACACGTTTTTGCCGCTGGACCAACGGGCGCGAATCGATGGTTTCCCGGCGCGCAACGCCGTTGTGCGCGATTCTTTTCCCGGCATCCTCCGTGCTCCGCCGCTGGTCCGTCCGCGCCCGTTTGAAATCGTCCTGGAGGCGCCCAAAGACCGGCCTGCCTATTTGACAGAATGGGCGTTTGTCGCCGCGCTGCAATCCATACTTGTGGAATACCGCAAGTTCATCGCCTACGCCCAAAACCTCTAAGGCATTGCAAAGAAAAAGAAACAAAAATCAACTCATCGGTCGAATTGCCAGAACTTATGAAAAAGATGATTACCCGCAAAATCCTTGCCGCCGGCTTGGCTCTGGCGGCCCTTGGCCTCGCCTCCGCCGCGCGCGGCCAGACCATCGTCACCTTTGGCGGCGGCAACGCCAGCCAGACGATCCTCTATGATCGCGTTACCAATATCCTTACTGGCGGCATCACCAGCGTGACTATTGCGCACACCAATAGCGTCGTCCGCACTTATATCGGCAATATCTCCGGCGCCACCGGCGTCAATCCGGTTACCATCAACTTCTCGCTCTTGGGCGCGGGGCAGGGATTGAATGACCTGGCCAGCCAGAGCCCCGAGACGCTCGCCACCGGTGGTTCGACCAACTTGGACGTGGCCGTCTCCAGCGCCAGCCCCATAGTGGTCGGCGTCGATCCGACCTCCTTCTCGGATGGTGTCGAGACGCTGGCCATACCGTACGCGTTCGTGAAGAACGCGGCCAAATCCCCCGATCTGGCCAACGTGACCAATCTGACCGAGCGCCAGGCGAATTATTTGGAAGGCGCCTCCGGATATTTGCCCACCGCGTTTTTCGGCGGTGACAGTGCCAGCGCCCCGATCTATCTGGTGGCGCGCAACTCGGCCTCGGCGGTGCGCCTGGAAATTGACGCCAATATCCACTTCACGGGAACCATTTCCACCTGGACGACCAACTCATCGGGGCAGCCGGTTCAGGACACCAATTCTTTCGGCCAGGGCAGCGGCAGCGCCGTCCGGGCGCTGCTGGCGGCACTGCCCAACTCCATCGGCACGGTGGCGGCATCGGACATCAGCACGGAAACGGCGCTGGCCTTCGAAGGCGTTCCGTACTCGATTGCCAACGTCGAAAACGGGAGCTATCCTTTGTGGTTTTATGAGAAGTGGTTCTTCTCCGCGACAAAAACACTGAGCGCCAACCAATCCCTGGTCATCAACTCGCTCTTGGGCTCCGTCACCAACGCCAGCTTCCAAGCCACCAACTCGGTTTTCACCAACTATTTTGTCCCGCTCGGCAGCCTCCAAGTCTCCCGTCCGTCCGATGGCGGCCCGATTGTGTCAACGATTTATTAACCCGCCGCGCTCATTTTTCCATAATCCCATGAACAAGATTCCCTATTTAACTCTCGGCGGGCTTGCGTGGCTGCTTGTGCTGGCAACGCCCCTGGCGAGAGGCTGGACTTATCAGGATGGCGATGTCCTCCTTGTTTTCCGCGCGCCCAACGCCGATGACGTTGAGTTTGACATTGGAAACATCAGCCAGTTCCTCGGCCAGTCCAACGGCTACTCGGCCCCGGTGACGGGCTGGGATTTGAGTCTGGTCACGAGCAACTTCGGCCCGACGCCTTTTTCCCCTGACTCGCCGGTGAGCGTTATTCTGGTTGCGACTACCGCCGCCGACTCCTGGGTGACCGTCGGCGGCAGTGTGACCTCGGTTGACGATGTGACGGTCTCGGCGTATCACAGTCAAATCTATGGCGTCATCGACGCCATCGGCGCGCGTCCAGTGAGTTACAACGTGCCTCCAACGGAGCCTAATGCCTACGTGATTACGACCTCCGGGGACCAGACTTCCCTCGCGTCGTATGACTTCATCGTGACGGATGGCGGGATCAACGCGGCCTTCATCTCGGAGCTGGGCGGCAACGTCCCCTTCAACGTGGAGGGCGTCATCCCGGCCACGCTGGGCTTCTGGCAAATCCAGCCCGCCAACGCCTATCCCAATCCCGAACCGGCGGCAACCTACGTCGGCAGTTTCGATATTGACGCCAACGGCGTCCTCATCTTTGTGGTCGGCTCCCTGCAACCGGCGATTGAGGGTTTCACGCAGCAGGGCAACGGCGGCACGGTGAGGTTCACGACGCTGGCCAACGGCGCTTACTCGCTGCTTTACACCAACGCGCTGGGCGGACCCATATCCACCTGGCCAGTGGTCAGCGGGCCGATTGCGGGCACCGGCGGTGTGCAATCGTTGAGCTATACCAATGCGGGTGACACGGCCGGGTATTACGGGGTGGTGAGATCGCCGTGAAGCCACTCCCACTGCGCGGCAGGCCGTTTTGGGGCGGCCTGTCGCAATCGGTTCCATTTGTAGAGAGGACAACCACAACAAATGAAATTTCAGTTCGGTTTGATCAGCATGCTGGCCATTGGAACGGTATCGGATGGCTACTCGCAGCCAACCAACCCGCCTTCCAGCAACGGCGCAAAAACCGCCGAACCGACCTTCCGCGTCGCAGCCTATGACATCGAGGGCAACACCGTGTTGCCGCGGGAGAAGTTCGATTTCCTTACCAACTATACCGGCCCCGCGGTGGACTGGCCGCGGTTGCGCCAGGGATTGGGCGAACTGCAACTGCTCTACCGCAATCTGGGCTTCGCCACCGTCAGCGTCGTGTTTCCGCAACAGCGGCTGACCAACGGCGTTGTCCGCGTCCAGGTCATTGAAGGGAAGCTGGCCGCCATCACGCTGACGGGCAATCGCCACTTCAGCTCCAACAACATCCTGCGCGAGCTGCCCAGCCTCAAGACCAACATCCTCATCAACACCAAGTGGCTCCAACCGGAGGTGGATCGCGCCAATCAGAATCCCGACCGCCAGATTTATCCCGTCGTCGCGCCGGGTTCCGAGCCGGGTTTGAGCGACCTGACTTTGCGGATCAAGGACCGCCTGCCGCTGCACGGGCACATCGAAGTCAACGATAAATCGACTCCCGGCACCCCCGTTTTGCGAATCGACAGCGCCCTGCAATACAACAATCTCTGGCAACTCGATCATCAGATCGGCCTTCAGTACAGTTTCTCTCCGCAAGACACCAAGACAGCCGATCACCTGCCGCGGTTCTACGACCAGCCCATGGTGGCAAGCTACAGCTCCTTTTACCGCATCCCGTTTGCCTCCGGCGCCGGCTACCGTGAGGATTACGAGCGGCTGCCGGTGGATTTCGGCTACAACGAAGTCACCCGCCAGTTCCAACTGCCCGCGCCGAGCGGAAATCCCGAATTCACCCTTTATGGCTCGCGCTCCAGTTCCGACCAAAAGGCACGCTACGGCCCGCTGACCACCGTCATCAATAACCCGCTCCTCCAAATCACCAGCCAGTCCGCCGAGCGCGACCTGACCATCACTGAAAATGTCGGAGGCAAATTCGCGCTGCCGCTCAGGGATTTCTCCGGCGTCCATTCGACCTTGACGCTGGGCTTCGATTTCAAAAACTACCGCCTTCAGAGCTTCACCACCAATCTTTCCTATCTCTCTGAAACCCTCACCAACAACGGCATCGCCAGCACCTCCAACAATGTCATCGCTCTGCCCGCCAACAGCCACGACGACCTCACCTATATGCCCTTGTCCTGGGGTTGGTCGGCGGCGGAGCCGGACAAATGGGGAAGCACCAGCTTCAGCCTCGAACAGGATGTCTTTCTCTCGCCCATGGCTTCTTCGCGGACCAATTTCCAGGCAACCGCCGGCGCCAGGGACGCGGGAGGGGATTACACCAAGGTCATGCTCAACGCCGCCCGCGAAGAAAAACTCGGCGGTGATTGGTCGCTTCTGTGCCGCGCCGCCGGCCAATGGTCGAGGTCCCCCCTCATCAGCAACGAGCAATTCGCGCTGGGCGGCGCCGCCGGCGTCCGCGGTTTCCAGGAGGGCGAAGCCTACGGCGACACCGGATGGCGCGCGACCACGGATTTGCGCGCCCCGGCCCTGGGCATTGGGGCGTTTCCGGTGAACGGCGGGCGCGTTCCGGCCATCGCGCGACCCTCCATCTTCATGGACTTCGGTTCGGCATATATGGTTGACAGATCGGCCGCGCCCACTGTGCGCCAATGGGGGACGGGCTTTGGCGTCTTCGTGGCCGCCGGACAGTACTTTGACGCCCGGTTGACTCTGGGTTGGGCATTGCGGGACACCGCCGTGACCGTCGCCGGTACGCTTCGCGCCTACCTCTCCGTCGGTTTCCAATTCTAATGACGCCGACACTCCACAACCGCTGTTTTGGGAGCCGACTGGCGCTCTGCCTGGCGTTGGGCGCCGCCGCTCACGCGCCAGCCAATCCCGCGGGCCTGACGGTGAAATCGGGATCCGCCACCGCGCAATCCACCGGCTCCCAATTGACCGTCACCACCGGAGCGTTGACGGTGCTGAATTGGAGCAGTTTTAACATCCAGAGCGGGGAGACCACCTCCTTCGTTCAACCGTCCGCGAACTCCGTCGCTTTCAACGTCATTGGCGGCGCAAACCCGTCGCAGATATTCGGCAGCCTCAATGCCAACGGGACTTTGATCCTGGCCAACGCCCACGGCTTCTATTTCGGTCCCAACTCCTTCGTCAACGTCGGCGGCAATTTCCTGGCCACGACCGCGCCCTTGCGGCCGGACCCCGGCTGGGGCGGAGCTTGGGAGTTCACGGGAACGCCCCCGCTGGCCAGCATTGTCAACTACGGACAAATCTCGGTTGGCCGGGGACACTCGCTGTTCCTCATCGCGGAGGACGTTGAGAATCACGGCGGCCTTTCCGCGCCAGCCGGCAGTGTCGGCCTTTATGCGGGCCGGGATGTGCTGGTGACGGAACAGGCCGACGGCCGGGGTCTGAGCGCGACGGTGAAACTTCCGGCCGGGTCAATCGATAATACCGGCCATATTATCGCGGATGCCGGGTCCATCGCGTTGAGCGCCCAGGTGGTCAATCAAAACGGCGTCCTCCAGGCTGATTCTGTTCACAACGTCAATGGGACGATTGAACTGGTCGCCTCCAGCCAGTTGAATCTTGGCCCCGAATCACAAATCCTCGCCCGCGGCGACGCTTCCTCCGCCGGCAGTCCGGGCGGCGGCGTCACACTCAAATCGGGAGGCGCCTTTGCCGACAGCGCCGGGAGTCAAATCAACACCGGCGGCGGAGCGCAAGGCGGCAACGGCGGCAACGTCGAGGTCAGCGCGCCGGACATCCTCTCCTTGAATTCAACGATGAACGGCGGCGCGCAACCGGGCTGGTCCGGCGGGCAACTTTTGCTGGACCCGGCAAGCATCACATTGGGCGGATCCGGGAGCGGCAGCGCCGGAACTGGAACCGTGACTGCGGGCAGTTCTCCGGCGGCCTTGAGCTTGAATGTGAACTCGGCGTTCATCGGTTTCTCCCAGATCACGCTGCAAGCCACCGCCAACATCACGCTCGCGTCCGGGACCACTTGGAACCTCAGCCAGAGCACCGGCGAACAGACCGGGCTGCTGACGTTGCAGGCGGGAGGCAACATTGTCTTTGGCAACAATTCCCAGATTTTGGACGCCAACAATTGGTCGGTCAACTTGCAGGCCGGCGTCAACTTCACCACCGCCACGGTTCAGCCAGGCGTCGGTTCCATCTATTTGAACGGCAGCAGCGGCGGTAAACTGAACGGAACAGTTCAAACTTCCGCCGGCAACATCACCATGACGGCGGGCGAGGACATTTTGGTCGGGACGGGCGCCATTCGCACCGTGGGCGGGGGCAACATCAATCTCCAGGCGATTTCGGACAACATCAACGCAGGCACGGCCAATGGCGGCTATCAGTTCGCCATTTACGGTGACATCGTCAGTTCCACCCTGGGCGGCATCGCCACTGCCGCCGGCGGCAACGTCACGCTGCAAGCCGGCAATAATCTCATCAGCCAGCCCACGGTGCCGGCGGGCCAGCCGCCCGGAGCTTCCGGGGCTTACGGCAGCCAGCCCGGCAACGTGACCCTCATCGCGGGCAACCAAATCCTCGGCAATTACACCCTGGCCAACGGCGTCGGCACGGCGCTCGCCGGAGTCCAGGTCGTAAACGGACAGGTTGCGCAAATCCTCAATCCCAACGCCGACGTCGGCCTTTCGACCTCGCCGGTGAGCCTCAGTTTGATTGCCGGTTCCTGGAATGTCTGGGCTGCCAACAATATTTTCATCTCCGAGGTCCGCAATCCCAACGGCACTTTCAACGCCAATCAGACAGCCGTGCCAGCCGGGGAGTTTCCCGGGGACATCGGCAATGCGACGGTCCCGGATAGAACGACTTTCCTGTTCAATTACGCCCCCAACGCGGCGGCCAATTTCTGGGCCGGCGACAGCATCACGCTCATCGGCGAAAACCTGCCGCGGGTTCTTGGCGAAAACGGACAGATGCCCCCCATTTATCCCCCTATCCTCACCCTCAACGCCGGCGCCGGCGGCATCACCATTGACAATTCGATCATTCTTTATCCGTCGAGCCAGGGGGCGCTCCTGATTACCACCAGGGCCGGCGGCGATCTCGTCGGCGCGTATCAGGCGGGGACCCTCACGGGCATCACGATGTCGGACAGCGGGTTGCCGGGCTACGCCGATTTCCTCACCGGCCACGCCTCCACGCCCTTGCACGCCGGCGATCCCAATCCAGTGGTCGTCAATGTTTCCGGCGACATCGATTCATTCGGATTGACAGTGCCAACCTTCGCTCAAATCGCGGTCGCCGGAAGCGCCTATAATTTCGGTTTTGCGGGCCAGAATTTGTCGAGTTCGCAAACCACCTCCATCAACGTGACGGGGGACATTACGTATCGCAGCGACATCACCAGCGTCCCGCTGGCCGCGCCCCTGCCCGCGGCGCTTTTCAACGGCTTCCTGAGCGGCGACGCGCAGGCCGTGGACAGTTTGCAATACAACGCCGCGACGGGCACGTTGACCTTTCACGGCCCGATGTCCTCCTCGGAACTGGCCTTCCTGCTCAATCCCTACGAACTGGTCTTGAATTCATCCGGCAAGCCCGCCTTGGGCGCCAACGGCCAGCCGCTCACCAAGCCAATAGCCCTCACCGCAGCCCAGCAATCCGCCATCCAGCAACTCTACACCGCCAGCCAGACGGCAACGCAGGGAGGCCAGGGCCTGGCCATCTCCGGCCCTGGAACTTTCACTGTCAGCGCGCGCGACATCGACCTCGGCGTCTCCGGGGGCATCCAGGTGCTTGCGCCCGATTCCGCCGTGGCCGCCATCTCCCCTGACGGCGCCGCTCTGTCGATCAACACCTCAGGCAGCCTTGCTCTGACTTCCTCCAGAATCCTCAATGCGGGAATGCTGGGCGGCATTGAATTGAACATTGGCGGCACACTC
Organism: Verrucomicrobiales bacterium; assembly: GCA_003138485.1. Lineage (GTDB taxonomy): Bacteria > Verrucomicrobiota > Verrucomicrobiia > Limisphaerales > Palsa-1400 > PLGF01. Next base: position 15,438 of record PLGF01000163.1, on the reverse strand, counting down.
GACGTCGGCAACCAATTCACCCCCTTTGGCAATGCCAATGTCGCCACAGGCATTTTCACCACCAGCGGCGGCGCCATTTCCATCACGGCTGGCGGCGACGTGGATGTCAACGGGTCGCGCATCGCCACCTACGACGGCGGCAATATCGACATCCTCTCCACCGCCGGCAACGTCAACGCCGGCACGGGCGGAGTGGGATACGTCAACGTGGGTGGAGTCAAGATCAATTCACAAACGGGGCAGTTGATCTCTTATGATTACGAGATTCCCGGCAGCGGCATCCTGGCCACGACACTGCCCGGCACCCCCGCCCGCCTGGGCAACATCACCATCGACACGACCGAGGGGAGCATCAGCGCCGGCGCGGGCGGCATTTGCCAGATCGCCTTCAACGGCGCCAGTTACCAGAACAATTTCATCTCTCTTAACTCCGGCGGCGAAATCAACGCCTCCGACTCCGGCATCATTGGCTCCGATCTCATTTTGACTGCCCGCGGCAACATTAACGCCATCCTCTTCAGCCGGGGGAATATCAATGTCCGGTCAACGGCGAACGTCAAAGTCACGGCTTTTGCGCTGGGCGACGTTTCCATCACCGCCGCCGGCGATGTCTCCGGCACTGTCATCGCCGCCGGCACGGCGGACGTGAGCGGCCAATCCATTACCGCGGACCTCATCTCCGAATCGGTGTCCACCACGGGCGACGCCTCCTCCGCCAACATCGGCGTCCCCCAATCCAACGCCCCCAAGGACGACTCCAAGGTGGCCGCCGACGCCTCCGTCACGACGGTCAAGAGCGACGACACCGCCGGTGACGGCGACAAGAAGAAAAAGAAACCCGGCCCCGTTCTCGCGCAAAAAACCGGCCGCGTGAGAGTGATTATGCCGGGCAGGAACCCCACCCCACCATGACATCCCTGACCACCACAACTCTGTTTGCCTCCGGCGCGCTGCAATTCGCGTTCGAGAAGGCGACAACGGAAGGCAAAATCACCATTCTGGTGTTGTTCTTCCTCTCGCTATTTAGCTGGACGATCATCATCACCAAATTCCGGCAGCTTCGACTGGCGCGCAAATGGGCCAGGCGTTTCTTCGCCGCCTACGGCTCCACCCGCGACCCGCTCGACATCCAACGGCGGGGCGACACCTTTTCCGCCGCGCCCGCCTATCGCCTCTATATGCGGGCGGCCAACGAATTGGAGTATCACCTCAATAAGAATCCGGTGCTCGTCAATGGCCAGACACGCATCAGCGCGGCGTCCTTTGAAGCGGTGAAAGTGACGCTGGAAGAGGCGGCGGCAGAGGAGGCGATGGCGTTGGAAAAGGGAATGATTGTGCTTTCCACGGCGGTGGCGGGCGGGCCTTTTATTGGCTTGTTGGGAACCGTTTGGGGCGTCATGGAAACCTTCGCCGGGATCGCGCGCGCCAATACCGCCAGCCTGACCGCGATGGCTCCGGGCGTGGCCGGCGCCCTCATCGCCACCGTCACCGGCCTGCTGGTCGCCATCCCGGCCATGTTCGCTTACAATTTCATGGTGACAACGATCCGCGCCATCACCCAGCAACTGGACGGTTTTTCCACGCGTTACGCCACGCAAATCGAACATGTTTATGTGGACAACCGCGACATCGAGGACAAGATAGCCGCCGCCCTCAAGCGGGCGGAAAAAACCGGGGACACTCCCGCGCCGCCCGCCTCATAAAGACAGGAGCCAACCGCCATGCTGCCGCAAGTATCACCAGTCCCGGAGCAAAACCCGACCCGGATCAACCTGCTGATCTCGCTGGCCTTTCACTGCGCCATTGTTCTGGCGCTGGTTTACTTCGCGGCGCGCGGAGGAATACTCGGAGAGCAATTGAGAAAAATCTCCATCGAGATGGTCAAGGAAACCCCGCCGGAAAAACCCAAGCCGCCGGAAAAACAGCCCGCGCCGCCGCCCGGACCGGAGCCGCCCAAACCCGTCGAACACCCAGCGGTTGAGGCCGCGCAAGTCCAGGCGCCCAAGCCAATCAGCCAGGCGCCACCCCCTGCCCTTCTTGCCGCGCCGGCCCCGATTGCGCCTCCCGCGGCGGATTTGCCCTCCTTCGAGTTCGGCGGCGGCAGAACGGTGCAGACCAGTTCCGACCCCGTTCTTCTTTACAACTCCCTCGTCGAGTCCACCCTGCGCTCAAAATGGCGACGCCCCGCCAACATCGCCGACGACGATTACGTCGCCGACGTCGAGGTTGCCGTCGATCACGACGGACAAATCAGCGACCCGGTGTGGAAGAAGGGTTCCGGCGACCCGCGCTGGGACGACACCGTGCGCCAGGCGATCAGCGCCACCCGCAGCCTTGGCCGCCCGCCCCCCGCCGGTTTCCCCGCGCGCGTCCTGGTCCGCTTCGACGTTCAGGACGTCACCGAGCCTGTGGGGACGGGTCAATAGCATATTTCGCCCGTTCCGTTAGATGAATTGCTTGAATTCCGGATTCTCTCGTAGCAGCTTGTCTGCATTGATGAGCTTGGCTGACTTAAAACGCAATGACATTGCGTTGCCAGAGAGCGAGCGCCACGAATTGGTTGTCTGGCTGAACCGCATGGAACAGGACTACGGAGATATTCCCGGCTCGACGCTGGCCGAGCTCGCGGACGAAATCTGGGATGCAGACGATCGCCATGCCCCTCCCACGCATCCAGCGCGGTGAACTTTGGGTTGTTTGGTGGCTGGTTGCGGGCAGGTTTGTCCGGTCTCTCGGGGCAAAAAAATAGGGCAACCCTTTTGGATCACCCAATCGCAATTGCAAGAAGAATGTAATTCATATGAGCCATTTGGCGCTGAAAATCAAGCCCTGTTTTAATAATTTTTGACCCCCGTTTCACAGCCTTATGTCCGAATCCACCCCGCCGCCGCACCCCCAAAAAACGCTGCACCATCTACGTGGATGCGTTCAACTGGTATTCCGGCATATTCCAGCATCACCCGGCGTGGAAATGGCTGAATGTCCAATCGTTTTTTAAGGCGTTACGGCTCGATGAGGAAGTTGTCACCGTCAAATTCTTCACGACGCTGGTCGATCCGCTGAAAAACGTCAGCACGAGGCGTGACCGCCAGAAACGATACATTAGGAGGGCGCTCGGCACGTTGCCCAAGGTCAAAATTATCCTGGGCAAATATCAGGAGCGCACTGTGACCTGCCAGGCCCGTGACTGTATGCGCCGCCTTGAATACCAAGTGCCGGAAGAAAAAAAGACAGACGTGAACATGGCGGTTAATCTGCTGGAAGACGCCGTTCGCGAGTTGACCGATTCGATGGTGATTGTGTCCGGCGATTCCGACCTTGAACCCGCAGTCGAATGGGTGCGCCGGAATTATCCGCATGTAAGAATCACCGTGTATATTCCGGTTTTGGAGGACGAGCGCCAACAGCGCCGAAACGACAATTATCACCGCATGGGAGTGACCTGCAAACCGCTTCCGCTGACCGACATTCCACGCCACGTCTTCCCGGCCGAGGTTCGGGTGAACGAATACGAAACGATCATTCGCCCTCCTGAATGGATTTGAGAACATCACCGAAGGCGCGGGGCCGGGCTGTGCGCGAGTGCTTTTTCATTGGCGTTGCGCAGATCCGACAATTCCAATGTCCGTGTCATAAAACTTAATCTGCCGTCGGCGATTCCCGGGTCAAGGCGCCCCATCGGAAGCGCCGCGAATACATCCCAGTTTTCCGTGTTCCGAGGACAAACTATGGATCGGCTTGATTGCTGGATGGTTTTGCGTCTGGCCATGCGGGCGCGTTTTGGTTACGGTCTTTCCATCATGCAGGCGGCTCAAACATCGGCGGAGGCGGCGCGGTTCCTCAATCGCGAATTGAGCTGGCTTGAATTCAACCAGCGCGTTCTGGAGGAGGCGCGCGATCCCGGCAACCCGCTCCTGGAACGCCTCAAGTTCTTCTGCATCACCAGCTCCAATCTCGACGAGTTCTTCGAGGTGCGCGTCGCCAGCCTCAAACAGCAGGTCGAGGGCGGTGTCGTCAGCCGGGACATCGACGGCTTGACTCCCGCCCAAACTTTGCGCGCCGTCCAGGAACGCATCCGCCGCATGGTCCACGACCAATACCGCTGTTGGCGGGAACAACTGGCGCCGGAACTCAAGCGCAACGGATTCCGCTTCCTCAATCCCTCCCAACTCTCCGCCGAGGATCTCAAATGGCTGGAGAATTACTATCGGGCCGAAGTGCGGCCCGTCTTGACGCCCCTGGCCATTGATCCGGTGCATCCCTTTCCGCAACTGCTCAATAAAACGCTCAACATCGTCATCCAGTTGGAGATGAAAACCGACGGCGAATACCTCCGCCATCTCGCCGTCGTCCAGGCCCCGCGCGTCCTGCCGGCCGTCGTCAGGCTCCCGCGCCAGGACGCCCGGCAGGACTTTGTTTTTCTCGGCGAGGTCATCGGGCATTTCCTGGCCGACCTGTTTCCGGGCACGCGGATTCTTGGCTACTGGCATTTCCGCCTCACCCGAAACAGCGAACTTTACCCCGATGAACAGGACGCCGGGGATTTGCTCCAGGCCATCGAAAACGAAGTTCATAACCGCCGCAAGGCCGACGCCGTCCGCCTGGAAATCGACCATAATTGCCCGAAAAAAATCCGCGACGCGCTCCTGGGAACTTTGCGTTTGACAGCGGATGATCTCAGTCTTATTGACGGCCCGCTCTTCCCGGCCCGCCTCATGGCCCTCTACGAAGGCAACCACTCCAGCCACCTGCGCGACCCCGTCTTCACTGCTCCCGCCCCCGCGCTGCCCCGGGGTCAAGCCGATTTGTTCGCCGCCATCCGCCACCGCGACATCCTCCTGCACCATCCCTACCAGAGCTTCGACACCGTCGTCGAGTTCCTCGAAAAATCGGCGGCGGACCCGCGCGTCCTGGCGATCAAACAAACCCTCTATCGCACCGGCGGGGACACCCGCATCGTCGGCGCGTTGATGGCCGCCGCCGGCCACGGAAAACAGGTCACCGCCGTCGTCGAGTTGCGCGCGCGCTTCGACGAAGCCAACAACATCCAATGGAGCCGCAAGCTTGAGGAAGCCGGCGTGCATGTCGTCTATGGCCTGGTCGGCTACAAAATCCACTGCAAGATGTGCCTGGTCGTGCGCAAGGAACACGACGGCATTCGCCGCTACGTCCACCTGAGCACCGGCAACTACAACCCCACCACGGCCCGCCTATACACCGACGTGGGATTGCTGACCTGCCGGGCGGACATCGGCGAGGACGTTACCAACGTCTTCAATCTCATCACCGGCTTGGGCCGTTATCAGCCCACAGAGAAACTCCTGCTGGCGCCCTTCGAGATGCACCGGCGCATGTGCGCCTTCATCGACCGCGAAGCCCGCAACGCGCTCCTCGGACGCCCCGCGCGCATCATCGCGAAGATGAACGCCCTTTTGGACGGCGACATCATCCAGGCGCTTTACCGCGCCTCGCAGGCCGGGGTGAAAATCGATCTCATGGTCCGCGGCATCTGCTGCCTTCGCCCGCAATGCCCCGGCCTGAGCGAGAACATCACCGTCCGCAGCATCGTGGACCGCTTTCTGGAGCACAGCCGCATCTTCTATTTTGAAAACGCGGGGCACCCCGAGTACTGGGTTGGCAGCGCCGATTGGATGCCGCGCAATTTCTTCCGCCGCATTGAAGTCCTTTTCCCCATTGAAGACCCACGCCTCCGCCGGCGCGTCAAGAACGAACTCCTGGCCATCCCTCTCTCCGACAATGTCAAAGCCTGGTTCCTCCAAGCCGACGGCCTCTACCGCCGCGCCGTCCAATCCGGCCCGCCGCGACGCAGCCAGGCCGAGTTCATCCGGCTGGCGCGGGGCAAGAGGACATTGGGCTGAAACGCCCGGGCTTCATGCGCTCAGGCTGCGCAACGGCACGGCGGCATCCAGCGGCACGAGTTGGGGAACCTCCAGGCTGGCGGGCTGCAAGGCTCGGGCCGGAAGATTGTCGCGGTATAGTGTAATGGCGACATGATCATTCTTGCGGATGCACTCCTTGATCGCTTCGGGGTCCTTTTCGCTGTGCAGGAGGGTTTTCCACGAGTAGATGTGCTTGGGTTTGTGAAAATCGCTGTTGGCCAGGAACGCCAGGCGCTTGAGGCCGACGGGCGTGAAGATGTTGTTGCGGTTGGCGATTTCCCACGCGTCGATGAGCGGCGCGAAAACCTCCTGGTTGTCCCAGAGATAAAGGGTGTTCTTGCCCCACTCGCTTTTCATGATGTGCGGATGCGAAGCAACGGCCAGGCCGCCTTGGGCGTGAATTTCCGCGATGGTCGGCGGCAAATCCAGCGCCGGATTGATGGGCGCCTTGAGGTCGATGCCCAGCAGATGGGCGGAACTCTTGCGGGAAAAGCCGTCCTTGTTGAACTCAATACCGGTCATGAGCAGCATCTTGTATTTGCGCCAGGCGCGCCGGCGCTCGCGCTCCAGGACGTCGAAATACTCGTCCATTTGCTCCGGTCCCAAGGTCAGTTTGAGCAGCTTGCTCAATTTGCCGATCAGCCGTCGCGGGTCCCCCAGATGATCGGTGATGCAAATGCAATCAAAGCCGCGCTTTCCGTAAAAATCGACCACTTCCGGCGCCGTCAATTTGCCGTCCGAATAGTTGGTGTGTATGTGGAAATCGCACAGCAACATCCGCGCCTCCCCGCCGCCGTTGGTCGAAGGGCGCCGGGCGGGACGCGTCATGCCGGGGGCCTCAGTCACGAACAACCGGTTGGGCGGCCCGTCGGACGCGCACTCGTTGAGGGCCAGTTCCGCGATGCGAATCGAGGCGTCGGGCCGCGCCACTTTCGCCAGATTCCCGCGCCACTTCTTCCATAGCTCCCCGTCGTTCGCGAACGCCTTGCCGACCCATTCCACCACGTCGCGGCTCTTTTCCGCCACCGCCCCCGCGTCCAGTTGCCGCACCAATTCCGCGTTGCCGTCTTCCTGTCCGGGAATGACCTGGTTGAGGATCATCGGGCAGCGCCCGGCGATGGCCTCCTGGACGGTGGCGCCGCCCGCCTTGGTCACCACCAGATGGTGACTGAGCATTAAACGGGGCATCTGGTTGGTCCAGCCCAGGAGCCGCGCGCGCTCGCCGAATTTTTCCAGGCGGCTGGCCAGCTTCTCCTTCAACTCCGCGTCGCGGCCCACCGTGATGGTCAGATGCGCGCGCGGCATCTCCAGCAGGCGTTCGAGCGCCTTGCCCGTCTTCTTTTTTCCCGTGTTGATGATGTAAAGAATTTTTATGGGGCCCCCTTCCCGGGGCGCCTCGGCGGGGTTGTCCTGCTTCTCGGCGAAGACCGGGTTGACCGGGAAACCGAAGGCCCTGATCTTCTCCGGCGGCACGCCGTTGCGGCGCAGGACCTGCGCGGTGGCCTCGTTGGGCACGCAATACCAGTCGCTAGGCGCGCGGAACCATGAGGAATTGACCGAGATCGAATCCGTGACGACCGTGATGAAACGGAAGGGCCGCTCGGAATGGTCGCGGTAAATCTCGCGGATGACGTGTGCGTACACCGGGTAGGTGGAGATGACGCAATCGGGCTGGGACTGCTCGATGATTCCCTGGAGGGCGTCCTTGAGGTTGCCGAAGGCGAGCAGGTTGCTTTCCAGCTTCTTGGAACTGTCAAGCATTGAGTAAATCCCGCTCCAGACCCCCGGCGCGAAGCGGGTCAGGCCAAGATAGGCCTTTTTGAGAACGTCGTTGAGCAGGCCCAGACTGCTTTGGAATACATCCAGGACTTCGACTTTGGCCTCATCGGAGATCATCTCCACCGCGTCGGCCACGTTGCGGGCCGCTGTGTTGTGGCCGTCGCCAAATCCCGCCGTCAGGATCAAGACTTTCTTCACGTTTTGACGGTCTCATAGCCATGTGACGGTTTCATGGCGGTCATGTTAAATTCTGTTCACAATTTTGTTCACAATTCCGGCCGCCGGTTTCACCGGTGTTCGCGCATTCCGCATTGAATTGGGGCGTGTTGCCGTTCCGCCCATTGACCGCGCCGGCTTCCGCCCAAAAGCCGGCTTGCGCACGCTGTTTTGGGTCGTGAATTTTCCGGTTGACGATTCAGCGCGGCTGGCTATTATAGAGTCGGAAAAGATGTATTGCTGGACTCGGTTCAGCGCGCAAGTCGGAGACCCAGGTTCTGCCGACTTTTTTGTTCCCTGTGCGGGGAAAACAATGATTATGAACGCGGATTTTTTAGCTGTCTTGGAGTTTTGGGAGCGCGAGAAGGGGATCAGCCGCAATGTCCTGGTACAAGCGGTTGAGGAGGCGTTGCTGTCAGCGGCCAAGAAGGCCGTCGGCCCCGCCCGCGAATTGCGCTGCGCCATCGACACCAAGACCGGCGACATTAAGGCCTTTGCCCGTCTGGTCGTTTCGGAAAAGGCCGTCTCCAAGCATGATCAAATCACTGTTTTCGACGCCCGGCGCATCAAGCCGGATGCTCAATTGGGCGACGAACTGGAGGTGGAGGTCACCCCGGCCGGCTTCGGGCGCATCGCCTCCCAATATGCCAAGCAGGCTCTCATGCAGCATATTCGCCGGGCTGAAAAACAACTGATATTCACCGAGTTCAAAGACCGGGTTGGGGACATTCTCAGCGGGGTCGTCCGCCGCTTCGAGCGGTCGGACGTGACCATTGACCTGGGCAAATACGAGGCGCTCCTGCCTAACCGCGAACGCGTTCCCACGGAGGAATACCAGATCGGCGAGCGCATCCGCTGCTACGTCAAGGCCGTCGAAACCGGCGTGCATGGGCCGGAAATCATCCTTTCGCGGGCCGACCCCCAATTTGTCGTCAAACTCTTTCAACTGGAAGTCTCCGAAATCAACGACGGCACCATTGAAATCAAGGGCATCGCCCGCGAGCCGGGCTTCCGCACCAAACTCGCCGTCCACACCCGCGATTCCAAAGTTGATCCCGTCGGCGCCTGCGTCGGCCTCCGCGGCCAGCGCGTCAAGAATATCGTCCGTGAGTTGAACAACGAGAAGGTCGATATCATCAAGTGGGACGCCAACATCAAGACCTACGTCGCCAACGCGCTGGCCCCGGCCCAATTAAAGTCCTTTGTCGTCGATGAGCCTGGCCACCGCGTCAAAATCATGGTGGCCGAGGACCAGCTTTCGCTGGCCATCGGCAAACGCGGCCAAAACGCGCGGCTCACCTCGAAACTGACCGGCTGGCAGATCGACATCGAACCGGAAGCAGTGGTGACAGTCGGATTCGAGCAGAAGGTGGCGCAGGCCGTGCAGGCCTTTGCAACCATTCCGGGTTTGACCCCGGAAGTGGCCGGCGTGCTGGTGCGCGCTGGCTTTTCCACCGTGGACGCGTTGCTCCAGGCGGAGGCGGCCGATTTGGAACAGATCGAACAGATCAAGGACCAGGTTCCGGCCATCATGCAAGCCATTCACTCCGAGACCGCGCGGCGCAATGGCGCCGAGACCGGCGAGAAGCAGGAACCGTCTTGACCCGATGAATTGAAGGACCGCCATGTGGACATGTTAATCGCATGAAAACTTCGCGGGCCGGTTGGCAGTTAGAAAAATATGCCCGTTCGCATTTACGACTTAGCAAAGAAGCTTGGAATCGCAAGCCAGTCGGTCCTTGCCAAAGCCAAGGACTTGGGCATCGCCCAGGCCAAGGTGCCGTCCAGTTCCCTGGACAAAATTACCGCTGAATTCCTCGAAATCGAGTTAATCAAAACCCTCCCGCCCCCGCCCGCCGCGGCGCCGCCGCCGCCGCCGCCCGAACCTCTTCCGCCCGTTCCGGCCGCCACTCCAACGCCCTCTCCCGGCGACTTGGTTGCCGCGCCGACGCCACCGGTTGAACTGCTTTCCCCCACCCTCGCGCCGCCGTCTCCGGTCGAAGTCGTCGCCACCCCCCCGGTGATCGTCGCCTTGCCAGCTTTGGAAACGGCCCCGGCAATTCCGGAAGCGCCGCCGCCAGCCATTCTTGAGTCTCAGCCGGCCGCCTTGGCTTCGCCCACGGCGCCGCCGGTTGAAATCCCATTGGCGCCCACCCCGCCAGCGCCGCCAGCGCCGCCAGTCGCGCCGCCGCCGCCGCCTGTGCCCAAGATCGGGGAGAAGGTCGGATGGGTGCAACTGCCTCCCAAGCCTGTTTCCCGTCAGCAGGCGGAGAAAGGCGCCGGACGAGGCGCGCCCGGAGCCAGATCCGCCCCCGCGGCCCGCGGAGATGCGCGCCGGGGACCGGGCGTTCCGGCTTCCGCCGCCCATCCCCAGGCAGGCCAGCGGGCGGGTCAAAGACCTCCCCAGAAGCAAGCCGCCCCCGCCGCCACGCCCGCCAAGGCCGCGGAGAGATTTGTCCCGCCAGCCGGCGGGCAGATGATCACCCTCAAGCCGCCGATAATTGTGCGGGATTTGGCCGAGCAATTGAAGCGCAAGCCTTTTCAGATCATCGCCGATCTAATGGAAGTCGGCGTCTTCGCCAACGTCAACCAATCCATTGACGAAGAGGTCGCCCAACGCATTTGCGCCAAATACGGCTTCCGGTTCGAGGTGGAGAAGCGCGAGCGCGGCGCCGGCGCCCACACTCCCGTCCGCAAGGTGGAGTTGGATGTCGAAGACAGGCCCGAAGACATGAAGCCGCGGGCGCCGGTCGTCACCATCATGGGCCATGTGGACCACGGCAAGACCACGCTGCTGGACGTCATCCGCAAATCCAACGTCGCGGCCGGGGAGGCTGGCGGCATCACCCAGCACATCGGCGCCTACACCATTTCCTTTCCGCACCCGGAGCGCAAAAACGAAATCCAACAAATTACGTTTCTGGACACGCCGGGACACGCCGCCTTCAGCGCCATGCGCGCCCGTGGCGCGACCGTGACGGACATCGTGGTGCTGGTCGTCGCGGCCAACGACGGAGTCATGCCGCAGACCTTGGAGGCCTTGAGCCACGCCCAGGCGGCAAAGGCCCCCATCCTTGTCGCTGTCAATAAGTGTGACCATCCCAACGCCAACCCCATGAAGGTCCGCCAGCAGCTCCAGGACAAAGGCCAGGTCTCCGATGAATGGGGCGGCGATACGATCTTTGTCGATGTTTCCGCCCTCACCAAGCAAGGCGTGGATAAACTGCTGGAGATGATCCTCCTCCAGGCCGACCTGCTTGAGCTGAAGGCCAATCCCAACCGCCGCGCCAAGGGCAACGTCATCGAATCGGGCCTCGAACCCGGCGGTCCCACCGCCACCGTCCTGGTCCGCAAAGGCACCTTGCGCGTTGGCGACGTCGTGGTTTGCGGCGCATATTGGGGCAAAGTCCGCGCCTTGATCAGCGAGGAGGGAACCCGCCAGAAGGAAGCCGGCCCCTCTGTCGCCGTCAAAATCCTCGGCCTGAACGGAATCCCCGAGGCGGGCCTGGAATTCAGCGTTCTTGAAGATGAAAAGACCGCGCGCGACCTGGCCGATCAGCGCGCTGAAACCGCCCGCACAGAATCCAATGAGGCCCGCACCAAAGTCACTTTGGAAACCTTATTCGCCACCCTGGACGCCTCCCAGGCCAAAATCCTGAAGGTGGTCGTCAAAGGCGACACCCAAGGCTCCGTCGAGGCGATTGTCGAGGCTCTCAAGAAGATCGAGGCCGAACAGGTTTCCCTCGAAGTCATTCACAGCGCCGTGGGCACCATCACCGAATCGGATGTCTTGCTCGCCTCCGCCTCCTCCGCCATCATTCTGGGTTTCCACACCCGCATTGATGTCGGTGTGGCCGACCTGGCCAAACGGGAAGGGGTTCAGATCAAGCTCTACTCGATCATTTACGAATTGATCGACCAGGTCAAGGAAGCCATGGCCGGCTTGCTGGAACCTGTCGTCAAAGAGGTCGTCATCGGCTCGGCCGAGGTCCGCAAAATCTTCGAGTTGTCCAAAGGCGGCAACGTCGCCGGCTGCGTCGTCAACAACGGCCGCCTGGTTCGCGGCAAAGCCCGCGTTCTCCGCCGAAAGGGCCTGATCTACGAGGGCGTCATCCAGACCCTGCGCCGCTTCCAGGACGACGTCAACGAAGTCCGGGCCGGCATGGAGTGCGGCATCCGCATTGAAGGCTTCAACGAAATGCAGCCTGGCGACGTCATCGAGTGCTACAACACCGAAAAAAACGTTCCAAAGCTCAACTGACCTCCCTCCAAGCAAGGAACCATGTCCCTGAGATTGCAACGGGTGCGCGAACTCTTGAAACGCCAGATCGGCGAGGTCGTCCGCCGCGAGCTGCCCGTCGATGAAGTCGGCTTGATCAATGTCAACGACGTGGATGTCGCCCCCAATTTACACACCGCCACTGTCTATATCGGCGTCCTGGGCGGCCCTGACCAGAAAAAGAGAGCCTTGGAAGCGCTGGGCGTCCATCGCAAACGCATTCAAGGCCTCCTGGGCAAGGCCATCGTCCTCAAATACACCCCGCAACTCCGCTTTGTTCTCGATGATTCCGTCGAGCGCGGCAACCGCGTCCTGCGCATCCTCGATGAACTGGACCCTCCCCCGTCCTCCGCATGAAATCCACGTTGAAGGTTATTGATCGCATCCTTGAAAAAATCGCGGCCAGCCAAACCATTTGCGTCACCGGCCACGTCCGCCCGGATGGCGATTGCATCGGCTCGCAACTCGGACTCACTCTGGCCCTCCTCAAGCAAGGCAAGGATGTTGCCTGTTGGAACGAAGATGTCACCCCTCAAAAGTACGCCTTCCTGGACGCCGACAAACTCCTGCAAAAACCCGTCGCCGGACGGCAGTTCGACCTGGTCATCGCCACCGATTGCGCGTCCTTCGAGCGGATGGGCGGCGTCGCGCCCGAAGTCGGCCGGCGCAAGTTTCTCATTAACATCGATCATCACGAGAGCAACACCCGCTACGGCGATGTCAACTGGATTTCCGCCCGCCAAGCCTCCACCGGCGAGTTGATCTTCCGTCTCCTCCAAGAGGCGCGCTGGCCCATCACCCCGGCCATCGCCGACTGTCTCTTCACGGCAGTTTCCACCGATACCGGCTCGTTCCAATATGCCACAACCCAGCCGGTCACCTACCACACCGCCGGCGAATTGGTCAAATTGGGCGCCCATGTGGACACGATTTGCCGTGAAGTCTATCAATCCTACTCCCTCTCCCGCGTCCGCCTCCTGAAGCATCTTTACAATCATTTCCACCTCACCCACCGCGACCAGATCGCCTATCTTTGGCTCAAGAAAAGTGACTTCGCCCGCACCGGCGCCGACCGCAGCGACACCGAAGGGATGATTGACCACATCCGCGACATCGAGCCGGTGGTCGTCGCGTGCGTTTTTGAGGAGATCGAACCGGAATTGACCCGCATCAGCCTGCGCTCGAAGTCTCCCCGCATCAACGTCAGCGACATCGCCGCGCAATTCGGCGGCGGCGGCCACGTTGCCGCGGCAGGCGCCCGCATTCCCGGCAAACCCCTGGCCGTCCAGCGCCGAGTTATCTCCGCCGTCAGGAAAGCCATCGACGCCTCCCGCTGACCATGCGCGAATTCGATCCATTTGACGGCGCTGTTCTTATTGACAAGCCCGCCGGCCCGACCTCTCACGATGTCGTCGATGCCCTGCGCCGCGCTTTCCGCATCGAGAAAGCCGGTCATTGCGGCACCCTGGACCCCAACGCCACCGGCCTGCTCCTCATCGTCCTGGGCAGGGGCACCAAGCTCTCCGAAAAACTCATGTCCGACGACAAGGTCTATGAAGGCTCCATCAAGTTCGGGGAAGCGACCGACAGCTTTGACGCCCAGGGCGAATTGGTTTCCTCCCTGCCCGTTCTGCCGATGACCGTGGAGGAACTCAACGCCGCCGCCGCTGGCTTTCAAGGCGACCAGATGCAAACGCCGCCCATGGTGTCCGCCGTCAAAATCAAAGGCGTTCCTCTTTACAAACTGGCCCGCAAGGGGATCGAGGTCGAGCGCAAGGCCCGGCTCATCCACGTTTACAGCTTTCGGTTCTCCAGTTACTCCGAGCCGCTCGGCCGCTTTCGCGTCGCCTGCACCAAGGGCACCTACGTCCGCGCTCTGGCCGACGAGCTGGGCCGCAAAATGGGCTGCGGCGCGCATCTCGCCACGTTGCGCCGCGTCATCTCCGGCAAATTCGACGTGCAGGACGCCATCCCCTTCGAGGATGCGCTCAAGCTTTCCCGCGCCGATTTTCAGCAGCGCATCATCCCTTTCCTGCAACTTGCCCAAACCAGCCCGTCCGCCGGATGAAGGTTCTCTCCGCCGCCGCCGATCTGCCCGCCGAGGCCCGCCCCGTCTGCGCCGCCATCGGCGTCTTCGACGGCGTTCACCTCGGCCACCAACAGGTCCTTCGCCGGACCCTGTCCGACGCCGCCCCTGATGGCGCCGTTTCTGTGGCCGTGACCTTCGACCGTCATCCCAACGCCATCGTCGCCCCGGCCAGCGTGCCGCCCTTGATCTATCCGCTGTCCAAGAGGCTCGATGTCCTGGCCGGGCTGGGCCTGGAAGCGGCGTACGTCATTCGATTTGACAAAGCGTTCAGCCGGATTTCCGGCGAACAATTTATCCGCGACCTGGCGCGCGGCTTCCGTCAAATCCAAAGCATCTGCGTCGGGGACTCCTTCCTTTTCGGCAGCAATCGCTCCGGCAACGTGCCCCTCCTTCAGACACTGGGGGCCGAACTGCACTTTGCCGTCCACGCCCTGCCCGACGTCACCTGGGACGGCCAGCCGGTCAGCAGCACCCGCATCCGCCAAGCCGTCCGCGCCGGCGACTTTTCCGCCGCCGGCCAGATGCTGGGCCGCCCCTACAGCCTGCGCGGCACAGTGGTGAAAGGCGAACGCGTTGGACGCAAACTCGGATACCCCACCGCGAACCTGGATGTCACCGGCCTGCTGACTCCGCCGCCGGGCGTGTATGTCGCCCAGGCGCAAACCGGCACGGAGCATTTCCGCGCCGCAGTGAACATCGGCCACCGGCCCACGCTCCCGTCCCAAGACCCGCAACTGCGCGTCGAAGCGCACCTCCTGGATTTCGACCGCGACCTTTACGGCCAGGAATTGGAGCTGACATTCCTGAGGAAACTGCGCGACGAGCAAGAATTCCCATCCGCAGCAGCCCTCAGCGCCCAAATCGCCCAAGACGCCGCCCAGGCCCGTCAGGACCTCTGACTTCCAAGCGCCGGGTTGCATGTCCTTGATTATCAACCCTCTCCATCTCGCCCGGCCTGCGGGAGAACTCCAGCTCCCGCGCTTTTTATGGTGCACAAGGGTGCACAAGGGTGCATAAGCCTGCATAAACCGCCGAAAACTCCGCGTCGCGGGGCGGAAAAGACTACAGCTCATTTAAGCCGCCCAACGTCCACAATGTCCACCCCGCAAGCTCGCTTGCGCCGCGAAAACTACCGTAATTTACCGTAATTTGCCGTAATTTACCGTAATTTGGCG
>PLGF01000116.1 GCA_003138485.1 Verrucomicrobiales bacterium | reverse complement strand
GCGTGCGTGGCGTGAACCGTCACGCCCGCTGTGCGCCGCAAGCCATTTTTTCCCGCCTGGCGGGCAATTGGGGGAGGGTGAATCCGTGTCCATCGGTGGTTAAATGCCTTCCTCTGCGCCTCGCGGCGCGGAGATTTCGGCGGTTTATGCAGGCTTATGCACCCTTGTGCACCATAAAAAGCGCGGGGGCTGGAGTTCTCCCGGGGGCCAAGCGAGCTTGAGAGGGTTGGTAATCAAGGAGTTGCAACTCAGCAGTTGGAGGTTTCTGAGCAATGCCAGGCATACGGCTCCGCCGGAGGGTTGCCCTGCCGAAATCGAGGCCTGCTGCCGAGGCGGGCGTGGTCAAAAGGAGCCAATCCAGTCAAGGTCAGTCAAGGTCAGTCAAGGTAAAATCGCAGTTGTCTTGAAAAGGCGGGCGGTTGGCGTCATGCTCCCCGCCGAATCGCTATGCATCGTGCTTCACTAAAAAATGCCGCGCGGATCGTGGTCAAACTCGGCACCGGCGTCCTGACGGACAGCCGGAAGCAGCCGGATTTGGTTCAGTTGACACAATTGGCGGCGCAGATCACCGCCTTGCACGGCCAGGGCAAGGAGGTGGTGGTGGTCAGTTCGGGCGCGGTGGGAGCGGGGATGGGGGCGCTGGGATTCGCCAAACGGCCGACGGAGCTTTCCGACTTGCAGGCGTGCGCGGCGGTGGGCCAGCCCCGCCTGATGGCCATGTATGAGAAGCTCTTTGGAGAGGCGGGGTGCGGCGTGGCGCAGGTATTGTTGACGCATTACGACCTGGAACATCACGAGCGGCATCTCAACGCCCGCAACACGCTCGTGACGCTGTTGCGCCACGGGATCGTGCCGATCATCAACGAGAACGACGCCATTTCGGTGACGGAATTGAAGTTCGGCGACAATGACAAGTTGTCCGCCCTGGTCGCCTGCCTCCTGCCGGCCGACGCGCTGATCATCCTGACGACGGTGGACGGGTTGCTGGAGAATTTCGGCAAGGCCAATCCGCGCACGGTGAGCGTCGTCGAAAATCTCGCGACGGTGGAGAAGATGGCCAAAGGGACCGACAGCGAGACGGCGGTGGGCGGCATGGCGTCGAAATTGCAGGCGGCCAGGATGGTGGTTCGGTCGGGCATCCCGATGGTCATCGCGTCGGGCCGGAAGAAGGGGGTGCTGGCGCGGGTGCTGGAGGGGGCGGTGGAAGGGACGCTGTTCGTGGCGCAGCCGGCCAGGCTGAAGGGACGCAAGCGTTGGATAGCGTTTTTCCATCACGCCAAAGGGGCGCTTTATGTGGATGACGGAGCAAGGAAGGCGTTGCGGGAGAACGGCAAGAGCCTGCTGCCGCCGGGGGTGGCGCGTTGCGAGGGGGAGTTTTCCGCCGGCGACGTGGTGCGGATCTGTGATCTGAACGGGACTGAATTCGCGCGGGGGATATGTGATTTCGATTCGGGCGCCGTCCAGGCGCGCCGGGTCAAAGAGGTCCTGGTGCATCGGGACAATCTGGTTGTTTTGTAATGAAAAAGAAAAGCGCCATTGTCGAATTACTGGAGGTGATGGCCCAATTGCGCTCGCCGCGGGGCTGTCCCTGGGACCGCGAGCAGAACCACAAGACGCTGCGCTACCAGGCGGTGGAGGAAGTCTATGAACTGCTCGACGCGATTGAGGCGGAGGACGATCAGGAGATGGAGGAGGAGTTGGGGGACTTGCTCTTGCAGGTGGTGTTCCACAGCCAACTGGCCCGCGAACGCGGGGCGTTTGATTTCGAGCGGGTGACCCGGAGCATCACCGAGAAGCTGGTGCGGCGGCATCCGCATGTGTTTGGCGCGGTCAAAGTCAAGAATATCGACGAGGTGTGGGCCAATTGGGAGAAGATCAAGTCGGCCGAGAAGCACGGCACGCGGCGCGCGCGGGCGTCGGCCCTGGATGGGATTCCGCGGCATCTGCCGGCCTTGCTGCGGGCCGAAAAGCTGCTCAAGAAGGCAATCAAGGCGAAACTGCTCCAGCCCGCCAAGGGGCGGCGGTTGACGCAAGACGCGCTGGCGCGGGGTCTTTTTCGATTGGCGCGCCAGGCGCAGGCGCGGGGCTGGTCGGCGGAGGATTTGCTGCGGCGGGAGGTGGGCCGGCAGGAGCGGGCGTTGCGGCGGCGGGAGGGGCGCGGAAGTTCGTTGTTGGCAGAGGCGGCCCGTGTTGGATAGGCTTGAAGGCATGACGGATCCTCGTTACGCGAAGTTGTGTGATTTGTTGGTCAAGTATTCGATTGGCCTGAAGAAGGATGAGCGCATCCTGTTGGAGATGACGGATGTGCCCGACGAATTCACCATTCAGTTGATTCGGGCGGCGCGCCGGGCCGGCGCCATTCCCCTGGTGGAAACCCGCCACACGCGCGTGACGCGGGAGATCGTCCGCGAGGCCACCGCGGAGCAGGCCAGGCTGGCGCGGGAGGTGGAACTGTTCCGCATGAAGCGCGCGCAGGCCTACATAGCGGTGCGCGGAGCCAACAACGCCAGCGAGTCTTCGGACGTACCCTCCAAGGTGATGACGCTTTATTCCAAGGCGATGCGTCCGGTGATGGATTACCGCATCAACAAGACGCGCTGGTGCGTGCTGCGCTGGCCCAGCCCGAGCATGGCCCAGGGGGCCGGCATGAGCACCGAGGCGTTCGAGGATTTTTACTTCCAAGTCTGCACAATGAATTACCCGAAAATGGCGCGGGCCATGCTGCCCTTGCAGAAGCGCATGAACCGCGCGGACCGCGTCCACATCAAGGCGCCGGGAACCGACCTGCGCTTCAGCATCAAGGGGATCGGCGCGCTGCTGGCGGAGGGCAAACGGAACATCCCCGACGGCGAGGTGTTCTCTTGTCCTGTCAAGAATTCCGCGCAGGGGGTCATCCAGTACAACACGCCCACGCTGTACGCGGGGACGAAATTTGAAAACATCCGGCTCGAATTCGAGGACGGGAAAATCATCAACGCGACGGGCAGCAACAGCAGGCGGCTGAACGAAATCCTGGACACCGACGCCGGGGCGCGTTACGTGGGCGAATTCTCCCTGGGCTTCAATCCCTTCATCCTGAACCCGATGTGTGATATTTTGTTTGACGAAAAGATCGCCGGATCGCTGCACTTCACCCCGGGCCAGGCCTACGAGGACGCGGACAACGGGAACCGCTCGGCGGTGCATTGGGACATGGTCCTCATCCAGCGCCCGGAATGGGGCGGAGGAGAGGTGTGGTTCGACGGGGAACTGATCCGGCGGGACGGACTTTTCGTGCCGCGGGATTTGCAGGCGCTCAACCCTGAAAACCTGAAGTAGGGGATCAGGTCTTGAGGATGGCCAGGAATTGCTTCATGGCCGGGGAGAGGACTTTGTTCTTTTTGTAAACCGCCGCCAATGGCCGCACCATGTCCACCCCCTCAATGCGGACCTCGGCCAGGGTCTGTTTGGCCACTTCCTGGAGGATCGTGCCCTGGGGCACCAGCGAAATGCCGGCGTCAATTTCCACCGCGCGTTTGACTGTCTCGATGTTGTCGAACTCCATGACGATCTCAACGGAGACGTTGTGGTCCTTGAGCACCTTGTCGATCGCCTTGCGAGTCGGGATGTCCGGCTCGAAGCTGACGAATTTGCGGCCCGCCAGTTGGGACAGTTTGATGGACTTGGACTTGGCCAGCGGATGGGAAGGGTGGCAAATGAGAACCAGGTTATCCTTGCGCAAGGGGACCAACTCGAGCTTGGAGTCGCGGGCGGGATAGGCGACCAGGCCCAAATCGACGACGTTGCCCATGACGTCCTCGTAAACCTGATTGGCGCGGCGATATTCGACGTGGACGTTGACGGTCGGATAGGTCTTGAGGAATTTCTTGAGATAGGGCGGCAGATCGTGCAGTCCGATGCTGTAAATGGTGGCGACCCGGATGGTGCCGGAGATGATGTCCTTGATCTCCTGCAGGCGATTCTGCAGGGAGTCGTAAGTCTGGATGATCTGCTTGCTATAGGCGTAGAGGACCTGGCCCTCGCGCGTGAGTCGAAATTTCTTCTTGCTGCGCTCGATGAGCAGCGAATTGAACTGCCGCTCCAGTGAACTGATCTGCTGGCTGACGGCCGATTGCGTGACGTTATTGACCTGGGCCGCTTTGGTGAAACTCTCCGTTTCGGCCAGGTCACAATAAACTTTCAAGCTGTCGATCTGCATTTTTTAATTCAAGACCAACACAGGAATAAAGTCAACTAATGATATGACGCAAGTTTTTTCCGCATGGAATCATTCTGAGAGCACCTGCTTGACCTTCCGCAGCAGGTCCTGGCTCGTGAAGGGCTTCTGCAAATAGCGCTCCTGCTCCTGCGCGTCGGCCGGGCGCACGTAACCGCTGGACCAGAGAATGCGCGTCCCCGGCTTGAGTTTCAAAATTTGCTCGCCCAACTCGCGTCCGCTCATGTTCGGCATGACCAGGTCGGTGATGACAAGGTCGATCTTCTTGGGCGAAGCCGAGAAGATTTCCAGCGCCTTTTGGCCGCTGTTGGCCGTTAGAACCGTGTAGCCGAACGAGGAGAGAATCATCTGGCCCATGGTCAAGAGCAGGTCCTCATCATCGACAAAGAGCAGAGTCTGGTTGCCGGTCAGGTCGGTCGGCGATACCGGGGCCTCGCGCGCGATCCGCCTGATGGCCGGCAAATACAGGCGCACTGTCGTGCCCGCGCCGGGCTGGCTGGAGACGGCCACGCCCCCGCCGTGATTGGTGACGATGCCATAAACCCACGCCAGGCCCAGCCCGCGGTGGCGCGCGCCTTTGGTGGAAAAGAACGGCTCAAATATGCGCGGCATGGCCTCCGGCCCGATCCCGGCGCCGGTGTCGGAGATTTCAACGCACACATAGCTGCCCGCGACCAGTTTGGCCGTGCGGTCATGGGTCGGCTCGGACAGGTCGAGATTGCGGGTCTGCACGTTTATTTTTCCCTCGGCCTTGATGGCTTCCGCGGCGTTTTCCAGCACTTTGATCAGTGCCTGCTGCATCTTGGCCTCGTCGAAACTGGCGGTGTAAAGTTTGCGCTCCAACTGGCGCAAAACGACGATGGGCTTCTGCAACGAACTCTGGAAAGCCTCGATAGTCCGTTCCAGCAACGTATTCAGATTGCCGGCCACCTGGACGCGCGTGTCCTTTTCCTGGCGGCTGAAGGCGGCCAGATCGTTGGCGATCTCGGCGGCTTTGGCGGCGGATTTCTCGATTTCCGCCAGCGAATTGCGCCAGGGATGCGTGTTTTCGGCCTTGCTCAACAACAACGACGTATGCCCCAAAATGCTGGTCAGCGCGTTGTTGAAATCCAGCGCCACGGATCGCGCCAGTTGCAACGCGCAATCCAACTTCTGTTTATGCGCCAGCCCGGCATCCACCCCAGCCGAAACGGCTGCGCCGACGGCGGGCGCCGCCGACGGGGATGGAGACTCGACCTTGGCCGGCACGACCCCCTCCAGCACGGGGACCGCCGCTTTGAGCAATTGCAGCAACGCGACATCCTCACGCGCCGTTTCGCTCAAATGCGCCGCAAAAACCCCCGGCAACCCGCTCTTGAGCGCGAACTTCAACGCCGACGCCTCGCCCCGCGTTGGCAGGCTGAGAAACTGCTGGACCGAGTCCGGGTTTTGGGCCGACCAAATCATAGCCAGGTTTCCATCCTTTCGCTCGATTGCCGCTCCAAAGGCGCGAACGGCCGCGCGATTGGCCCGCAGCACTTCTCCGGTCTTCCGCACCAACACCGATGGCCAGTCGGCGTCTTGCAACAAAAAATCTTCCTCCTCCTCCGTCCCAGTCGGGACCGCCAGAGCCAAGGCCGGCCCGGGCGCATGGCTCGCGGGCGCCTCTGGGAACGCTTGCAACAAGACCCTTTTCGAGTCGTCGGCGGGACATAATTGCACGCACATGGGCCTGGCCGTCCCCTGCTCCAGCCGGAACTTGAGCCAGGTCGCCGCCTCCTTCCGCGGCCCGGACAACAACTTCTCCAGGGTTCCCGCGTCTTCGGGAGCACACAGCGCCATCAATGCCGCGCCCTCCCTCGTCGCCTTCGATCCAAAGAGGCGCCGCGCTTCCGGATTGGCGCGGACAATCCCCCACCCCGCGTCCACCAGAAAGACGGCCCAGCCTGCGTTGGAAAGATCAAAGGGAAGGCCGCCAGCGTCCGCGGCGGAGGCAGCAACGGGCCGGCGCGGAATCTCCTTCGACGGCGGCGCGTAAGCCAATTCGGGAAAGGCAGCGCCTGAATCCTTGAACAACTGCAGCACCAAATACGGACAATTGTCCCGGACAACTCTGGCCAGGTGCGCGACGAACTCCGCCGCGCCGCCATCCAAGACGCGCAGCGTGACATGCATCGTTCCGGCGTCGGATGCCTGGCTCAACAAGCTCTCCAGCGGCAGCGGGTTGGCCGGGTCCCAGATCGAAGCAAGGTCGGGGCCTTCCGGGCGGCTGGAGAAATCAAAGACGCGGCGGGCGGCCTGATTGAGCCGGCGAATGCTGCCATTCTCCTCCAAAACCATGGCCGGCCAGGCCGCTTGTTCAAGAACGAAATCCGTTTCACGCCTCATCTTGCAATCAGAAGTTTACCTTTGTTTGGCAGCCAGCACCAAACAAAATTGGCGCGCGCGAGTCAAATGCGCCCGGCCTGCTTTGACGCTTGCCTTTGGTGGGCGGACGCCAGATGTTCAATGCGATGTCCAATTCATTCACAACATGAGACTACAATCAATGCACATCGGGATGAAAGTCCATCACCCCGATCACGGAGTGGGAACTGTCAAAAGTATTTCCGAACATCTCGCCGACATCCGGTTCGACTCCGGATTGCAGACGATCGCGCCCGAACACAGCGATTTGCAGCCGGCCGAGGCGCAGGCCGATCTCAGCGGGCTGACACAGCCGCTCTCGACGTTGATCGCCGAAACCGTCAGCGTCATGGTCAGGGAACTGGGCCTGGAGCGGGACGACACCATCGTCGCCAGGCTGGCGGCGCGCTGGCAGGGCGGCTCGCTGCTCTTGCGCCCGACGGACGCGTCGTTGCAAAGCAAGGAAGTACCGCTGGAGATATTCTTCCACAAAATCGTCATGATGCGCAACAACCTGCGCGTCCTGGAGCAGAAGATCAACGCCCACCCGCAATTGTCGGACGCGGAGAAGATTGAGCTGCAGCAATACATATCCCGCTGCTACGGATCGATGACCACCTTCAATATTCTGTTCAAAGAGAAGGAAGACCAATTCTGAAACTGGCGGTGTCCGGCCCGCCGCGGCGGACTTGCGCTTGCCGGCAATTGCAAATCCGGCAGCGGTCGCGGAGGCTCTTGCCCGCCCTCCGCGCACGCCCCATCGGCTTTCAACTAGGGCAATCACTTAAACGCGAAAAGGCATTGCCCCGGTTGCGTCACGTCCAATTGTGTGTTAAATAAACAGAAACCCGATGCACTGCTGGCAATGGCACGCGAGGGCATCGGATTTATTGAAGGTTTTCTTATGAACACGCAAGAAAAGAGAGTGAAAATAAGACTGAGGATTGAGCCCCCATACACCTCCAGAGCCACCAAACGTTCCCCGATCATCGAACCGGCCGAAAATCGGATTGACCCAAGGGTCGTTTCGCCCCTGCAAATTGCCAGCCCTGCCACCCACATAGTTGTCGCCGACACCGGCGGCAAACATTTGACCGCCTTGGACGATTGGTGAGGAGCAGCCAGACCGTCCATTCTCCCGGTCCACAGTCAGCGCCCTGTGATCGCGCGATATAGACCGTAAAGGAACACGCCCTCCGCCAAGACGAACACCCCGAACGACGCCTGCGGAATCAAATAATAGCGCAGATAAAATATAAATCGCTTTGCAGTATCCACGCCTTTTCTTTAAGCAAAGGTCGTGCCAGCGAAAACAGGGCCTTCCCGTGTTTCTACAAGTCGTTCTTAATCAGACACTTGCAAATTCCACCGAAAACGGCTGTCTCGATTTTTAGACACTGTCTTGCGAGTCACGGGACAATTGTGCCGATTGACGCCCTGCTCCCCGCCACGCCAAAGCCCCAATGCTCAGACCGCAGCAACTCCAGCCAAACCAATCTCCATGACGATTGTAATAGGTTGAATGATCCGCGCCCAAGGCCGCCAATGGAATCGTCGGCATCATATAGCCGGCCCCGTAAATGTTGCCGCCCGGCTCTTCCATTTCCCTTATGCGCCCTTGCGCATCCACCCAGCAAGTCAGGCCGTTGTTGGTGCAGCGCACCAGCGGGATGCCGTTCTCGACCGCCCGAAAGACCGCGCTGGCGGCTTGCTGGATTTGTTCGGGGCCGTCGCCAAACCAGCCGTCGTTGGTAAGGTTGATCAGGAAATCCGTGTCCGGCCCCGCGTGTTCGCGGGCCTCCTGTGGAAACATGTCCTCGAAACAGATCAGCACCGAACACCGCGCATGGGGATGCGTCAACTCAAAGCAAACAGGACGGTCCCCCGGCGTAAAACCATCGCCAATGGGCGTGAGCCATTTAAGAAACGGCAGCCAGCGCGCCAGGGGAATGTATTCCCCAAATATGACCAGCCGCCGCTTGTGATAGATCGCCCTAATCACCCCGCCGGGGTCCAACAGAAAGCTGCTGTTGAAATCCGCGTAAGCCCCGGAAGGAAGCTGTTCACTGGAGTCCGCGCAGAAAACCA
Source organism: Verrucomicrobiales bacterium (assembly GCA_003138485.1). Lineage (GTDB taxonomy): Bacteria > Verrucomicrobiota > Verrucomicrobiia > Limisphaerales > Palsa-1400 > PLGF01. Next base: position 55,742 of record PLGF01000116.1, on the reverse strand, counting down.
GCCACGTCGGATTCCGGGCAAGCATCCGGGCAATCGCCTCCTGGTTTTCCGGCCCCAGATTGGGAACCGCCGACTCCGGCCAGAGCAGAACGTCGGGCTTCTCCGCCAGCGCCGCCTCCGAAAGCTTGATGACCTCCTGGAACCGGGTCGCATCCGCCTTTGGATCGAATATCAGGGTTTGCGGTATGCTCGGCTGGATTAGCGCCGCCTTTATTTCGCGGCCGGAGGCAGGCCCGACTGCGAATCTCGTCATGCCCCAACTCGCCGTCCCAGCCAAAACCAGCAGCGGCAAGGCGGCGTCGGCCCATGTTCCCTGAGGTGAGGGCCGGCGTGCCAGCCTCAACAGGGCGGCCGACAAGGCGACAGAAAACCAAACCATCAGAAACGTGACACCGTAAACACCGGTGATCGAGGCGATTTGGATCAGAGGCGTCAGCCTGTATTGCGACACGGCGATAAAATTCCAGGGGAATCCGCCCAGAAACCGCCCCCGCGCCACTTCCAGGGCCGTCCACGAAGCCGCGCAAAGAACGGCCCAAATGATCCGCCGCCGGGCGGGCGTGTCGAGGAATCGATCCGCGGCTTCGACCATGGAGACACCCGGCACGGCCAACCGGGCCGGAAACATCCTCCAGCAAAACCAGACCCACAGACCGAAAAAGACCGCGCAATAGGAACTCAAGGCCACCCAGGCCAGCGCCGGCGCCAGCGGAATCCCGTGCCAGGCGAAAGGCATCCACAGCAGCCAGTAGAGGGTGCTCAGAAAATGCGCCAGCCCCGCAACCCACCCTGCCCGGAAAGCCTTTCCGCCACTCCATCCCATGGCGCAAAACAAAATCAGGCCCGGACCGACCCAGGCCGCTCCGGCGAATTGCACCGGCGCGAACCCCAGGCCCGTCACCAAACCCGCCGCCGCCGCCAGCCCGTATCGCCCCGCCGCGGCGCCCCCGATGGAAAACCTTCGCAAGCCGACAGGTTGTGCGAAACCGGCCAACTTTGCCAGCGTTCTGTGCGCCGCGGAAGAACTCCAGCCCAACAAGGGAAAACGGCCTTTCGCGCGCAAAGGCAAAGACGCCAGAGAGCACTGAGCCAAATTGTAAATGACAGATGTTCAACGACCATTTCTCAATCGCTTTTTATTCCACCTTCGCCTTGCCAAGCTCAAACCAACCCGGTCGCAACCAAAAGGGTTTCGAACAAAAGGCAACGAAAAGACACTCTGCCTCAGAGCCTCCTCGATCTCCGGTGTTCCGCGGGCAGACTCCTCCGCATTCTCCCTGCGCGTTATCTTACGGCGGCGGTTTGGCCGGCTCGGGCGGGGCTTGCGCGGGGGCTTCCGGCAGGATGGATTTGAGGGTGTGGAAGGGGCGCAACACCATCATCAAAACATTCGGAATATAGACCGGCTCTATTGACGGGTTGAGTGTCGAGCCGCTGATGTGGTATTCGAATATCTTTCCCAGGGGCGTCAGCACCAGGCTCAACAACCGCCCCAGCAACGGCGTGTCCCGCAACAGGTCCGCTTCCACCCGAGCGTCGATTTGCTTGTCAAGGCTCACCTTGCCGCGGTAAAGCAGGCGGTAGCCCGGCGCGAGGATTTGCAGGTCGTCGCTCGTAACCTCGCCGTTGGCAACGGCAAACGTCGCCATCGCCTCCCGCGCGCGGCTTTCGCCCGCCCCCGGCGCGATGAGGTTGAGCACCGGCGAGAAGATTCCGAAGACTTTAATGTCCCACAGCAGCGCGTCATGCACGTAAACGTAACCAATGCCCGTCACGTCTTTTTTCTCGCCGCCCAAGGGAGCGGCCAGTGCCAAATGGCCGTCCAGCAGGCCTTCCACGCGGTTGCTTCTGCCATTCAGCCCTTTGATCAGCGCCGAAAGGTCAATGTTCCGGGCCGTAAGGTCGCTGCGGAAGCTGCACCCATTTCTGGGCACGTAGTCGAATGTGATCCAGCCGCCCAGCCTGCCGGTCTTGTAGAGACCCGCCTGGACGTTGGTCACGAATACCGTCCGCGCCAGCCAATGCACCTCCCCGGTGATCGTCTCGGCCGTCAGATTAGTCCACCGAAAACTCTCGCCCTCGACATGGAAACGCACATCCGTGGCCAGGGGATTGTCCCATTGGAAAGAGCCGGAGACCCGCACCGTGGGGGGCTTCTCGAAGGACAACTGGCTCAGGAAGTGAGGCGTGTTGGTCCCCAGCGCCTGGCGCGCCAGACCCAGTTCCAGCGTGCTTTCGATGTTGGTCAATACGATCCGTTTGGCCTCGAAATCAGCGGTCACCAGCGGGGCCGACAACGTGCCCGCCCCCCGGGCCGCCCGCAATCCAACGACCCGCAGGAAGTGGTTGGTGTAATCCAACGCCGCTTGCAGCGAATCGAAGCTCTGGCCCCGCGCCGCGAATTTCCCCGCCGCGACCGTTCCGGAAAAGCCGAGGGCTTCCCGGTTGCGCCAGTTGCCCCAGACCTCGACATGCGTTTGCGGCGGCTGGGATATTTTGACCTCGTCCAGCAGGCTCTGTTGGGCGGGCTGGAGCCAGTCCCGCACGTCCGCCGGGTCCAGGCTGCAATTGACTTTAAAATAATAGTCGTGCGTCGCCTCGTTCCCCGTGTAAGTCATCTCCACCCCGCCCTCCGAGCGCGCCGCGCGCAGGAGCGGCAGGTTCCAGACACGGTTGGTATAAGAGAAATGCGAGGCGGCCGAATCCGCCGCCACACCGCGGAACGAACCCGGGCCGACCGTAAAATCTCCGGCCAGCGCGATACTGGAGCGAAACGCTTCCAGCCAGCCGTCCGGCCGGTTGGTCCAGGGCGGGAGCACCAGGCTCAGGTCGCCCGTGACTTGGGGCGGAGCGGCCCAATCGAATTGCGAAATCCAATGTTGCGCCGCCGAGGTGAGCAGAGGTGCAACCTTGTGCGGGTCGAAGTCCGCCGCAGCGTGAAGCCGCACTTCGCGCGAGGCGGCGTTCAAGCTCGCCTGGCAGTCCAGATTGCCGTCATACAACCGCACCCGCGCCTTCCGCACCGCCAAATCCGGCGCGCTCCAGCGTCCTTCCAGCGCCGCCGTTTCAATTTCAAGCTTGGGTGATCTGACATCGTTTGCCGCGGCCTGCCAGTCAATTGAATACGGCCAGATGATCTTCCACGGCCCCCACGCGGCGTCCGCGCCCGCAGCCGCCTGCGTCCGGCGGGCCTGCCACGACAGATCAAGCGACGACGCCGACCCCCAAGGTGTCTGCGCCCCGGCCGCGCGCAGCGTTCCCGCCAGAGACTCCGGCACAAGGTTGGTGGAGGAAAGGTCAAGCGACGCCGCGGATCCCCAAGGCGTTTGCGCCCCGGCGGCGCGCAACGTTCCCGCCAGAGACGCGGGCATGCGGTTGGTAAAGATCAGCGCCGCCTCCCCGTCCCAGCGCGCGCTGGCGGCGCGACCCCACCCGTTGCTGCCGTCCGGCGTCTTCCATTTGGCCTCCAGCTCGCTTCCGTCAAAATGGATGGCCGCTTGAAGATTCGTACTGGCGTCCCGGGATAAATCGGCCGAGAAGCGGAAACTGCCGGCCCCGCCCCATGGCGTTGCCACACGCTCCGCGCTCACGCGGACCTGCGCAAGGGGGCCGCGTCCTGAATTGAGCATGTGCGCGAAAGCGGCCCGCAATTCAAATTGCCCCGCTTCGCCCCACGGCGTGGCCGCTTCCCGCGCGGCAAATCTCAGGTCCGCCCTCAAACTGTTCATGTCCCCGCCGTCGGCTGCGAACATGAGGTCCAGGTGCGGGCTACCGTTGAGATGGATTTGCCGGATCATTTCCGCCGCCCGCCTCAGGCGCGCCTGAAATTGCTCCGGCGTCGCCTGTCCGATGCGGAAGGGAGATTTCCAGTTGCGCAAGGAGGCGACATCGCTGATTTGGCCGCTGAGGCGGATTTCAACGCCGCGAAAGGACGCCGCGCCCGTGCGCAACTGAGCCACGTTATTTGACAGCAGCGCCACTTCCACATTCACGTTGTCGAGCGACAGGGCGTCCCCGTTTGACCCGGAGAGCGGCAGCCGCAGTTGTCCGTCCGTCACCGAGAAGGAATCGACTTCCAGGCGCGAGCGCAGCAGGGGCTTGAGCTTCACCGCCAACTGAACCATCCCCGCGGAGAGGCGGGGTCCGGAGGATTGGCCGGCGCGGCTGAACGCGCAGTTGTCGATGACAACCGACGGCCCCCAACCCAGGCGCGCATTGGAGAATTGCACCTCAAACCCCTTCTCCCGCAACTGCCGTAGCAGCGGCCGCTTGAGATAATCGGGCAACCCAATCTGATGCAGGTAGGTCACCGCCGCGACAACCAGCAACAAAGCCATCAACAGCGCCACGCGGCACCAACGAAACAGACTCAGAAATGCCCGGACACGCTTGCGTTGAAAAAACGACCCCATGACATCTCAGTGCCGGCGGAGCGCCGTGGCGATGGAAAGGTCCGGCTCGACGAAATTCTCGAATAAATCCACGGGAAACTCGAAGATCAGCCGTTGCCCGTCCCGCACGACAGAGGCATAAGGATGCGAATAAGGCGAGCGGGCGCCGAATTCCAAGCGCAAAGTTTCGACGCCCCCCGGGCGTCTGACGGCAAATTCGAGGTCGTGGGCGGTTAGGTTGAACCCAAATCGTTCCAGATGCTCCTCCCCCACCCCGTCCCAATAGACCGCCCGCAACTCGCCAATCCGATGCACCGCTTCTTCGAGCGAAGGCGAATTGATGAAGGGCGGCCCCTGGTATCCCGGCGCGAAGGTCCATTCGCCCTGCGGATCGCGCAGGTACTGGCGCGTTCGGCCCAGTTGATGAACCACCACGCTCACCACGTTGCTCGTTTCAAACGTCCAAATCGACCGGTCGCGCAACTGCCAGGATACTCGCGGAAGACGCTCAAAATCGTTCGTGCTGATCGTATTGACAAACGATTCGTCGGTCCGCCGCTCGAAGACCCGCCCGCCGCGCGCCGCTCCAAAGTCGATCTGCGCGGGCGCCAATCCGCCCGCTTCGGCGCCGAACTGCGCCGTGTAGCGCAACACGGGGTTCGTCAACCCGTAAGCGGCGAAATCCACCACCACGGTCTTTTCGATTTCTGTCGCGATGTTGGTCAAGCTGGCCAGCCAATCTTCGATCAGCAATGCGTCGGCGGCAAAGTGGGTTGCCGCGAACACTTCCCATTGGCCGTTGGTTTGCTTCCTGACTGCAAAGTTATCACCCCCCCGCGCGTCGATGGACTTGATCCAGGCGGGGGGCGCGCTGATGAGATGTTGGTCCATGAAGTTGGTGTAAGCGCCGCGCCAGCCCCGCAACGGCTCCCGCTCCACCGCCACCACGTTGCCAGGCTCCACCCGTCGCGCGTAGGCCATCTCCGGATGATTGGACGGGCTGGCCCCCACTTGAACGACCGCCACGACGTTGCTGCCCTGGAGAAACGACAGCACCAGGTCCGGCGTCAGCGGCGAGGTTTGCAAGCCGAAGGGTTCCAAGTCCGCCTGCGGATCGTCGGTGACAAAGGCGCTGACCTGAACGTCCTGGAGGCGGCGCAGCAGTTCATTGATGCGGGCGCTGTCCGCGCGCGCGGACTGAGGAAGGTTCATAAACCAGAAATGGTTGGTTGGATCGCGCTCGAATTCAAATTCCTGCCCCGCCGAGCGCACGCGCAGTTTCTGGAACCGGAGGCCGGCCATGTCCAGGAGCGAAAGGTCGCGCCACTGGTCCTGGTCCTGCGGTATCGCCTCCAGGAAGTCCGCCCCTGCCAGAGTGATGCTGCTGCTGCCCACGACATTCAGATAGACCTCGTCACCCAAGGCCGAGAGGGCGCCGACATCCAGCCGGCGGGTCGCGCCGCCGCCTTGAAGCACGAGCGAGAACTGAGGGTGCGTAAATCCGAATTGTTCCTGGGCGTCAGGCCGGTTCGTCAACTCCCCTTCAGCGATGCGGTCCTTCCATTCCAACTTCGCCAGAACTTCCAGCAACGCCTCGACACGGTCACTTTGCGCCGGGTAGGAAATCGGCCGGGCCAGCCGCCAAAGGCGGTTGGTTCCATCAAGACGCCGGGCGTCAATGACAGGCCGGCCCCGGGGGTGGATTTCGATGTTGGTGATCGCCGCGGCATCGAATCCCGGCAGAACGGCCCGGCTCGCCTCGCGCAACCGCTCCCGCCGCAACGGCTGGTCCACCAGCACGATAAAGGCATAGAGCATCGCGGCGGCCGCCAGCAAAACCCATGTGGGTTTCCAATTCATGGCGCCTTCAGTTCCGGCGCCGCAGCCAGACCAAGCCGCCCAACGCCAGCACGGCCCCCGGCAGCCCGCACAGAAAGAGCCATTGCACCGCCCTTTCCTGCCCTCGCGTCATGTTGATCGAGTATTCCTGGATCGGCTGCGGCCCCAGTCCCGACAACAAAAGCGTTGGCCGGTCCAACAGCCAGTTCAGCGCCAGCCCGGCAAAGTAATGATTGCCGACGCAAGCGTCGATCACCTGATTGTCCAAAAAATACGAATCTCCCCCCACCACAATCCGGGTGCCGCCTCCCCGCGACGTATGCACTCCCTGTAACTCCCCCTGCTCGACCGCCGCCAGCAGCGGATACTCCATCACATGCTTGTTTTCATCGATCCCTTCCGGGCTGGTCGCCACCAGCAGCCGCACATCCGGCGCGCCAGGCACCTTGCTTTGCGCCTCCGTCTTGAAAACCGGACGCGGACGGACCATGAAGATCGGAATTTTCTCGCTGTACAACGGACCCGTGATCGGATGCGGCAAAGTCCAAGCCAGGAAACTGCGCCCGTCGGGCAGCAAATTCTGCTTGTCCTGGTCCACGACGGTCCAACGGCCCAGCCGCACCCCCCAATCGGCCAGCGCCGGCTCCAGGCCGCAGTCGGTGGTCAGCAGCGCCAGCAAGCGTCCGCCCTGCTTGAGATACGCGGAAATCTTCTCCAACTCCCGCGGCAGGAACCTCCCGCCGCCCGGTCCGGCTATGATCAGCAACTGGCAATCGGCAGGCACCGGGTTGGTCCCCGCCAGCGAAAGCCGGTCCCAATCACAATCCACTTCGTCCTTCAAGATCGCGGCCAGCTTCGAGTATCCGGTCGGATTCTCCCGGGTGTCCTCCTCCTTGGGATCCCCCGGGTCATTCTCACCGTGGCCGTAGAGAAAATACGCCTTGAGCGCCTCCGGATTGCTCACCGCGTAGATGTCCGCCGTGAAGAGCATCTCGCCTCTATAGCCGCTGCGCCGCACGTATTTGCTCCGCCTTGCCAGCAGGTCGCTGAAATCATAATCCGCCAGTTTCCCCGCGTACTCGATCCGATGATGGCCGCTGCTCTCAAAGAGGACAAAATCCTTCTCCTTCAGGCCGCTCAGACTATGCTTGCTGAGCAACTCCTTGGCCTCGCCAGCCAAACGCGTGTAGTCCAGCCCCTTGACGTGAATGTGGCGGGGATTGGCGTCTTGATATTCCGTCAGCAACGCCTTTGTCAACAAATAGACTTCCCGGTTGTCGCCGTTGGGCTGAAAAAAGATCGTTACGGAGACGTCGTTGGTCAGGTTGCGCAGGACTCCCAGCGTCCGCGCGGAAAGCTCAAAACCCGCGTCCCGCGACCAAAAATAGCGTTTGAAATATCCGCCCGCGAGGTAGTTGGTCATGACCAACAAAGCCAGCGCGGCCCCGACAGCCAGCGCCGTGTTCAGCATGATGATCCAGCGGCGCGCGCGGGAGAAACTCGATTGGGGCGGGTCGGCGGCGCTCATGTCATTTCCAACGGCGGCTTCCCACCACCCGGCAGGTCAGGAACAGGAAGAAGATGGTTGATGTCAAATAGAACACCACATGGCGGGTGTCCACAACCCCTTTGGCGAAGTCCTTCATCTGCTCCAGGATCGCGATGCGGCTCAACGCCTCCACCTGCCACGTCTTGTCCGGCGCCAATTGGTCCCCCAAATAACCGGCCAGGAACAACGCCAGCCCCAGCGCGAAGCTGATCATCGCCGCCACGATCTGGCTGCGGGTCAGAGCCGACGCGAAACAGCCGGCGGCCATGTAAAGCGAACCCACCAGGAAGATGCCCAGAAACGTGCTCGCCAGCGTCCCCGGCTCCGTGAGGTTTGTGCCCCGCGTGAAATAACGGAGAATAAACAGGCAGCCCAACAGCGGCAGCCACATGAGCATGTAGAATATCAGCGCCGCCGTGAACTTCGCCAGCACCACCCCGGCATCGCTCACCGGCGCCGTCATCAGCGTCTCAAATGTCCCGGAGAATTTCTCCAGCGCGAAGAGCCTCATCGTAATGATCGGCGCGGAAAACAGCAGAATCAGCCAGAAACACAGACTCAGGAACATCTCCGTGATCGGGATCATCGTCGGCTGCCCCGCCAGCCTGCCCAGCAGAATGACAAAACTCAGTCCCATCAGAAAGACCGCCCCCGCGATCACCACGTAGCCAATCCACGAATAGAAAAAACTTCCCAGTTCCCGCCGCGTCAATGTCAAATACGCCTGCATCAGATTACCTCTTCCTCGCTTTCCGGCCGGGTCAGGCGGATATACACGTCCTCCAGCGTAAGCCGCACCCGGGACAGCTCGCGCAATTGCCAGCCGCGCTCCACCACCAGCGCGAAGATCCGCGGCCGCAGGTCCTGCCCGGGCGCCGCCGTCAGCGAGCACCGGTAATACTCACCCTCCGTCGGCGCGATGTTGTAATCGGCCACTTCGGCCATCTGTTCCCAACAGTTCTTCAACTCTTCCAGCGGCGCGGCGATCTCCGCCACAACGTGCCCGCTCCTGCCCAGCGCCTTGTGGAGGTTCTCCGGCGTGTCCGCGGCCAGTATCCTCCCTTCCCGCATGATCAGCACCCGGTTGCACGTCATCTCCACCTCCGGCAAATTGTGGCTGGAGAGCAGCACCGTGTGCCGCCGCCCCAATTCCTTTATCAATTGCCGCACGCTGCGTATTTGGTTCGGGTCCAGCCCGATGGTCGGCTCGTCCAGGATGATCAATTCCGGCTCATGCACCAGCGCATCGGCCAGCCCCACGCGCTGGCGGTATCCTTTGGAGAGCTGCCCGATGATCCTCTTGCTCACGTCAGCCAGGCCGCATTGCGCGATGACCGCATCGACCCTCTCCCGCGAACGGCTGTGGCTCAAGCCTTTGAGGCGCGCCCGAAATTTCAGGTATTCCCGCACCCGCATGTCCGGGTGCAACGGATTGTTCTCCGGCATATAGCCAATACGCCGCCGCACCTGGTCGGCTTGCGTAAAAACGTCCAGGCCCGCCACCCGCGCCGTGCCGGAAGTCGCCGGCATGAAACACGACAGAATCCGCATGGTCGTGCTCTTGCCCGCTCCGTTGTGGCCAATCAGCCCCACCACCTCGCCTTGTTCCACCTCAAAAGACAAGTCCGACACCGCTGTCTTGCCGGCGTATCGCTTGTTCAAATTGGATACCTCAATCATCATGGCCGTTGCTCATTGGCATGGGAGCTGTTCCCCTGTCCTACTTGAGCCTAACCTCCACCGCGCCTTCTTGATAGCCTAAAATAAGATTGCCCCGCGTCCGCGGCGAAAGCACCGATATTTCCGTCCGCTCCCCAGGCTTCACTTGCACCACGGCCTGAAAAGCGTCCAGATAATTTCTCACGCGCTGGCCGCCGATGCCGTTCACCACCTCGTACTCCCTCAACCCCGCCTTTTCGGCCGGGCTTCCCTTCTCCACCCGCGAAATCAGCAGCCCGGCTTCCAACCCACCCAGCCGCCCCAGTCCAAGCTGCTCGACCAACTCCCCTGTCAACTCCTTCAAGTCCACACCCATGCGCTGCTGGAACAATTCCCCAAAGGGCGTGAGCCGCACCTTCACCTCCCGCGCCTCCCCGTCCCGCCGCACCGTCAAATTAAAATTCTCTTTCGCGCTTTCGCGCAAGGTGCGGTTCAACTCGATGTAGTCCCGCGCCGGCTGCCCGTCCACCGCTACGATGGCGTCCCCAACGCGCAACCCCGCCGCGCCGGCCGGACTTCGCGGATCGACACTGCGCACCCGCAACGGCGGCGTCACGCTCAACCGCGCCCCGAACCACCGCGACGCCGTCTCCGGATTAAAGATGTCCGCCAAGGCCTGGCGCACTTCCTTGATTGGGATGGCAAAGCCTATGCCCTGCGCCCCTTCCAGAATCGCCACGTTCAGGCCGATCAACTCCCCCCGCAAGTTCACCAGCGGTCCGCCGCTGTTGCCCGGGTTGATCAGCGCGTCGGTTTGCAGCCAGTTCTCCATGCTCAAATCCTCGTTCTCCTTGGGCACGGCCCGGCGTTTGGAACTCAGTATCCCCCGGCTGACGGACTCTCCCAAACCAAACGGGTTGCCCAGCGCCACCACCGTTTCCCCCAACATCAGATCATCATCCGCCGCGAACTTGATCGGGTGGAATTTCTCTCCGGCCGTCTGCGCCTTGATCTTCAGCAACGCCACGTCGATCTTCGCGGTCCCCACATACACCGGCTGCACCTCATACACCCCGCCGCCCGCCGCGTCGGACAACTTCACCTGGATGCGGTTGGCCCGTTTCACCACATGCAGATTTGTCAGGATATAACCATCGTCGGAGATGATGACCCCCGATCCAAGAGCGCTCCGCACTCTGGGCTGGTTGGGATAGCCGTAGAAGCGCCGCCACAGCGCGTCAAACGGGTCGCGCGACTCCACGATGCTCTCCGTCGCGACGTTTACCACGCACGGCATCGCCTCTTCAACCACGTTCACAATCGCGTCGCGCCGAATATCCGTCTCGGCCGGACCCGGCGCCGCGGCCACCGCCGCCAGCGCAAGCGCCACGGCCGCCGCCCGCGCGCGCCGCGCGAAAATGGAATCAAACATCCGCATATTCATCCGGCCGGCGCAGACATCCCGCTCCTCGCTCCCGCGGCGTCTCGCCAGCCGTTTTTTACTGTACAATAACCGATGACAGTTTTTCAATGATCAATTCTCAATCGTTTCAATCGCAGAGACCTTTCCCAAGACAGAGATGCGCCCAAGAAAATGAAATGCGCCCGCTTCCGCCCGCCCCCATTTTTTCCTCATTTCCATTTGCGGCGCCGCGCCACTTTGCTACCTTCCGCCTTCGTTATGATAATTGGCATCGGTTCCGACCACGCTGGGTTTGAATATAAGGAGCGGATCAAGCAATTGCTCCGCGAGCTGGGCCACCAGGCGCGCGATTTCGGCGCCAACGGCAGCGCGCCGCCGGTGGACTATCCGCTTTTCATCCGGCCGGTCGCGCTGGCGGTCGCCCGCGGCGAGGTGGAACGCGGCATCGTCCTGGGCGGTTCGGGCAATGGCGAGGCCATCGTGTCCAATCGCGTTCCGGGCATCCGTTGCGCACTGTGTTGGAATCAGGAAAGCGCCCGCCTGGCCCGTCAGCACAACGACGCCAATGTCATTTCCCTCGGCGCCCGCCTGATCCCCGTTGAACTCGCCCTGGAGATTGTCACCATCTGGCTGGACACCCCTTTCGAGGGCGGCCGCCACCTCCGGCGCATCCAGGAAATCGACGCGCCGTGAGCGCGCGAACCAGCTTGATTGAGAAAGTGACGCCTGATTGTCGAACGCGATTCACGCACCAGCCCCGATCCCCTTTTCTTTGGCGTTGACTGGGGAAGCGAACGAGAGGTAAAGTGCGCGCCGAGTCCAGCCCCATGCTCTTGGAGCGTTGGAGGACTGGACTTCACGAATAGGAGTTTGATGCGCACTATTTTCCATGCCACATGTTTCCGCGGGCTGGTGCTCGGCGGGTTGCTTCATGTCGCCGTCCCAAACGCCGCCGCGGTCAAGTTCTCGATCTCTGACGCGACTGAGTTCACCAACCTGATCAATACTAATGCCGTTTGCACGACGAACGTCACGATCAATTCCAAGATCGAGGGACCGGTGTGGATACCCAATGGCCGGTATCTGGTGTTCAGCGACATGGGGAATAACAAGCTCAAGAAACTGGTTCCGCCAAGCACCCTCACCGATTACTTGGCGCCGCCACTGGCGCAGACGATATTTAACGGAAACTTTCTGGATTTGCAGGAGCGCCAGGTTTCCTGCGAGTGCGGCAGCAACGGGTTGAAGGTTGTGATGATCACCAACGGCGTGGTGACTCCGCTGGTGACCAATTGTAATGGGCTGAAGTTCTATTCGCCAAACGACCTCACCGTCAAATCGGACGGCTCCCTCTGGTTCAGCGACCCCGGTTACGACAGCGGTCTGCCGCTCCCGCCACCGTCCGGGTCGTACACACCGACCGGGTTTCAACCAGGCCTGTACGTGTATCGTTGTTACGAAACCAACGGAAATGCCACCGTTGCGATCGTGGCCAAAACCGTGTCAAAACCCAACGGCATCTGCTTTTCGCCGGATGAAACAAAGCTCTATGTCGCCGACAACGGCATCTACGCCAACTCAGGAATCGTAAGAGTTTTCGGCGTCACCAGCAACAACACGCTGACGGGGGCGGGGTCTGTTTTTTGCACCGTCAGCACGGGCATCGCTGACGGCATCCGCTGCGACGTGCATGGGAATCTCTGGGCCGCATCGGGAGACGGTGTCGAAATCTACGCGCCTGACGGGCATCTGATTGGCAAGATTCTCCTCAACACACTTTCCAACCTCTGCTTTGGCGGTCCGGAATATCGAACGATCTATATGACTGGTCAGCCCTACGTGTATTCGTTTCCGGTGCTCGTTGCGGGCGCCGTGTCCATCAAGAAGCTCAACGTTGGCGCCGCTGGAACCAATCTCTGTGTTTCCTGGCCGTCGCCGTCCACGGGGTTCGCCTTGCAGATATCGGACTCCCTGGGTGGCGGAGCAGTTTGGACGAACGTAACGGACACCCTTGAAGTTACCAACGGACTGAACCAATTGAGCGTGTTCCCCACGAACACGGCGAGCTTCTTCCGCCTGCTTTTGAATTGACACGCCCAGGCGGGCATATTGGGAGCTTCTTGTGGCAGACATCATTCATGCCAAAAGGTTGGAGGCGGAAAAATTGGAAGGAACTCTAATCCCGTGGAAGAAAGCAAAAACGTCTCCGATCTGCGACCGGAGACGTTAAATGACCGAGCGAACGGCGCTGGGAATTCTTAACTCAACTTACGACGAATCAGGCCAATTGCCCCCGCGCTCAGACCCAACAGCAGCGCCGTCGCCCCGGCATCAGGAACGGGCGCTCCATTTACTGAGGATCCGTTTACTATGAGGTCGTCCAAGGCGAACTGTGTGCCAGATCCGATCACGCCGGGAGCCGGAGTGCCACCCGATGTGAAGAAGTTAACCGTATCCACCATGACGCTGCCAAACTGCAGGTCCTGGGGCGCCGTTTCCTGCAATGTGAAATTCTGGTCGTACACCAAATGGCCTCCCAGATAGCCTTCCACCTCCAGATTCAGATTGTTAAACCATGCCGCCGTGAATTCAGCGGACGTCAATGCAAAGGGCGTCAATCCCACCGAGTAAAACGAGGCGGGGCTGCCGTAGGCGTTGAACGCCACATTCGGCGACGACGTGTTGCCGTTCAAGTATCCGCTCGGATTAAAGCTGTAATTCTGAGCGTTAAGCTCGATCAAATTGTTCCAGTTCATTCCAGCGTAGCCGCTTGGGATAGCGTTGTAGGTACCAGCTATGCTGTCAAAATTGATGTCTTGAGCATACGTAAAACCGGCCAACAGTTGCACACAAATCACGTTGCAAATAGTTCTCTTCATAAATTTATTGTGCTGCTTAGTTGCTCAAGTGACTCCGTTTTTAGCATAGAGCGTGCCGCAGCACATTCTGCCCTTGATCCCAATGCCAGCAGCGGAACCTATCTGTTTGGAAGTCAACAGTTTAGGCATTCTATTCCCGGTCAAGACATCACTGCACGTTCCTCCACTCCCCCATCGAAACTGTAAACAATTCCGACGCGCGGAGTGATCAGCGCGACGCAAGCGGCTAAAATTCAAAGGATTGCAAGCCAGCGGTATAAACTGTAAAGCCTTTCGACTTCCCCGCGACCCGGGCAAGCCCCTTTCTTTGTCAAGCGCTCCGGCAGACCGGAAACCGGGCCGGCACCCTGCCCAAGGGCGAATCAACAGCCCCGACAGCCGGGCAACATGCAACAACAATTGCTGAACAAAACGACGATGCCTTGAGCCTGAGCATACATGGATTATCTGATCTGCCAATCGCAACCTGAATTCGCCGCCCACAAGATGGTCTGTTCCCCGACTTCCAATTCCATGATCCCCTGATTGCAATTTGTCATGACTTTAGTGAGGTTTCATTGCTTTCAGACGATCAGGTCTCGGTTAAACGTGGAGGCCCCTGAGAATCCTGCCTGGCGGGAAAGTGTGAACATTCGCACTCGTCAACAAGCAACAAACCTAAATGAGAAAGGAATACGCTTATGAAGACTGACGTTTACGAGGAGAGAGCCGGAACTGCTGAATCCAGCTCCCGGCAAGGGGAGCATAAATTCGGTTCCTTGAGGCAGGATCTCAACAAAGAGGAGATGATGAAGAAGGTGCAGGCTGCCGGCACCCCCGGTGCCGCGCATAAGGCGCTCAATGCCTTCGCGGGAAATTGGAAGGCCGAGGTGAAATGGTTTATGAATCCCGATGGCCCTGCCAATATCAGCCACGCCACATCAAAAGCCAGTTGGATATTTGGGGGGCGTTTCCTCGAGGAAGAGTTCCACGGAGAGATGATGGGCAAGCCGTTTACCGGGCGGTGGCTTTTCGGTTTCGATAATACAAAGCAGAAATTCAAGAGCGTTTGGGTGGATGATATCAGCACCGCCATGGTTACAAGCGAGGGGAGGGGAGAGGACGGCTACAACGTCATCACGCTGGAAGGCAAGACTGATTGCCCCGGTACCGGCCAGAAAGACATTTCCATGAAGCAAGTGCTCCGCGTCCTTGGCCCGGACAAGCATGTCATGGAGATGTCGCACGATGGCCTAAAGACGATGGAAATCACCTACACCAGGCAGTAGGGCGCATTAACACGCACGGCGGCGCGGGCAGCCCGCCGTGCTTGCGCCTGAGAGCTTGCTCTGGACAGCATTGTAATCCGGCTGCCGAAGCCGAGCCGTCAGCGCCGCCAACATCTGTGCTTCGACAAAGGTTGCGGTGGAAAGCCCGCCGACACGCCAATCACCGATTCCCCCGGCCCCAGCACCACCACAAACAGGGCCGTCGATGCGATCAGGCGATCAGGCGGTTAACACGATTTTCCGCTTTGAACGCGGTCGGCTTCGCCGTAAGCTCCGCCTTCGATTATCTGAAACCTGAATTAAAATGAGTGTGTTGATTGTTGGCTCGACGGCGCTGGATTCCATCAAAACTCCGGGGGCCGATAAACCCCGGCTTCTGGGCGGCTCCGCCAGCCACGCGGCCGTCGCGGCGAGTTTCTTCGCCCCCGTCCGCCTCGTCGGAGTGGTGGGGGAGGATTTTCCCAGGCGTTACCTCGCCCTTTATCGCCGCCGCGGCATCGACCTTGCGGGGCTGCAAATCGTTCCCGGCAAGACCTTCCATTGGGCCGGCGAATATGAAGTCAATATGAATAACAGGCGCACCTTGAAGACCGAACTGGGCGTCTTCGAAAGCTTCACCCCGGTCCTTCCTCCGGCTTGGCGGGATACGCCGTTCGTCCTGTTGGCCAACATCGCCCCTGGCTTGCAGCATCACGTCCTGGACCAGATGCGCCGCCCCGCGTTTGTCGTCGCCGACACCATGGACCTCTGGCTCAACATCGCCCTGCCCGAATTGCTCAAGCTCCTCCGCCGCGTGGACGGCTTTGTCTTGAACGAAAGCGAAGCGCGACAGTTGACGGGGGAGGACAACCTGATTCGCGCCGCGCAGAAAATCCACCGCCTCGGCCCCAAAACCGTTATTGTGAAGAAAGGCGAGCACGGCGCCATTCTTTCCGCGCTGGGCGGCCTGTTCATTTCCCCCGCCTATCCGCTGTCGCGGGTCGTCGATCCCACCGGCGCGGGCGATTCGTTTGTGGGCGCCATGATGGGGTATTTGTCCGCCGCCAAAGGGCCGGTGCAAGCCCATCTCCGCCGCGCCATGATTTATGGAACCGTGGTCGCCTCATATTGTTGCGAAGGTTTTGGCCTGCAAACCACCACCCGCCTCACTCGCGCCGCCATTGAAAAACGCGCCCGGGCGCTGGAGAAGCTGACCGCTTTTTGAGGTTTTTGCCTTTTTTTCCGAGATTGTCATTGAACAATCAGCCACTCGCCGTAGGATGGCCCGGTTGTTTATGCCTTCCCCGCCGTTGGCTGGGATGGACGTGGAAATGAAAACCGGCTTCGGCTTCTCGCGCAGCGGCTCCTTTGTTCAGGCAGCCGCACTCCTGCTCCTTCTCGGCGGCTCGCCCTTGTGGGGCGCGCAAGAAGGCCCTCCCGGCCCGCCGCCCGGCCGCTGGGCAATTCTCTTCATCCTGGCCCCGCTGGCGCTCGCGCTGGCCGCTTTGGGGATTTACCGGTGGGCCAGCCGGCGGCGCCAGCGCGCTCTCAAGCTGCGCGACGAACAACTTTTCCAATTGATCGACCAATGGACCAAGAGCCTCCAGCAGGAAGTCGCCGAGCGCAAGGAAGCCCAGCGCGCCCTTCAGGCCAGCCAGCAATACATCATGCGCCAGGAGCGTCTGGCCGCGGTCGGCCAGTTGGCCGCCGGTCTGGCTCACGAATTCAACAACATTCTGACCATCATCCAGGGCCACGCCTCCTTGCTCATGGACAACCCCCATCTCGACGACGAAGCCGTCGAGTCTCTGACCATCATTAACGATGGCGTCGAGCGGACCGCCCGCCTCATCAAGCAGATGCTCGCTTTCAGCCGCAAACAGGTCATGCAGCAAAAACCCATCGACCTCAAGCACGCTTTGGGCGACACCGAGGAGATGCTTGCCCGTCTCGTCGGCGAACGGGTCGTTCTCCGCCTTGTCATTGCCGCCGGGTTGCCTCCCATCCTGGCCGATCCGGAGATGTTTCAGCAAATCGTCATCAATCTCGCCGTCAACGCCCGCGACGCCATGCCCGACGGCGGCCAATTGACCATCCGCGCCGAGCCGGCCCAATTTGCCGCCGCTGACATTCCCGCCGGTTCCGACCGCCGCCCGGGGCGCTTCGTCCACCTTAGCGTGACGGACACCGGATCGGGCATGGACACCGCCGTCATCAACCGTTTGTTCGAGCCATTTTTCACCACCAAAGAAGTGGGCAAAGGAGCGGGTCTGGGCCTGGCCTCTGTTTCTGGCATGGTCAACCAGCACCAGGGCTGGATCGAAGTCCAGAGCAAGGTCGGACAAGGCGCCACCTTCAACATCTTTTTCCCTGTCACCGACCAGCTTCCGCAGCCAGGCGCCGCCCCGTCCACAGAGCGTCCAGTCCGCGGCGGCAGGGAAACCATTCTGGTCGTCGAGGACGAGCCGGTCCTGCTCGAAATGGTCTGCGAAATCCTCCAAAGCCACGGCTACAAAGCTCTCGAAGCCCCCAACGGTCTCCAAGCCCTGCATCTCTGGGACCAGAACCGCGGCCGCATTGATTTGCTCCTCACCGACGTCACCATGCCCGATGGCCTGTCCGGCCGGGAACTTGCCGCCAAATTGCACGAGGACGACCCCCGTCTTCCGGTCATCTTCAGCAGCGGATTCAGCCAGGAACTCCTGCAAGCCGGCGAAGCATCCAGACCGGGCGTCACTTTCCTCTCCAAACCCTACCGTTCAACCCAACTCGCCCAAGCCGTGCGCGACGCCCTCGACGCCGCGAGGCCGGTGCAATCAACGCTGGCCTCTGGCAGCCACCCTGTGTAACCTCCCGCCATGAATCTCGAGGAACTAAACCAAGACCTGGCCTCTTTTCCTCGCTCCAACCCCAACCCTGTTCTCTCATTGTCCGCCGACGGCTCTGTGATCTATTACAACGATGCCGCCCGCGATCTGGCTGCCGCGATCGGAGCCGATACCCCGGCCTCCATTCTCCCATCGGATACCGCGGCGCTCATTACCCTGTGTCTTGGCTCCGGCGAGAAGATCATGAATCTACTGGCCACCGTCCGGCGGCGCACCATTTCCTGGTCTTTCATTCCCATCCTTGAAGCCAAGGTCGTCCACTGCTACGCCACCGACATCACCGACCGCCTGAACCTCGAGGCCCAGTTGCGCCATTCCGTTAAAATGGAGGCCGTCGGCCAACTGGCCGCCGGGGTGGCGCACGACTTCAACAACATCCTCACCATCATTCAAGGCCACGCCGATCTCCTGGCCGGCGCGTCGGGCCTCCCCGAGCCTTGCGAGAGTTCCGCCCGGCAGATTGGCGCCGCCGCCGAGCGCGCCGGCAAGCTCATCAAGCAACTCCTCATGTTCAGCCGCAAGCAGGTCATGCAACAGCGCAATCTCGACCTGAATGAGGTCATTCTCAATCTCAGCCCCATGCTTCGCGGTCTGGTTGGCGAACAAATTGTCTTCCGGTTCAACGCCACGCCCAATCTTCCCGCCGTCTCCGCGGATTTGGGCATGATCCAGCAGATTCTGGTCAACCTCGTCCTCAACGCCCGCGACGCCATGCCCAACGGCGGCCAGATCACCGTCGCCACTTCCCGCCAGGCCCTCGAACCGGTCTCCTCAGTCCTTAATCCAGACGCACGGCCGGGTCACTTCGTCTGTTTGAAAGTAACCGACACCGGCTGCGGCATGGACGCCCATACCTTGAGCCATTTATTCGAGCCGTTTTTCACCACCAAGGAAACCGGCAAAGGCATCGGCCTGGGCCTGGCCACCATTTACGGCATCGCCAAACAGCATCAAGGCTGGGTCGTGGTGGACAGCCAGGTTGGCGCCGGTTCGACCTTCACCATCTTCCTGCCCGGCGCCGACACCCCGGCCAAATCCGCCGCGCCCGCCCTCGCGGCCGATGTGGGGCTGTCCCAAAACCTTGCCGACATGGCGCGCGGCGACGAAACGATCCTGGTCGTCGAGGACGAGCCGGCCTTGCGCGAGCTGGTCGTGGACATCCTTGAATTGTGCGGCTACCGCATATTCCAGGCTAACTCCGGCGTCGAAGCCCTGGGCGTGTGGGCGCTGCACAAGGACGAAGTGGATTTACTGTTGACTGACATGGTGATGCCCGGCGGCGTCTCCGGCCGCCAGTTGGCCGAGCGGCTGCAGGCCGAGTCGCCCGGCTTGAAAGTCATTTACACCAGCGGCTACAGCCCCGGCATGGCGGGCAAAGACATCGCCCTGCTCGAAGGCTTCAACTTCCTGGCCAAACCCTACCCCCCCACCCGCCTGGCCCAGGTAGTCCGCGAATGCCTCGACGGCAAGCGCGGCCCCGCCCCGGCCTCGCAGATCAGTTAGACCCCGGTCACTCTGGGTTCGGCCAGACCCAATCGCCTTCGGCAATGTCAAGAGCAGGGCGCATCAAACCTTTCTTGAGGACGACGCTCCCGCCGTCATCCGTTCCATTCCAGCCGACGGAGTAAAACAGGTATCGACCGCCGCCGGTGCGCCGGTAATGCAGCGGCTTGCCGTTGATAATGTCGCGCGGGAGTTTTTCCATGAAGCGGGGCGCCAGCGAGTCCAGAATGGCTGGATATTCGCCTTCCGCCAAACGATGGCGCTCCAAAGCGCAGGCAACGCGCGCCCGATCCAGTGAAGATTGAGCAAACGCGAAATACATTGCTCTTCCCATCAAGTAATACGCGAGCGAGGCTGCAAGGTTGCAGGGGGACCGATGCCGCTGGTTGTCTGCAATCGCGTCTTGGAAACGAGTTGCGGCTTCAGCGGACAGGATTCGCCGCTCAATCTCGGCATCGGTCCGAAGCGACACCTGAATGAGTCGGGAGACCGCGAGATCGTTCTGAGAGAACCAGCCCTTTGGGGCTAACGCAGCTAATGTGCCTTCATTAAAGACCCGATCCCACAGTGAATTGCCGTCTTGATCATTGCCAAAATAAAGCTGCTCCCAAAACACATGAAGGCGCCGTTGCTCAATAGTATCTATCATCTCGATTATCTCCGCGCGCTCACTGCGAACGAAGGACTGGTAGTCAGACAAAAAATCGAACTTGGCCAATCCTTCATCAATCGCAACGAGCTGGGCGCCCGACCATTCATGGTCAACCAACCCTTGCCAGACGGGTTGGAGCGCCAGTTTCATATTGCCCCAGCGCCACCCTTGGAGGACGCCGAGTTCGCGCCACGATTCGTGCCGGGCGGGATTTGCCAGATAGAACATGAGCTTCACATCCTCCAAAGCCTTTTCGCTCTGGCCGTTTTCCAATTCGGCAACAGCGCGCAATCGCAAAAACAAAACGCATTCCTTGAGCGGAGCCAGGTTCGGGTTGGAAAATCCATTGGTTGTTTCTGGACGGAATTGGAATGGAAACCAAAAAAGGCGACGGCGGCTGGCTTCCCGCAACTCCTCGACGGCGGAATCGTATTTGCTCAATGCGAGCAAAACGTCAGCCACAGGCGACTGCGGTTGCGGCGCCACGGGGAATTCGTTCGTCGCAACCGGCTCCGGATTCGTAGTGGGCGGGAAGGCGCGACCCCCGGGCCTTCGACGTCGGCCCCTAATTTCGTTGGTCCGTTGATCTGAAGTAACGGGGGTGCGATAGTAATCCTGAAAAGTTTTCAGATCGATTCTTCTGCCAAGTGTCCAGTTGCCCTCAAACCCGTTCGTGGGCCAGGGTTTCCAGTCGGGGCGGGCATTGATCCGAATCTCCAAGCGACGCCCGGCATTGGTGTTTGCGGTATCGGGACCAGACCCGTTCCCGTCAATGCGGGCGAAGCAGCTATTGGAGACGAGCGGCGCGAAAACGAAATTCTGGTCGTCCGGCACTGCAGGCGGGACAAAACTGGACAAATCAAATCGCTCGCCTTTGGCTTCCGCGGCGCGTTTGTATTGTTCCCAATTCCGTTTCCCGCGCCAATCTTCCTCGGCGTAAAACAGGGCGACGAGTAAAGCGAAGGCCGATAGCCACTTAAACAGCCACCGCAGCCATCCGCGGATTCGAATGAACGGCCATGCGAACAACGGGCGCGTCCAAAAAACCAGAAACGCGAGAAGCACCGCGCCGCAAAACACAGCCGCGCCATCGATAATCAACCCAGGCGGCGTCGAATCGGACCCTGCGAAAAAACCGAAGCCCATCCCCATTTTGGCCGCGATCATCAGCCAGACAAGATCAACAATGACCGCGCCGGATAGAATCCAGAAGAAGGCCGGCCAACCCATCCACCATTTTCGTCCAGGACTTTTGTTTTTTCCATTCATGGACCCACGAGTATTTCTGGCGATGTCGTATTTTAAGGCCGAAAGCGAAATGAGTCAAACATAGTCGGATTGATTCTATGTCTTGGCCAGCAGCAGGAGGGCGCGACGGTCCGGCTTGCCTAAAACCCGGGCGGCGGCGAAACCGGCGCGGCGGGCCATCGACTGGATTTCTTCGCCGGTGAACCAGTTCTTGTCTTCGGGAGCGTGGCGCTGCCGGGTTCGCGCGGCTTCATTCAAGAAGTCGATGACCAGGAATCCGCCCGGAGCAAGGGCGGCCCTTGCGGCGTTGAGAATGTCCCCTCCCTGCTCGCGGCCGTAGTGCGAGAGCAGCACGCCCCGCGAAAAGATCGCGCCCGCCTTCGGACAAAGCGACGGCAGTTGGAAGCAGTCGCCAACAATAAATTTGGCCTTGCCCAGACGCCTGGCCCGCGCTACGCGGATCATCCGCGGGCTGATGTCGATGCCAATCCCCCACGCAAACGAGGAGATGACTTCGGCTAGAACCAATCCGGTGCCGCAACCGGCGTCGATGACTCCGTGGAGAGCGCAGAAGGGTCGGCGTCGCGCGATGAGCCGTCGCGCCTCGCGGATGAACCGGCGGTAGGCATCGTCGTCGTTGAGGTGACAGTCAGGGTCATCCAGCGCGCGGTCCCAGGAATCGGCGCGGGCGTCCCAGCGGGCGGCGATGGCTTTGAGACTGCGCCGGGCATAAAGTTCGCGGCTGGACCTTCCGGGCGGCGGCGTGCTCATGGGCAGATCTGGCCTTTGAGGGCGTTGTAGGTGGCCACCAACTCGTCCTGGCCAAGGTAATCGCGCCAGTGCCAGCGTTCGGGAATGCCAAGCTGCGTGGCGATGATGCGGCGAACCAATTGCGTGGGGACTTCCCGACCGTCGTAGGCATGGCGGGAACCGTCGTTTTCCTGGACAAAAAGATAGCCGAATTCCGCGCGGCGCAGTTTTGCCAGGCCGGCCAGCGCGCCGAGGGAAAAATGCATCCGCCCGGCCAGATGCGGCTGGACGCGAACCGTCGCGGGGAAGATGTTCAGATGGGCGTGATCGACGCAGCAGACGCCTTTGCTCGAATCGGGGGCGGGTCCGTGCTCGAACACCAGCGGGACAGCGCCCCAGCACTTGACAAGCGCGCGCTGGATCGCCTGCAACAGCCGTTCCAGGTGGTCGAACCGCGCGGGCGGGAGATGCGCGAATGAAAGGATATGTTCGCGCGTCAGCAACAGCAGCCCGCCTTCCATGAACTCTCCCAACGGCGGCATCACCACGAAATGCTCGTCTTCATACACGATCCGGCGCGGCAGACGTTCCCCCATGATGCCCGCGAAGGTGCTCAGATTGTCATCCTCGAACTCCGCGCAAAACGGGCAATCATAGCCCGGTCGCGTGGCGCACGGTGGCGCGGAGTCCGTTTCCGCCGGAGCAGTTTCGAGGTGCAGTTCGAAGACGTCGGCTTCCAACGCGGCGAGCGCGCGGGCGCGGTGCGGAAGTGGAGATTGTCCAGTGGAAGACCCCTTCAGGCTGGGCGGCTGGCCCGCGTCGCCGGGCGGGCGGGGAGTCTCTCCCGCGCCGGCTGGATCGGGTATGAACAAATCGGAAAGCGCCATCCGCGGGTCCAGGCATGGCCGGGCAAGGTCTATGCGGCCATGAACGGAGCCGGTCCAAAATCGCAAGGCGCCGTTGAACCAGCAACCAAGATGGCATTCCATCACCGCGCGGTCGGAAGTCCCGGCCAGGAGGCGCCGCAGCCCCGGCGCGCCAAGGCTGCCGAGAACAGTAGAAGTCAAGGGTCCCGGAAACGGCGCGTAGGCTTCCAACACCAAACCGCTGTCATCAACGAGCACGGGCCGCCCAAAGAGAAGGGCGGCGGCGCGGGCTTTGGCGGCCAGGGTCTCCGCGAAATTGAGGCTCTGGAGTTCCGGCAGCGGCTGCGCTGGAGGCTCGATCACCAGGCCCATCCGCTCAAGGTCGCGGGCGAACGGGGCGTACTTGGCGGGATTGGAGGTTGCCAGGGTGAGCATGGGTCGATCTCAGGACGCGCCGCCGCATTTCTGGCGAATCAAAACGGACGCCCTCTCCGCGAGGGTTTCGGGCGCGGCTTCATTGGCGTCAAGAAAGAGCACCTCCGAACGCCGCCGCGCCAGCCAATGGTAGAACTCCTTTTCGCGCGCGTGAAAAGCCGGAGTGGCCGTCAGCCCATCCAGGAGGCGGGCCGTGCCGCTCTTGCGCGCAATGCGCGATTGGCAGACCTCGAAGCTCGCTTCGAGCACCAGGGTGAGGTCGGGAACCTCAATCTGCACGGCCACCGGATGCAACATGGCCAGCAACGCTTTCAGCCGCCCGGCGTTCTCGGCCCCGTGGACCGCCAAAGTGGACCAAAGCGAGCGGTCCATAATCACCAGCGGGCCTGGACTGCCCCGCAACGCGCGCATCTGCTCGAAACAGCCGCTCAGAAAAAACATAGCGGACGAAAACCATTCCGCGTCCCGGATCATCCGGGTCTTAAACGAATCGGAGAACCAGGCCTTGTCTGTGCCCAGGCAGGAGCGCGCCCCCAGCCGCCGCGAAAGCAGAGCGCAAAGGGTGGTTTTGCCGACGCCATTGGCCCCTTCGAGAGAGATTACCAGCGGGCGCGCGCCCTGCCGTTGCGCGAACCGGGGCAGGCGCAACGGCGCCAGCGCGCGGCGATGCCGCTCCCGCTCGGCGGCTATGGAGTCTGGTTCCCGCATTATCATATCAGCTCCGCCTCAACCCGCTTCAAGCGGCAACGACCGGTTCGGCGGGCCGGAACACGTTCATCGAGTTGCGGGACAGCGGCGTGGTATAAATGTACTCCGCGCCCGGAGCCGCCTTGTCGCTGTTGACGTAACCGGCCGCCTCCAGCGCGGCGCCCGTGTCTTCGAGCAATTGCCATAATTCGCCATGGCTCAAATAATCGAATCGGATGTCCCCGTCCAGTCCGCCGTAACAAAAACTCTCGAACGCCTTCGCATCCCGGATCCGAATGCCGAACCGGGCCGGGTCGCTGTAATAGATCGTCCCCGGAAATGGTATGAGCTGGTGGATCGAAATCTCGTGCGGCCGCAAGTCCAGCATGAAGGGAATGGACTCGTATTGCTCTTCCAGCGAACCGGGCAAACCGTAAATCCAACCCGTCTTCACTCGCAGCCCCGCATCGACCGCCGCCCGTATGCCCCGCCGAATTTGCGCCGTCGTCATCCCTTTATGCGCCTCGCGCAGGATGCGGTCGGAGCCGGATTCGACCCCGAAATAAATCCGCTGGCACCCGGCCGCCCTCATCGCTTCCGCCACCGCCCGGTCCACGCTGTCGGCCCGCATCTGGCCGATCCATTTGACTCCCACGTCGCGGGCGGCGCATTCGCCGCAGAATTTCAAAATGTCGTGCTTGCGCAGCAGGAAAATGTCATCGGCAAAAAAAATCTCGCGCGCCCCGTGGATGTCGCGCAGGTGCTCCATTTCCGCAATGACGTTCTTGTGAGAGCGCACGGCAACCCCGTCGCTCCGCACCGTGCCCGTGTAATTGCAGCAAAACGCGCAATGGTGCGGGCATCCGCGCGACGCGAGCATCGAGTGATGAGTGTACTTCGGGAGATTGTAAAGACTACGATCCACGATCGGCAGCTCGTCCAGGGGCGTGGTCCGCCGCTGTTGCGCCGTCCTGATGATCCCGCCCGCGCGGGTGCGAAACAGCAGGTCCGGCAGGCCGCTCAAGTCCCGCCCGGCGCCCAGGCCGGCCACCAGATCTGAAATGACCGGCTCGCCTTCGCCCAGCACTACCACATCCGCCCCGTCGGCGATGAGGTCGTCGGGAAAAAGCGTTGCGTGGATGCCTCCGGCCGCGATCCGCATGTCCGGGCGCAGTCGCTTGAGCTTGCCAATCTGCTGGCGGGCCACCGGGTAATTGGGCGTGATGACCGAGAAGCCCGCAATCTGGGGATCAAACTCTGCCGCCAACTTCAGCAGACCCTCGTCCTCAGCGCCTTGGACGTTTTGGTCGAAGATGCGAACCTCATGCCCCTCCTGCTTGAGCAGCGTGCCGAGGTACCCAATGCCCAAGGGATACTCCCGGTACATCTGCTTGGGATTAAACGACCGCGGCGCGATGAACAGCACGCGCATCAGCAGGCCCCCTTCCCCGCGCCGTTGCGCAAATACTTTTTCCCCCGCTCCAGGAAATCTTCGATGGCCGGCCCGTCCTCCCGATAGACATGGCTCGATCCGATGTAACCCGAAACGGCGCCCGCCGCCAACCCCAGCCCCTCCGCCACGCGGCGCGCCATTTTCCCCAGGCAAAGCCCATCGGCATAGAATTTCTTGAAGGCGTCCTGGCCGCGCGCGAAGTAAATGGTGTGAAGCACTCCGGCCCGAACCAGGAATTGAACCACGTTGACGCATGGCACCTTCCCGTCGCCCGTCCCGCAGAGCGTCACCACCGCCCGTTTGCTGGCGGGATCGGCGCGCAGGAGGGAAATGATGTCTTCCAAATCGCGTCTGCCCTCCGGCCCCCGCATCAGTTTGGCATAAGAGTGCCCCAGCGCATTGGCCCCGTCCGCGAAAAATGCCTTCTCCATTTCCGCCATCATCCGACCGTCTCCAAACTCGCGGATCACTTCATCCCCCTCCGCGCCGGCGGGAAAAGCCACCTCCACCCCCAGCAATTCGACGCACTCGCCATCCACCGCAACTCCGGTCCGGGCCGTCCTCTGGACCAGGTTCAGCCAAGTTTCCCCCAAGCTCCCTGGCCTCAGGTCATTCATGACGGAGCGCGTTGCAGCCCGTGGACGGTCCAAACGCGCCGCGACAGCCGGTCCAGCCGGCGTTGCGCGTCCGCTCCGATTCACTGTTCATGGCATCCCAATTTGCGTCAGAGAGTGCAAAAGTCAAGAGGGCCGGGCTTGGGCAAACGCCTGGCGCCGCCCAAAGACTTGAGACGCTTACCTTCCCCGCCGTCAATTCAAGCCGCGAATAGGTGCGAATGGGTGCGAATATCCGGCCAAAACTCCGGATTGATAACTTGCCAGAGGGTGCCAGAGGGTGAAACTCTGGAATACCGCCCAGCAAGGCACAGCCTATCTCGCGCACTGCAAAGGCGCGGCGAAAAACATCTCCTCTCCCAGGGCCGGAGCGATTCAGTTGCATTCCGGAGCGCGGGCGTCTCGCTCGCGGTTTTCGGCCTCTGGCCGAAAACATCTTCACCGTGCAAAAACCCATCAAACGGTGACTCACCTCCACGCGAACGACTGGCCGGCGGGACGCCAGCCAGAGCGACCGAGAGGTTAGAACATATTACTGGCTGCAGAAGTGAACAAATTATTGGGCAGACGCTTGCGCGTGGGCTTTGCGGGCTGGTCGCGCTCCCAATCTTAACTGCATCGTTCCGGCAGGGGGAGAAGATTAAGGATGAGGGCGATCCCCGAAGAATTCCGTGCTGCGCCCGGGGCGGCCCGCCGCCCGCAAGGTCGCTTGCGCCGCAACAAAACTACCGTAATTTACCGTAATTTTTTAACCTCAGATGGACACGGGTTGACACGGGTTCAAAACCCCCAGCCCGCCATGCCGGGAAAAATGGCTTGCGGCGCGCAGCGGGCATAACGGTTCACGCCACGCACGCCGCCCGGTGCAGNNAGCATTTCAAAGAACAAGCCTGCTTATGAAATGTAACACAACAGCGAAAGCTTGCAAGCCTTTTTGCCCGCGGAAACGACGGGGGTGCCCATGACAAACATCTTCACCGTCCTGGCAGGGCAGATCTGCGGACGGAACTGGATGGTCGATGCCGGCTTCGCGGGCTGCTGTGCCCTGATTTAGTGGGCGGCGCAGCAGCACCGCCCTACCGACGACGTGAAGAATTCTGTCATGCGCCCTCTTGGTGTCTATTATCCGTTCAAGCCGGCCTCGCGCGTTCTCGTGGCAGATGTGACTCTCAACGATTCGGGAAACTCCGATGATTATGCCGTGATGCTCACGTACAATTGGGTGTCCATCGACGGCGCCTACGAGACGGATGGTGTGCCTCGCCTCAGCGCCCATTTAAACGGCAACATCCCTCTTGGCGGCAACGTCGGCATGCTCGACGGCCACGTGGAGTGGCGGAATTTCAAAGACATGCAGGCCAGGACAGGCAGTACTCTTTACTTTTATTGGTAAGCCCGATGCGGGCGCAAATCCGTTTTTGAACGCCTGATTCGCCAGGAGCCTTGTCCGGGAGGGTGGAGCGCCGCGACGCCCTAACCTATTCGAGGGGAGAATTTTAGGGCGTCGCGGCGCTCCACCCTCCCGTCCAAAACCTGAATTGCGCCCGCCAGATGCCATGTTCACATAATCTGCTTGCTTTGGCGGGGGCGGTGCCATAGATTTAGTTCAAGTAGTCACTTTTGGGAAGAGACGTGAAGATGAGCGAACAATTGAACTGGCCACAGCCGCAAGACCGGGGTTTCACGCGGATGGACCTTCTGGCCAGCCTGGCCGTGCTGGCGCTGCTGGCGGCGCTGGCTTTGCCCTCCCTGGGCCGCGGCGCCGGGCAATCCATCATCGCGCAGTGCGCCGCCAATTTGCGGCAGTACGACATGGCCCTGCAAATCTATGGCAACGAAAACCAGAACAATCTTCCCAACAATATGAACGGCGAATGGCCTTGGGACACCGCCTCCTCGGTCGTTTCCTTTGTCACAAATTCCGGCGTCAAATGGAGTGCCTTGTATTGTCCGGGGACTTCTCCGCGTTTTACGGAGCAGGATGATCTCAACCTTTTTAAATTTGATCCCGGCTACTTTAGTGTGCTTGGTTACGCCACCACCGTCCAAGGGACCGCCAGTTTTGAGGGCGTTTATGCCACGAACATCAACACCTCCTTAAATCTGCAGCAGGTCAATTATCTCGGCGTCTATTATCCGGTTAAACCGGCCTCGCGTGTTCTCGTGGCGGATGCGACTTTGAATGAATCAGGAAATTCCGATTCTTATTCCACGATGCTCACGTACAATTGGGTGGATATCGACGGCGGGTACACCGTAAACGGTCAGGTGAAACCTCACCTCTGTCCCCATTTGAACGGCAACATCCCGCTTGGCGGCAACGCCGGCATGCTCGACGGCCATGTGGAGTGGCGGAATTTCAAAGGCATGCAGAACAGGACAAGCATGGGTGCTTACTTCTATTGGTAAGCCGCGGTATCCCTGCCTGGTGGCTCTGCCTCACTGAACCACAATCAGGTTCTTGTATTCGGGGCCAAAGCGGCGCTGGCGCGCGCGCACTCCAAGACGCTTCGCGCACACAGGAAGCTTACAAAAATCCGCCAGGTCTTGGAGTGCGCGCGCGCCAGCGCCGCTTTGTTTCTCAAACAGGCGTCGTGGCCCAACCAGAAGAATTCTGTCTCACACCCCGCACTATTTGCTGTCGCATAATCTGCTTGCTTTGGAGGGGGCGGCGCCATAAAGTCGGGTCAACAAAGCATTTTTGGGAGAAGACGTGAAAACGAGCGAAAAATTGAACTGTTCACAGCCGCAAGACCCGGGTTTCACGCGGACGGATCTTCTGGCCAGCCTCGCCGTGCTGGCGCTGCTGGC
The DNA here is from genome assembly GCA_003138485.1 of Verrucomicrobiales bacterium. Taxonomy (GTDB): domain Bacteria; phylum Verrucomicrobiota; class Verrucomicrobiia; order Limisphaerales; family Palsa-1400; genus PLGF01. The sequence continues at coordinate 26,848 of PLGF01000116.1, read as the reverse complement.
GGCACTGGCTTTGCCGTCGCTGGGCCGCGGCGCCGGGCAATCCATCATCGCGCAGTGCGCCGCCAATTTGCGGCAGTACGACATGGCCCTGCAAATCTATGGGAACGAAAACCGGAACTATCTTCCCATCAATGGTGGCGGGAATTGGGCTTGGGACACCTCATTCTCCGTCGTTTCCTTTGTCACAAATACGGGGGTCAAGTGGAATAACTTATATTGTCCGGGAACCCTTCCGGGAATTACTGAGCAGGGCAATTTCACGCGCTTTACTAATTATGAGCATCTCGGTTATAGTTCCCTTGGTTACGTCGCCGCACTCCCAGAAACCGCCGGTTTTTCCGACCCTTTTGCCACGAACCTCAACTCCTTTTTAAATGTGCAACGGGTCGATATTGATCGCGTCTATTATCCGGTCAAGCCGGCCTCCCGCGTCCTCGTGGCGGATGCGACTCTAAACGCTTCGGGAAACTCCGATAATTATGCCGTGATGGTCACCTACAATTGGGTGGATGTTGAGGGCGGCCCCAGCGCCCATTTGAACGGCAACATCCCTCTTGGCGGCAACGTCGGCATGCTCGATGGCCATGTGGAGTGGCGGAATTTCAAAGACATGCAGGCCCGGACAGGCAGTGCTGCTTACTTTTATTGGTAAGCCACGGGGCGCAGGGCGGGTTTCTTTGGGGGCTCGACCTCACCCCTGCCCTCTCCTCCAGGAGAGGGAGAATCGCCCGCCGTCCACTTGAAAATCGAGCCGCTGCATTAGCCGGATGCGCCCACGCAAAACCAGAGCCGTGCGACAGATGTTCCTTCTCTGGGGGAGAAGATTAGGATGAGGGCGATCCCCGAAGAATTCTGTTGTCCCCCTGAGCCACAGTTTCCCAGCCTGGCGGCCTTGCCTCACTGAACGACAATCCGATAATAGCGGCTCGTCTGATCGGTTGGCACGGTGAATTGCCCTTGGTTTCCGTTGATCGTCGGAGTGCCGCCCAAGGTTTGCCAGACGGGATCATCCAGATTGTCTTTGTACTGTACAGTGTAGGTCCGTCCCGCCACCGCGGACCAACCAAGCGTCACGCTCCCGCCCGGGGAGGGCGGCGGGGCCACCGAAGCTTGAAAGACGGATTTGGGATCGTCCGGGTTGGAGCCGGCAATAAAATCCTCCAGGGTGGTCATGCCCGTGCCGTTGGGATCGCCTTGCGGGAGCGATTGGTCGAAGGCCTGGCCGGTGAGATGCCCGAAGTACTGAACCATCCACCAGTCCGGGATGCCGTCCCCGTCGCTGTCCGCGTTGGCGGCCGGTGGGAGAAGGGCGGCGAAAACATCCTGCGACTGGCTGACGTGGCCGAAACCGAGACCGGAGCTAAAGCTTTGAAAGACAGCGGAACTGACGTCCACGCTGATGACCGGGTTGCATGGGCGCTGCATCCAATCAGACGCCGGCTGCTCCAGCGTCAAAACGCTGTTGGATCCGGCGACGCTGTCGTAGAGATACAAGTCGGGCGCTAGGGTGTGCCCGGCAACAAGGTTGGTGGAAAAGCTGCGGAACACCACGTAGCGCCCGTCCCAACTGACCGCCGGCCAATCAGAAGCGCCATTGCCACTTCCCGTCAGACTGAAATTCACGCTGACCAATATCTGCGTGGGAGAGAGAAGATCGAAAAGATAAACGTCGTTGGTCTTATTGCCGTCCAAAGCTGAAATGGCCGATGTTGTGACAACCGAGACATAGCGCCCGTCGCCGCTCCAGACGCCAGGGCTTCGTATCCTTTGCGCACCCAGTACCGTGAGCATGTTGGATCCGTGGACCAGGTCCTGGACCCTGTTACTTGTGCCAAGCTGGTAGAGCAAATGCGACCCGTCGGGGCTGATCGCCGCGGAGCCGACCGAGGCGGAGGTGGAACTGCCGGTGTTGGTAAAGATGTTCTTCCCTTCCTGCGAGTCCCAAACCGACGTTTCGATGATGCTGTTGCCGGGCATATAGACAGCGATGCCATAAGCGATGAAACGTCCGTCCGCGCTCATTGATGGAACGACTGGCGTCGAGTTGGCTCCGGCCATCGCCAGGTTTGTTCCCGCGCCAAGATCGGACCAGATCGTCCAGAACTCGGTCACCCCGGATACTGTCTGGCCGGCCGCCACATTGTTTGCTTGGGTAAGATACGCCACATACCGGCCGTCCTGACTGATCACGGGGCTGGTGGAGTCGTTGTTCCCGGAATGCACACCGTCAGTGCTCACGCTGACCAGCAGCGTTGTCTGCGCCTGGAGGTCTCTGCGATACACATTGAAAGTGCCGGGATCGGTGATCACGTTGCCCGCCGTCAGATTGGTCGCCGCGCTGACGAAGACGACATACCGCCCGTTGGTGCTGATCGTCGGCGCAAAGGAATCGCCTCCCAGCGCGGAACCGCCATTTTGGCCGACGCTCACCAGGGTGTTGCTGCTGCTCCAGCGGTCGCACACAAAAATGTCGCTCGCGTTGTTCGTGTCATTCGGAACCAAATCATTGGCGTAACTGGCGAAAGCCACCCACCGTCCGTCCGCGCTGATGGAGAGCGGACTTACCGAACTGAGTTTGTCGCCCGACCGCACTGGCACGGAGAGGTCGCGCTGCGAGATCATTTGCGTCGTGCCGCCGGTCGCGTCCCTCAGGAACACATCGTTCGCGCCGTTGATATCCAACGGCACCAATTGGCCATCCGGCCCGGAAAAAGCAACGAACTGGCCGTTGGTGCTCAGACTGGGCATCGTGCCTGTGAAATCGGTCGAGCCAACCCCATTGGTATCGACATCCAGCATCGTCATCGCGCCCGCTTGCAGATCACATCGGAAAATGTGCGAGCCGATGGAAACGGCATTGGTCGTCAAATCCCCCGCCCTGCTCAGGAACACCACGTATCGCCCGTCCGGTGTGACCGCCGGCGCCTGGGCCAGCGTGTTGGTGGAATAAGCGCCATTGAGATTTGTGCTGACGAGGATGTTGGTGGCCGCTTCGGAATCCCAAAGGCGGATGCTGCCATTGGTGGTGGTTCTCTGTTCTCCCGACGTAAACGCGATGAAACGCCCGTCCGGCGTCATTTCCGGGCCATAAAAATCGTTGCCGTAGGGCACGCAAATCCCGTTGGTATAAACCGTCGTAAGCGCCGCCGTGGCGGAGTTATATTGAAAGATGACCGCCAAGGACGGAAGAGTGGTTACTGAAAGCGGCCCGGTCTTGAAGGCCACCCAAGTCCCGTCGTCGCTGATAACCGGGTGTTCGGAGGCCGGAGTGGCGGTTCCACCCAAAATGGCCTTGGCCGTGACCGTGGCATTGCTGCTCGCCCATGAAATCCCGCCCCCCAAAAAGTCGCGGACATACACTTCACCCCCGCTTTGCGTCACGCCAAGAACCAGAGTGGTCGCCGTGCTGACAAACGCCACGTATCTCCCGTTCGTGCTGATTGCCAGGCTGGAAATGATCGCGCCCGTCGAGGAGCCAGTGGCCGCGCTGCTCATCGAGACCGTCGTCTGCGCCACCAAATCGCGCAGGAAGATGTCAGGATTATCTTTGCCTCCGCCGGCAAGGTTGGTGGAGGTGCTGATGAACGCCACATACCGTCCATCCGGGGTCATGACGGGATAGCTGGACGGACCGTTCCCCTCAACGCCGCTGGTGGAAACACTCGCCAGGACGGTGGTTCGGGCCACCAAGTCCCGCACAAAAATGTCACTGAATCCATTGCTGTCCCCGGCCACCAAATCACTGGCATCACTGGTGAACACCACGTAGCGCCCGTCCGGCGACATACCGCCATAGGTCGAACTGCCGTTGCCGGCAAAACCGTTAAGATTGACGCTTACGAGCGTAGTCGTGTTGCTGCGGCGGTCGCGCAAAAAAACCTGTGAACAAAGCTGCCCGCCGCAGTTCGGAGCCAAATTCCCCGCCGTGCTGTTGAAGAGGACAAATCGTCCATCCGGGCTGATTAGAGGGTCCACCGAATCGCCATTGCCCCCAGCGGGCAAAGGCACCGCGGTGGAGTGGGTGGAAATCAACTGCGCCGCGTCCTGCGCCACGCTGTTGGGAACCGCCGCCGCCAGCCACAGCCATCCGGCAGCCGCGCAAACGACCGCGGCTTGCGCCGATAAGTGACATTGACTCATGGCAAAACGCTCTTTGACACGCATAATTCCGGTCCTCTGGACAAGGGTTCGCTTTCTGAAGGGGAATTCTAGCATTTCCCCGATACACAATCAATCAAAATCAGAGCGGCGTTCTGCCGCGCGAACAGCGGGGCGCCTACCCGGATGCAAATTGTTTGTGGACCAGGGCGCACAGCTTCAGAGCCAGGGGGTCCTTCATGCTGTAATAAACCCGCTGGCCATCCTTCTTGCGCGCCAGGATGCCGGCGCCGGCCAGCAGGGCGAGGTGTTTGGAAACGTTGGCCTGGGTGGTTTCCACCGCCTCGACAATCTCACTCACCGTGCGCGGCCTGGCGCACACGGCTTGCAGGATTCGCAGGCGCATCGGCTCCCCCAGCAGCCGGAAGCGCAGGGCCACCTGCTCCAACTGCCCCTCCGACAATAAATGACTTGCTTTGGCGCTTGACATATTCCTTTATAGCTATATGTTCATACAACGAATATGAATACTTCGCAAGCCAAATCTTCGATTACACCGCGCGACCTTCAACGCCTCATCTCGGAGGGCCGCCCCGCCCGGTTGCTGGATGTCCGCTCCCCGGGCGAGTTCGAGACCGCGCATGTGCCGGGCGCCGGGAACATCCCCCTCGACACCCTCGACCCGGCCGCCTTTCAAAAGGAGCGCGGCGCTGGGGAACCGCCGGTTTATGTGCTTTGCCAGTCCGGCGGACGAGCGCGCCAGGCGATAGACAAGCTCGAGCGGGCCGGAGCGCGCGGTTGCGTGCTGGTCGAAGGAGGCACGCAGGCGTGGATGGATGCGGGGTTGCCTGTCATCCACGGACAGAGCGGCGTTCTGCCTCTGATGCGCCAGGTGCAAATCACTATCGGGCTGGTTTCTGCCGCAGGCTCGGTTCTGGCGCTTGTCGTCAACCCGCTCTTCGCCATCATCCCGCTGGTGACCGGCTGCGGGCTTTTATTCGCCGGGCTTACGGGCCTGTGTGGATTGGCGCTGCTGCTGGCAAAAATGCCGTGGAATCACGCCCAAAGCTGCGGCTCCTGCTGCGCAACAAAGAGTGGAGCCTGATTTATGAAGAATCCCCGCCGCATTGTGATTGTCGGGGGCGTGGCTGGGGGCGCTTCCGCCGCCGCCAAGGCCCGCCGCGTTGACGAAAACGCTGAAATCCAGGTCTTTGAACGCGGACCTTACATCTCCTTCGCCAACTGCGGCCTGCCGTATTTTATCGCGGGTGAAATTGACGACCGCGCCAAATTGATCGTCATGACGCCGGAAAGATTCTGGGAACGGTCGCGTGTGCGCGCGCACGTCAACCATGAAGTTCTTTCCATCAATCGAGCCGCCAAAACCATCTGTGTCAAAGGACCCGATGGCAGCCGGCGTGATGTGCCTTACGACAAACTGGTCTTGAGCCAGGGCGCCAAGCCCATCGTGCCGCCCATTCCCGGAGCGGACCTGCCTCATGTCTTCACGCTGCGAGACATCCCGGATATGGACCGCATCGCGGCGTTCGTCAATGAACGCCAACCCCGCCGGGCGGTCGTCATCGGCGGCGGTTTCATCGGGCTGGAAATGGCGGAAGCCTTTCACCATCGCGGCCTTCACGTCACCATTGTGGAGCGCAATCCGCACATCCTCCCGTTGTTGGATCGCGATATGGCGGTTCATCTGCAAAATCAAATCCGCAGTGACGATTTTGACTTCAAGACCAGCGCGGCCGCGACGCGGTTCACCGGCCAGGGCGTGGAGTTCGCCGATGGGAGCACATTGCAGGCGGACTTGATTTTAATGAGCGTGGGCGTGAAAGCGGAAGTGGAACTGGCCCGGGCGGCGGGGCTTGAAATCGGCGAAACCGGCGGCGTGAAAACCAACGGCCGCATGGAGTCTTCCGACCCCAATATCTACGCGGTTGGCGACGCGGCGGAAACGACGCACGCGCTTTCCGGGGCGCGGGCGCGCATCGCGCTGGCCGGCCCGGCCAACCGCCAGGGGCGGATCGCCGGCGCCAACGCGGCCGGCGCCCGCCTGGTTTATCCCGGCGCGCTGGGCACCTCCATCGTCCGGGTCCTGAACATGACCGCCGGATTCACCGGCCTTAACAGTTCCCAGGCGACGAAGGCGGGCTACACGTTCTTTACCAGTCTCACGCGGGACAACAGTCACGCGCATTATTATCCCGGCGCGACGCCGGTGCTCATCAAGATCGTCGCCGAGGAAGGCACAGGCCGCCTGCTGGGCGCACAGGTGTTGGGTGAAAAGGGCATCGACAAACGCGTCGATGTGTTGGCGACGGCCATCACCGGGAAAATGAGCGTCTTCGATTTGGAGAATCTTGACCTTGCCTATTCTCCTCCCTTCGGTTCCGCCAATGATCCGGTGAACACGGCGGGATTTGTGGCCAGTCACATTGCGCGGGGCGACCTTGCGACCGCCGCGCCGGAAACCTGGGAACCTGACGGCGAATACCTGCTGGATGTCCGCGACCCGGATGAAGTGGAGCAATTCGGCAAACTCAAGAACGCGGTGAACATCCCGCTGGCCCAACTGCGGGACCGTCTGGCAGAATTGCCGCGGGACCGCCGCATCGTGGCTTATTGCCAGAAAGGGCAGCGCGGTTATCTGGCCGCGTGCGCCCTGAATGGGCGCGGCTTTGACGACGCGGCCAATTTGCGGGGCGGCTTCCTCCAGTTCAAACTCCTCCATCCTTAGAAATCAATTACGCCTTCTGTTTCGCGGGCCGGGCGGTTAGGATGGGGCGCGATGACAGAATCAGGAAGCCGGCGCCAAACCTGGGGCGCATGTCTGTTGCTGGCCGCGATGACGCTGGCCGCCTTTTGGCCGGCGTTGCGGTGCGGTTTTGTCAACTATGACGACCCCTTCTATGTGACAGGCAACTGGCACGTCCGGCAAGGTTTGAGCTGGAGCGGCCTGAAATGGGCTTTTACCACCGCCGCCGCCGTCAATTGGCATCCGCTCACGTGGCTATCCCACATGGCCGATTGCCAGTTCTATGGGCTGAACGCGGCGGGACATCATTTGACAAGCGTGCTGCTCCATTTGGCGAACTCAGTGTTGCTGCTGCTGCTCCTGCGCCGGATGACGGGGGCGCTCTGGCCCAGCGCGCTGGCGGCGGCCTTGTTCGCGCTGCATCCGTTGCGGGTGCAATCGGTGGTCTGGGTCGCGGAGCGCAAGGACGTGCTGTGCGCCTTTTTTGGGATGCTCGCCGTCGGGGCGTACGTCCGCTACACGGAGACGGTGAGAAATCCGGATTCAAGGTTCAGAGTTTTCTACGGGGCCGCGCTGCTCTTTTTCACCCTCGGGCTGATGGCCAAGCCGATGTTGGTCACGCTGCCGTTCGTTCTCCTGTTGCTGGATTACTGGCCGTTGCGGCGCCTGGCGCGGGATTTCAGTTGGGAGGCCATCGCCGGCCTGGCGGCGGAGAAAATTCCCTTTTTCATCCTGGCGAGCGTGTCCAGCGCGGTCACTTTTCTGGTGCAGAAACGGGCGGGGGCGGAGGCATCGCTGGCTGTGTACCCGTTGCTGGAGCGGTTGGGCAATATCCCGCTGGCATACGCGGGCTACTTGTCCAAGGAGTTTTGGCCGGTGGGATTGGCCTCATTCTATCCGCACGAACCGCTCCGCGCGGCTGCCGTCTTTGGCGCGGTGGCGGGGCTGGCGGGGCTGACGTTTCTGGCAGTCTGGCGGCGGCGTTCGCAGCCGTATCTGGCGGTCGGCTGGTTCTGGTTTTTGGGGATGCTGGTGCCGACAATTGGCGTGGTGCAGGCCGGGGCGCAGTTGATGGCGGACCGTTACAGCTACCTGCCCAGCGTGGGCCTGTGGATCATGGTGGCGTGGGGGATGCGCGACTTGGCGGCGCGGCCCCTTTTACGCCCGTCAATGATCGGCGCCGGCGCGGCCGCCGTGGCCATCTGCGCCGTGCTGACATCACGGCACGCGGAGATTTACCGGGACAGCCGGACGTTGTGGGAGGCGACACTGCGGGTCCATCCAGAGAGTCTGATCGCGCATAACAGCCTGGGCAAGTGGTTCATTGACAAGGGACAATGGAACGAAGCGCGGGAGCAGTGCCGCGAAGTCCTCGCGTTGCGTCGCGATGATCCGGAGGCGGAACTGAACTTGGCGGAGATTTGCCTGCGGGAAGGCAAAGGCGCGGAAGCCGTGGAACATTGTCTCAAATCGATCGCCGCCCAACCGCGCAGCGGAGACTCTTACGACGCGCTTGGGCGGGCTTGTTTGAAGATGGGCCGGATGGACCAGGCGATTGAGGCGTTCGAAAAGGCGCTGGAAATCAACGCGGACATCCCGGACGCATGGTGCAACATGGGTTTTGCCCTGCTGCAAGAACGCCGCCTACCGGAAGCCGCCAGGGCGTATGAAAGGGCGTTGGCGTTGGAACCTGACTACGCGCTGGCCCATAACGATCTGGGCGGCATACTCCGCCAGATGGGGCGGACCGGCGAGGCAATGGAACATTTCCGGCGTGCGACGGTATTGGCGCCGGATTTCGGCGAGGCGCATTACAACGTGGCCGACATCCTTTTGGAGCAAGGCCGCACCAACGAGGCCCTCGCCGAATACCAGAAGGCGCTCGCGCTTCTGCCGAATTTGGCGCCGGCGCAATCAAGGGTGGCCGAAATCTTGCGGCGCCAGGGAGGCGGCGATGCCCGCTGAATTTCGTCCCAAACGCGGACAAGCCTGGCTTTTGGGCCGCATATTTCGCAGTTTGGTAGGGCGAAGCTGCCGCTTCGCCCTGATATTTGGGCGGCGCGGCAGCGCCGCCCTACCGACAAATTGGAGGCGGTATTCGCCGCGCTACGAAATATGCGGGCTAGGTCTGCTGCTGGCTCTGGCAACGGTGCTGGCGTATCAACCCGCCTGGCACGCCCGGTTCATCTGGGACGACGATGTTTATGTCACCAACAACACCCTGCTGACGGCGCCCGACGGGTTGAGGCGGATATGGTTTTCGCTCGATTCGCCGTCGCAGTATTTCCCGCTGGTCTATTCCGCGTTGCGGATGGAGCGGGGGTTTTGGGGACTGGCGCCTGCCGGGTATCATTGGGTCAACCTGCTGCTGCACGCCTGCAACGCGCTGCTGCTGTGGCGATTGCTCCGGCGCCTGGGGCTGCCGGGGGCCTGGCTGGCGGCGGCTCTTTTCGCGCTGCACCCCGTGCAGGTGGAGTCCGTCGCGTGGGTGACGGAGTTGAAGAACGTGTTGTCGTTGTTCTTCTGCCTGCTGGCGGCGCGAAGCTGGCTGGAGTTTGTCGAGGAAGGCCCCAGGCGGTGGTGGTGGTATGGGGCGGCGCTGTGCTGCCAAGGGTTGGCGCTGGCGGCTAAAACGACCGCCTGCACGCTGCCGGCGGCGCTGCTGCTGATGTTGTGGTTGAAACGCAGACCGATCCGCCTGGCCCGCCTGCTGCAATTGGCGCCGTTTCTGGTGATGGGGCTGGCAATGGGGTTGGTGTCGATGTGGTGGGAACGATACCACCAGTTCACCACTGCCTCGACTTTCTCCATCGGCTGGACCGCGCGCTTGCTGATCGCCAGCCGGGCAGTGTGGTTTTACGCGGGCAAACTTGCCTGGCCGGCAAGCCTTTCCTTCAGTTATTCGCGCTGGCATACAAGCGTCGGCAACCCACTGGACTGGATTTGGCTCGCGGGCGGCATCGCCGCGGGCGGCGCGATTTTGGCGTTGCGCAAGCGGGCCGGCCGGGGACCGGAAACGGCGGCTCTTTATTACGTGGCCACGCTCTCGCCGTTGCTGGGCTTCATCATGGAGTACACCTTTCGTTATTCGTTCGTGGCGGACCACTACCAATACGCGGCCAGCATCGGACCGCTGGCTTTGGCGGCGGCGGGGCTGGAGAGGCTCTTCACGCGCATGGGCGCGGCCGGGCGGGCGGCGCGGCCGCTGGCCTGCGCGGCGTTGCTGTCGCTGCTGGGCGTTTTGACCTGGAAACAATGCGGGAATTATGCGGACAGCCAGACGCTCTGGCAGGCCACCTTGCGGAACAGTCCGGATTCATTCATCGCCCGCAACAACCTGAGCCATGCGCTCCTGGAAAAAGGCCAGGTGGACGAGGCCATCCGGCTGTCGCGTGAATCCCTTGCCATCGAACCGGACGATCCCGTGGGGGAGATCAATCTCGGCTGCGCGCTGTTGCAAAAAGGCCGGTTGGACGAATCGATTGAACACAGCCGGAGGGCCGTGGCGCTGCAACCCAACGTCCCGGACGCGTATTATGACATCGGCCAGGCCTATTTGAAAAAGGGCGACATGCCCGCCGCCATCACCAACTTCCAATTGGCGCTGCAATGGCGGCCGGATTTCGCCGCGGCCTGGTGCAACCTGGGCTTCGCGTTGCTGCAAGCCGGCCAGATGCGAGAGGCGCAGGCCCACTACGAAAAGGCGCTCGCCCTGGACCCCGACTACGCGCTGGCGCACAATGATCTTGGCAACATCCTGCTGCGGCAGGGGGAGACCAGCCAGGCGCTGGCGCAATTCCAGCGGGCGGCGCAATTGAACCCGGAATTTGCCGAAGCCCATTTCAATATTGGAGGCATCCTGCTTGGCCTGGGCCGGCTGGATGAGGCTCTGAGTGAGTACGAAGAAGTGGCCCGACTGCGCCCGCAATTGGCCGAAGCGCATTTCATGTTGGGCCGGCTGGCGGCGGCCTACGCCGGGGCGGGACGCCACGCCCAGGCGGCAGCGGTCGCCCAACGTGCCCTGCAACTGGCCCAAGCCGCGCACGAAACCGACCTGGCAACCCGCCTGGCCGCGGACGCGCAATCGTATCAACAGGCCAGTCAAACCAGAAAAACACCGTGAGGCAACGGATTGATTCTGCTCGATAACATATAAGGGCCTTGGCCCGCAAATTTCGGTTGAACTCCACACTGTCAGGACCTATTCCTCGGCCTCGGCAGCGTCCGTTTCCTCACTGTAGTTGAACTCTACTTTGCTCTGCTTGACTATCTCATCCATGATGGCAGGCAGATAATGCTGTTTTACTGCCCTGTAAACGCATTGGCGCAGCCTTGGCACATTGATGATTTCCTCAATGCACTCCACTTAGGCTGTCACGATGCTCTCGACCGCGTATAAGTCTTTGGCCCCTCGCTCCAGCCGTGCCTTCAGCGACGGTATGGTTCCTCCGACTTTATCACAAACGAGACTGGAAATCTCTCTAACTTGTCGATATCCAGAAAGTATTTCCTCACGTCCAGAGATTCGGTAACCTGGAAGAAGCGACCCAGCGGTTTCATGACGAAGTCAATGCCGCCGTCGTTGGCGTTCGTCCGTCCGGTCTTGAAAAGCCTCAGATGCTCCTTTTTGATTTCGTCCAATGTGAGCCCGAAATAGACGAACTGGTCGTGGTGGAAATATTTCAGGATGGAGAAACTGACGATTTCAAACTGGCGGGCATCCACTTTTGGAGCCAGCAATTCCATGATAAATTCCTCCACCTCAGCCGGAGAGGCCGCCATCACGTCCTTCATTCTATGGCACGCACGAAGGAACGCGTTGAACGACTCTTGCTTGGCATCCATGTAGGCGTCGATAATCGCGATCACGGACTGGGCGAGGTTGTAGGATTTCCTCCCAACCTTCAACACGAGCAGGTTGGTGTTAATCCAATAGCGGTTCGTCGTGACGTTGCGCATGATCGGCTCAAATTGCCAGGTGGAAAAGAACTTCTTGAACTCGTCGTTCATCCGCGAATTCAGCCCGTGGTTCTGCAGCTTGGCGCCAAAGGGTAGTTCCCGCTGTCGCTTGAAAAGCTGGCTGAACATCGCCCCTTCGTATTTCTTTCAGCCCTTCGTTCAAGCAATCTCCAATCACCTGTCCGAGGAGCCGACGCTTGTCCTGAACGCCGCGTGCCGTGGACGATGTCGTGACCCCTTGAATCGGTTTAATCCCATAAACGGACCATCCTGCCCCAGAATTCGCAACAGAGCGCCTTGACTCCGGCGCGCGCGCGCCGCATTTTGCCGGGGCGCAAGGCGTGACCGGCCGGGCGCCCAGCTTATGAGCATGACGCATAATTTATTCGATAGCCTGAAGGAATTTGACCTTGGCGACGGGAAAAAGGGCGCCTTCTACTCCCTGCCCTCTTTGGAAAAGGCCGGCGTGGGTCCGATTTCAAAACTGCCCGTTTCCATCCGCCTCGTCCTCGAATCGATCCTGCGGAATTGCGACGGAAAAAGGGTTTCCGAAACCCATGTCCGCCAACTGGCCCAATGGAAACCCAAGGCCGCCCGCGCGGAAGAGATTCCCTTCATCGTCGCCCGCATTGTCTTGCAGGATTTCACCGGCGTGCCGCTCCTGGTCGATCTGGCCGCGATGCGCTCAGCCGCGCTCAAGCTGGGCAAAAACCCCGGGATCATTGAACCGCTGGTGCCGGTGGATTTGGTCGTGGACCATTCCGTGCAGGTCGATTTCGCCGGGACGGCGGGCGCGCTGGCCCTGAATCTGGACATGGAATTCCAGCGCAACCGCGAGCGCTACCAATTCCTCAAATGGGGCATGCAGGCCTTCGACACCTTCAAGGTCGTTCCGCCCGGCATCGGCATCGTCCATCAAGTCAACCTCGAATACCTCGCCAAGGGCGTTCTGTGCGGCGGCCGGCCGCCGGTCTATTACCCGGACACGCTGGTCGGCACCGATTCCCACACCACCATGATCAACGGCCTGGGGATTGTCGGCTGGGGCGTCGGCGGCATCGAAGCCGAGGCCGGGATGCTCGGCCAGCCGGTTTATTTTCTGACGCCGGACGTGGTAGGGGTCTATTTGACTGGAACGCTCAACGCGGGCGTGACGGCGACGGACCTGGCGTTGACGGTCACGCAGAAGCTGCGGGCGGCGAAGGTGGTGGGAAAATTTGTGGAGTTTTACGGGCCGGGCGCGTCCGCGCTGGCGGTGGTGGACCGCGCCACGATTGCCAACATGGCGCCCGAATACGGCGCCACCATGGGCTTCTTCCCCATCGACGCCGAATGCGTCGAGTATCTGCGCCAGACCGGCCGGAGCGAGGAGCATTGCCGCCTTTACGAAAATTATTTCCGCGCCCAGGGACTCTTCGGCATGCCCGACAAGGGGGACATCGCTTACTCGACGGACCTGGAGTTGGATTTGGCGACCGTAACCCCGAGCGTCGCCGGGCCGAAGCGGCCGCAGGACAGAATCGAACTGGGCAAACTCAAGGACGAGTTCGTCAAGGCCTTCTCCAAGCCGGCGGCCGAGAATGGCTTTGGCAAGGCCCCGGCGGAATTGGGCCGGGCCTTCGCCGTCGCGGGCGGCGGAGAGCTTCGCCACGGGGACGTGCTCATCGCCGCCATCACCAGTTGCACCAACACCAGCAATCCGTCGGTCATGCTGGCGGCGGGGTTGCTCGCGAAAAAAGCGGTCGAGGCCGGCCTCAAGCCCCATCCGCTGGTCAAGGCGTCGCTGGCGCCCGGCTCGCGCGTGGTGACCGATTATTTGAACAAGACCGGTTTGCAGCCGTATCTGGACCAACTGGGCTTTAATTTGGTCGGCTACGGCTGCACGACCTGCATCGGCAACTCCGGCCCGCTGGCCGCGCCCGTCGAGGAGGCGGTGACGAAAAACGACGCGATTGCCGCCGCGGTGCTGTCGGGCAACCGCAATTTCGAGGCGCGCGTGCATCAGAGCATCAAGGCCAATTTCCTCATGTCCCCGCCGCTGGTGGTGGCGTTCGCGCTGGCGGGCCGCGTCACAATAGATTTGACAACCGAGCCGCTCGGCCGGGCCGGGAACCGCGACGTTTATCTGCGCGATCTCTGGCCCGCCCAGCAGGAAGTGCGCGAGGCGATGCGGGCGGCCCTCAAGCCGGAAGTGTTCCGGCGATTGTACCGGGACTTCGCCGCGCAGAATCCCAAGTGGAATGAAATCCCCGCCGCCGCCGGCCAGGTTTACCAGTGGGATGCCGCCAGCACTTACATCCAGCAACCGCCCTTCTTCGAGAACTTCAGTTTGCAACCCGGCCACATCACCGGCATCAACGGCGCCCGCCCGCTCGGCATTTTTGGCGACAGCGTCACGACCGATCACATCTCCCCCGCCGGCAGCATCAAAAAAACTTCGCCCGCCGGCCAATACTTGATCGGGCGCGGGGTCAATTTCGTGGATTTCAACAGCTACGGCTCGCGCCGGGGCAACGACCGCGTCATGACGCGCGGGACCTTTGCCAACGTGCGCATCAAGAACCTGATGACCCCCGGTGTGGAAGGCGGCGTCACGCGTCTCCAGCCCGGCGGCGGGCAAATGAGCATCTTCGACGCGGCGGTGGAATACGCGCGCACCAAAACGCCGCTCATCGTCCTGGCGGGGCAGGAATATGGGACGGGCAGTTCGCGCGATTGGGCGGCCAAGGGCACACGTCTGCTGGGTGTCAAGACGGTGGTCGCGCAAAGCTTCGAGCGCATTCACCGCTCGAACCTCGTCGGCATGGGCGTGCTGCCCTTGCAATTCAAGGACGGCGCCTCCGTCCAGACCCTGCGCCTGGACGGCACGGAAACTTACGATGTTTTGGGATTGGACGACCAACTCAAGCCGCGGCAAGACCTGACCTTGCGCATCACCCGCTCCAACGGACAGGTCGAGGATGTGGCCGTCGCCTGCCGCATCGACACGCCGGTGGAGATCGACTACTACCGGCACGGGGGGATATTGCCTTATGTCCTGCGCCAATTAGCCGCGTGACAGAATTCCAGGTTCCTCCCGGGAGGGTGGAGCGCCGCCACGCCCTCCTAATGTCTCAATCGAATTAGGGTCTCGCAGGCGCTCGCCCCTCCCGATCTTGGATGTTTCGTTTTCCCCGGCGTCTTGGCGTCTCATGCCCTTTGCGTTTTGGCTTCTCTTTGGCGTTCATCTTCCGATTTGAACGCTCACGGCTTGTCCGGCACTTCTATCACGTCGCCGTCCCGGAGCCGGAGATCGGTCGATGCCATCGACGGGTTCCCGACGGGCTGGCCGGGAAGATAACTGTCGATGGCTGGCACCCTGCGCGGAGCGGGTATGCCCTGCATTGGGATCCCAGCCGGTCGAGGCGGGGGCGGTCCCATCGGTAACGCCGCCCCTGGCTGCTCATTCCCCCCGGACTTGGTGCAATCCACAATGCATTCTCGCTTTTCACCCGTCTTCGGGTCGTGGCGGGAGACCTTCACACGCGAGAGGTCGGACGAAGACAAGATCAGTTTTTGGGCGTCCTGCTGATTCAGAACATTGCGAAGGACTGACGCCTCGCCAACGGGATCCAGCGGCAGTTCCGCTTTCTGATCGCGCACGACCAGTTGAACCTTGCCTTTCAGATAATTGAGAATCGTGTCACATTGGCTGTCGGTCAATTTCACAGGCGCGTCTCCCAGCGAATGGTCGCGTACCGCGATTTCCACCATGTCCCCGAATTCCAACGGCACGTCTTTCGAGCAATCAATTCCGTTGGTGCTGTTGAGCAAATTGACCGTCATCCGCGTTTGGTTGGTCGATCCCTGGCTCGGTCGCACGATCACGACGCGTGTCAGGTCGGGAAAGGGCATCCCATTGGGTTGGTACGGGGTCAGAACATCAACCGGCGGTTGATATCCGCCCGGCTGGAAAGGAGGTATTCTTCGAGAATGATTGTATCCTGCCACATAATAATTGGCAATCGTTTCCAGGAGCGTGAACCGGTTCCACTCATTGTCGTTTTTTCGGAATACCGCGGCCGGCGACTGGCCTGAAAGGCGGTTGACTTCGATTCTATCCCAATGCGGCGGATTTTCCAACGCGCCGTGCTGGCGCATCAAATCGGCAATGTCGAGGACGGTTTTGGAGTCTCCAGCCCGGTTGAGAATACTGAATGGTGTGTCGCCATTATCACCTTGCGCGTTAGGATCGGCATGATGGTTGAGCAGCAACTCGAAAATCTTGCGATCCTCGGGAGGGCTGAAGTTCACACGATATGCCGCCGTATGCAAGGCGGTAGCCCCGTTTCCTTCGCGCGCATTGGGGTCCGCGCCGTGTTTCAGCAGAATATCCACAGCCGCGACATGATTCCATCCAGTGGCAGCCCCCAGCGCCGTTCGTTTACTGTTGCCTGTTGGGTCGCGCGCATCGACTTTTGCCCCCGCGTCAAGCAGCGCTTCGAGAATGTCGGGATGATCCACGGCGCGGAACAGCAGCGGCCACCCATCCGTTTGCTCATCATTCGGGTCAGCCTTGAATTTCAGAAGCAGCGTTACCATCGGAAGTTCGTTCCAATAAGTTGCGAGCCACAAAGGTGTTATGTGGCTGCGATTGTTGAAGAAATTCATATCATTATCAGGTCCCCTCCATCCATCAGAGACAGCGCCGGGCGCATTGGGGTCCGCGCCGGCATTGAGCAGGAGTTCAGCCAATGCGGTGTCCTGTTTGTGGATGGCGCAAATCAACGGCGCGTCCAACTTTCCTCCGTTGGGGTCGGCCTTCGCGGCCAGAAGCAGTTTTACGGATTCCAGCGAACCGCTTTCTATGGCATGACTCAATGGCATCATTCCTTGTTTATCTTCCGTGTTCGGTTCGGCGCCCGCCGCCAGAAGCGCTTTGACAGTTTCCGGTGAACCGCGCTGAACTGCCAACATTAGCGGAGCTTCCCCGCCTTTGGATTTCGCGTTCGGATCAGCGCCTGCCGCGAGCAGTGCTTTGACAATTTCCGAGTCGCCGTCGGCGGCCCGCATCAGAGCCGTGTCATCACCCGTGCTCTTCAAGTTCGGATTCGCCCCGGCCGCAAGCAGCATTTGGATGATTTTCGCCCGGGACTTGGGTGCCGCCACACACAGCGGTGTAAATCCATGGTTATCCGCCAGGTTCACATCCGCCTTCCGCGCCAGCAAAACGTCGGCAACGGCTTCAAAACCTTTGTCGGCAACGTTGTAAAGCGCGGTTTGACCCCGACCGCTTTTGGCGTTGATATCGGCGCCGTGATTCAAAAGCAGTTCGACCATCGCCTTGTGTCCCTGCGATGCCGCCGCAATCAGTGGTGTCTCTTTCCCGGCGTTTCTCACATTCACGTTGGCGTTGGCGTCCAGGAGATATTGCGCCACGCGGAGATGGTCCGACGCGGCCGCGCTGACCAGAGGCGGGTTTTCCCCCGCATTGATCAAATCCGGGCTGTTCTGGATCATCTGCCGGATGTGCTGGATTTCATTCTCTTCGTCGCTCGTGGGAGCGATGGCCTGCGGTGAAATCGCCTGGCCTGCTTCCAGCGCCGCCAACTGCTGTTTGAGTTCAAGCAGTTTCTGCTCAGCCGCCCATGATCCCTCTTTCGGCAACACCCCCGCCTTGAATTGGGCTTCCTGCGTGTGGACTTCCTGTTCAACCACCTTGATTTCTTCCTCCAGGAATTGTTGCTGCCGTTGGCGGGCCGCGTCCGGGAGAGCCGGCCCGGCCGCCTCGGCCCGCAGTTTCAAAGCCATCAAAATCCCGTCAATCCTGTCGGAAATCTGTTTGTTAATCCTCTCCAAAACGTTTTCTTGTGAGACCATCACCGCGTTGTTTGTCGTAAAATTAGCTGCCAGGCCGGCGAGTTTGTTTTCCGCCTCGTTGCGTTGCTGCAAAAGGCTTGTCAGCACAGCGTCAGGCGCCAGCGTCGGAAGGGCTTTTTCAACGTCTGCCCGCGAGAGATTCTTCACCGAATTCCAAAGATTTGCCTCTGGATTCTCAGATGCCGCCGGTTGCGGCGCCGCGGCCCCAAGCCCCGTCAAGTTCTCCCGGCTCATCATGGCGAGCGTCGTCTGGTCGGAGAAATCGTGGACGATGCGCTGGTATTGCGCGGCGGCTTCGTTGGTTTTCCCCTGGGCGCGGTAACATTCGCCCAGCCGGAAGACCGCCGTCGCCGCCAATTGGCGGTCCTTGTCAAATTGCGCGGCCAGCGACTGGTAATCGGCAATGGCCGCGTCGAGATTGCGGTTGGCCTGTTCCTCGATCAACCCCTGTTGCAGGAGCGCGGTGAGGCTGTTGGTTTGGGCCGGCGCGAGGGCCGCGGCCAGAAGAATCGTCAGAACGCACAATGTTGTTTTCATAGTTCGCATGGTTGCAGCCTGCCAGAGACGCCATTTCCGTTTGTCACGCTTTTGCAAAATCACAACTCCAGTTTGTACCCCACCCCATGCACCGTCTTGAGATGCCGCGGCGCGTCGGGGTTCTTTTCCAGCTTGGCGCGCAGGCTGGCGATGTGGTTGTCCACCGTGCGCGTCGTCGGAAAGGCGGCGTAACCCCAGACCGCGTCAAGAAATTTTTCGCGCGTGACCGGCTCGCCTTCCGCCTGGGCCATCAGGCGCAGCATGGCAAACTCCTTGGCCGTCAGATGCACCGGGTGATTGCCGCGGACGGCGGTTTGGCGGGCGAGGTCAATTTCCAATCCACCCAACTTCAACTTCGACGGCAGCGGGGAATTGCGTTCCATGCGCCGCAGCAGGGCGCGCGCGCGGGCCAGCAGTTCCTCGGTGCTGAACGGTTTGACGAGGTAATCGTCCGCGCCGGAGTCCAGGCCGGCCACGCGGTCCTCTACCTGGCCCTTGGCCGTGAGCATGAGAACGGGCACGGCGCTTGCCCGGCGGCGCAACTCGGCGCACAAGGCGAAACCGTCGAGCTTGGGCATCATGATGTCGAGCAGGATGAGGTCGGGTTTCTCCTCCAGGGCGCGCTGAAGGCCGCGCTCGCCGTCGGCGGCGGAAAGGACGCGGTAGCCTTCGGCGGAGAGGAGGTCGGCCAGGGCGGTGCGCATGGCCAATTCGTCTTCGATGATTAGAATTCGTTCATTCATGTTGGCTCCGCGCCGGCAATTCGATGGTGAAGCGGCTCCCCTGCCCCGCGGCGCTTTGCACCAGCACGCGCCCGCCATGCGCCGCCACGACGTGCCGCACCACGCTCAAGCCGATTCCAACACCCTGCGTCTCCCGGCGCAACTCCGAACCGCGCCGGTAAAACCGCTCGAAAATCTTGTCGTGCTCCTCCGCCGGGATGCCGGGGCCGTGATCGGCCACATACAGGCCAACGACAGGAGCCGTTCCTTCCCGCCTTTCAACGCCAATCGTCACCGTCTCGCCCGCTGGCGAGTGTTTGATGGCATTGTCAATCAGATTGACCAGAGCCTGCTGCAAGGCGCGCCCGTCCACGTTCAATTCGATGGGGGCCGCGGGAGGTTCGACGCCGTCCGTTTCCAGTTTCACGCCCTTTTCCGCCGCGCAGGGCGCCATCAATCGCGCCGTGGTCCGCGCCATCGCGAGCACGTCAGTCGGCTCGAACTCATACTGTTTGCGGCCCTGCTCAATGCGGGAGAAATCCAGCACGTTCTCGATAAGCGCGGAGAGGCGGCGGCATTCCTGCACGATGAAGCCGAAGTATTCGCGCTGGCGGGGCGCTTCGGGAATCTTGCCGCGCTCCAGATTCTCGGCCATGAGGCGGACGGAGGCGATGGGCGCGCGCAATTCGTGCGAGACGCTGGAGACGAAATTGGATTTCATTTCGTTCAGCTCCAATTGCCGGTAAAACGCCCGCCGCGCCGCGACCAACCCGGCCAGAGCCGCGAAGGCCGTTCCCAGGATCAGCCCGGCGAAAAGTCTCGCCCGCCGCCGCTCGGCGGAAAGCATCTGGTCCCGGCTAGTCAGAAAGAATTCCAGGTCGAAGCGGATGGCATCCTGCGCGAAGGAACTCCCGGCCCGCAGTTCGGAGCGTCCGAGAAGGTCCTTCCCATCGGCGGTGGCAAACGCGCCGCGCAAAGGCAGCGGCCAGCCCTCAACCGCGAGCGCGGGCGCGGCATAATCTGGAATCAGGAATCTATTCTCCGTCAAAGCCTTGGTGAAAATCGCCTCGACCACCGCGCGCGGCACAAACCAGACTTGATAACCCTGACCCGAGAGCGAATCGCCCGCGGAATCAACTCCGGGATTGACGAATGTCATCGCCTGAAGAATGGCGAGCGTTTCGCCGCGGCGCGTCCAATGCGACCACCAGAGCGGTTTCCAAGGCTTCAAATCGGGCAAATCCCGAATTGGGCCAAGACATTCCCTGGCGCGCGATTGGCAGCTCCAGTAGGTCCGCATCCAGAGATATTTTTGCCGGCTGGCGGCGTCCGCCCGGTTGGTTAATCCCCCGGCGAGGTCCAGCAGTTTCTGGGCGATGAACGAAGGCGATTCAAACGCCTGATTCCAGACTGAATTCAACAGCGGAGTGGAGAGTTCGGCGTCCGTGGCGGACAGCAGGCGATAGCAGGCAATGTCTTGGAAGGAAACTCCCGTCTCCGTTGCCAGCGGGCGCGCGCCGCCAAGAATCTGGTCCGGTCGAAAGGCCAGGAAGAATGCCGCGTCCCTGGCATCCTCCGACGGTTGGTTGGTCAGAAAAGCCTCCTGGCGCGCTTTGCTATCCGCGGGGCTGGCGGCGGAACGCAGATCCTCCCACCGGCATTTTTGCGCCGGCGAAAGTTCCCGAAACCACTTGGGCGGCGTGGGTACAATCGGAAAATCCGGCGGCTCGATCTGCCGGCCATCCGACAGAATTTTACCCTGCGGGACGGCCAAGTCAGCCAGCGTCAGCCCCGGAAAATCCCGCTCCCACTTCTCAACGTCCGCATTAAGCTGCGTGTCGGGAGCATTGCTAACATAGGGCTGACTGGCGGAAAACAAATCCAGCGTCCAAACATTTTGCAGCGTGAGGAAGCGCTGCAATTCGTCGTTGACGGAGGAACGCACGGCGCGGGCCAGGCTCTGGGCGTTCTCGGAGGCTCGGCGGCGCGCGTCCGCTTCGGCGGCCCGCGAATCCTGGCGCAAGGATACCAGGCTGACGGCCGCCAGCACCACCACCGGCAGCAGAATCAACGCCCCCTGCCAGAAGAACACCGGTTTTCGATTGGGGCGGAGTTTTGCCATGACTGTTGGAACATCCAACTGATAGCCAGATTAGCCGCCGGAGAGGAGCAAAATGTCATGGATTTGTAAAATCGAGGCCGGCGATTCAGGGAAACGATGGGCAGGGAAAACAACTCAGCAACCCCTTCTTCCCGTTCGAGGCGCAGTAGTGTCCCGCTATTTCCCGGACTGCGAAGACGGATGGATGTCCGCGAGTATCATGAGACGCCGAAGACTCTGCAATCTTCGGCGACGAGGCGGCGTGTGCGCACGTCCGGACGCTCAGGCATAAGCAGCGCCGTTCAAGCCCATTTCGGCCATTAGTTTTCAGCGTTGAGCGCCGGACGCCGCCGCCGCGCGGGCGGGCGAGCCTTCCCAGCGGGTTCCTTCCGGCAGGCGCTCGCCTTTGGCCACAAGCGTCAGCGGCCCCAGACGCGCGTTGTCCCCCACATGCGAGCCGTAAAGAATGGTGCTGCGCGCGCCCACCGTCACACCCGCGCCAATATCCACCCGCCCGATCTTCATGACGCGATCCTCGAACAGATGCGTTTGGGGACCGCACCAGGCGTTCAACTCCGCGCCGTCGCCGATGCGGACACAGTCGAATTCGGTCAGGTCGGTCGTATTCAAATAGACGCCTTTGCCAATGCGAACGCCCAGCAGACGCAGCGCCCACGGCAGCATGGGAGTGCCGCGCAGCACGTCCAGAAAATTGGGCACGGCCAGCGATTCATACAAATTGGTGACCGCTTCGCTGATCCAGACGAACGGCGTCCACATGGGCGCCGCCCGCGGGCGGTAACGGCCCACCAGCATCCATTTGAGGGCCGCCACCAGCACGAATGAGGCGGCGCCAAAGAGGAAGCCAGCCACGACGAGGGCGCCGGCGATCTTCGCCAGCCAGGCGTCTTCTTCCGCCAGCGGCATCACCAGGTCCACGATGAGATAGCCGGCGGCGATGACGAAGGCCAGCGGCAGGACGATGCGCAAAATCTCCACCAGCCCGCGTCCGAAACGCCGCCAGGCGCCGGGGCGAAAGGTCAGCGATTCAGCAAAGCCGCCCACCCGCTCCCGCGCGGGCAGCAACAAGGGCGGCGTTCCCATCCACGTCTGTCCCGGCTTGAGTTGCTCGTTCATCGGGGCGCGCGTTTGCACGCCGATCAAAACGTCCTCCGGCACGACCGCGCCGTCGGGCACATAAGCGCCGTTGCCGACAAAGGAACGATGGCCGATGCGCGTGGGTTTGAGAACCATCCAGCCGCCCCGCACCTCTTCGTCGCCGAGCATGGCGCCGTCGGCGATGAAACAATCGTCGCCCAAGGTCAACAATTCCGGCACCATGCCTTCGGCGGTCGAGACTTCGGCGTTGCGGCCGACCTCCATTCCCAGCAGGCGCAGCCAGAGCGGAGCGAAGACCGAGGCGTAGAGGCCGTGGAGGGCTTGCAGGCTGTTCTCCAGCACGAGCGTCATCACCCGCTTTCGCCAGAAGGCCAGGCCATGCACGGGGGAAACGCCCGCGGTCTGGCGCGGCAGCAACCGCCGCAACGCCGCGGCCAAAAGCATCGTCAGGCCCGCCAGCAGCGCGCTGGCCGGAATGGAAAGCAGAAAGAAGAAGGCGAAAGCCGCGAACGGCCCGCGCTCAGAGTCAAATATATCCAACGTGTGCGCGTCCAGCCAGTCGATCAGCATGAAGGCTGGGAAAGTCGGCAGGAAAAACAGAACCGACACCGCCACCGCCGCGGCGGAGGAGAACAGCGCCATCATCCACCGGCTCGCGAAAGAGACGCGCGGACGCGGCGGCAACGGATCGTTGCGCCGGGGCGAGGGGGCGGCGGGCGCGCCGTCCCAGACCTGGCCACCGGGGATCGCGCGACCCGACGCCAGGGCGGACAGACCGCACAGGCGCGCCTCTTCCCCGAGCGTCGTGTCTTCTTCCAGAACCGAGTAAGAATCGACCACCGAGCCGCGCCCCAGCCGCACCGGGCCGAGCACCAGCTCGCCGCCTTCGACCCGGGCGTTTTCAATGTTGACAAAACTGCCGATGCTCGCGCCGTCCTCCACAGCGAGCAGTTCTGGGGCGCCCACCGTGATGATATCAACGACCACGTCCCGGCCGATGCGGGCGCCCAGGGCGCGCAGGTAAACCGGCATCCACGGAGTGCCGGCCAATTGATAAAGGTCCGGCAGCTCGCAGAATTTGCTCCCCAGCCACCAGCGGAAATACGCCGCGCCCCACAACGGATGCCGCCCCGCCTTGAGGCGGCCCGTCAATACTCGCTTTCCGAAAACCGCCGCCCCGAAGTTCCCGAACTGCGCCAGGACGAACACACCCAGCGAATACAAGACCGCCCGCGGGATGCTGTCGCCTGGATCGCCGGTGAAGTAGTGATAAACAAAAAAGGGCGCCAGCCAGTCGGCCATGTGGAGGAGAACGAAAAAGGGAACGACCGCCGCCTGCGCCGTCCCGCAGAGCATCCGGCGGAGAAGGGGCAATTGGGCGCGCGGCGGCTCGGGCGCGGGCCGTTTTTCACCGCGTTGGCGCTCCAACGCCCGCGCGATCCGGCCCAGGCGCCGTTCCTCATAAATCGCCCCCACGCTCAACCCGGCGTATTCCGGCTGCGCGCGCAGGATCGAAACCAGGCGCGCGGCCAGCAACGAATGCCCACCCAAATCGTCAAAGAAATCCGCATCGGAACCAAAGGCATGGCCGGGAAAAAGCTCTCCCAACGCGGCCCATAGGGCGGCTTCATCGCGGTCGCGCGGCAGGGACGGCTTTTCGCCTGGCGCGGCGCGTCCGATGGGCGCGTCGCGCAAAGTGGCGGCGTCGATCTTGCCGGAGGCCAGGCGGGGCAAGGCGGAAACCACCTCAAAATGGACCGGAACCATGTAAGAGGGGAGTTGCGCCGCCAGCGCCTCGCGCAACTGCCCGGCATCGACCCGGACGCCCGCCGCCGGCACGACATACGCGACCAATTCCTCCAGTCCCCCCAGGGGCCGAAGGAGCACGGTTGCTGCCGCGACGCCGGGCCGCGCGGTCAGCGCCGCCGTGATTTCGTCCAACTCGACGCGGAAGCCGCGAACCTTCACCTGGTTGTCCGCCCGTCCCAGGCAATGCGCCGGCCCTCCGGATTCAATCCGCCCCAGATCGCCTGTCAGATACATCGTCTCCTCGCCGGGACCGGCCGACAGGGGATTGGGGACGAAACGTTCAGCCGTCAGGTCCGGGCGGCCCAGATAGCCGAGAGCCAGACCGGGACCGAAAATGCACAGTTCGCCCGTTTGGCCCGCGGGCAGAGGGCGGCGCTGGTCGTCCACGACGAGCAGTCCGTAGTTTGGCAGAGGCCAGCCGATGGTCACGCGTTGGGCCGGACTCAATTCAGCGACGCTGGCGGTCACGGCGGTTTCCGTCGGCCCATAAGTATTAAAAACCCTTCGTCCAGGGCGCATGAGCCGATGGGCCAGCACGTTTGAACAAGCTTCGCCGCCCAGGTTGATGAGGCGCACCGACGGGAGCGGGTCGTCCACCAACGCCATCAAGGTGGGCACCGCGTGCAGCACCGTGAGCCGTTCGCGGGCCAGGGATTGCGCCAGCATTCCCGGGTCGCGCGCGACGGACGCCGGCGCGATCCAAAGCGTCGCCCCGACAAGATAGGAAATCCATATCTCCTCGAACGACATGTCGAACGCCGCCGAAAAGCCCTGGTACACCCGGTCGTCTTCGCGCACGCCCAGAATCTCATTTTCGGCGCGGAGAACATGGCAGATGCCGCGGTGGCTGATGACGATGCCTTTGGGCCGGCCGGTGGAACCGGATGTGTAAATTACATAAGCCGGATCGGTCGATTTGGCCGCGGGCCGCGATGTTGCCGCCGCACTTTCGCCAGCCAGGTCTTCCAGCGCCCAAACGGGCGCGGACAATTCCCGCAACCGCGTCCGCCACTCGCGGCAGGTGACCACTCCGGCGGCTTTGGCGGATTCCAGGCAAAATTGGACCCGCGCCAGGGGAGTGTCGCCATCGAAGGGCAGCCAGGCCGCGCCGCTTTTGGTGATCGCGGCCTGGGCGATCAGCAGGTCCGCGCCGCGGGGCAGGAACAATCCCACGACGCATCCGGGCGCGGCGCCCCGTTGCGCCAGCGCGCCCGCCAGACGTTCGCTGGCGGCGTCCAACTCCTGGTAGGTCACAACGCGCGGCCCCCAGATCAAGGCCGGATGACCAGGCCGCCGCCGCGCCGTGGCGGCGAGGATGCCGCCAAGACATTCATCGCGCAAAAGATCGGGCCGCGGCGGGCCGCGCAAAACAGCGCCGCCAGCCGGGGGTTGCTCCGCCAAAGCTGGCATTGGGGACGCCGGATGCACAAATACGTTGATAGTTCAGACGGCGCGATGAATCCAGAGGTTACTGCCGAAAGGCAACGCTCGTTGTTGACTTTGACCAACAATCAGACACAACACTGGCTGGCTGTATTCCATTGCGACTTATGCATTACTACTGGTCCGAGTTCGTGCGCCTGCTCGTCACGCCCTTCGAGCACCGCCAATTGATCTGGGGGATCGTGCCCCTCTACTTCGGACTGCTCCTGGGCGAAACCGCGCCGACCAAGGCCAACTTCCGCACCGCTCTCCAGACCGGCTTCAGCTTCTTGTGGGCCGGCCTGCAATGGCTTTTCGGACCAGGCCCCGCGCCGGGCGGTCCGGCGGAATCCTCCGCCTCCATGCCGGTGCGCATGTTCGTGACGTTTCTCGTCTTGACGTTTGGCGCGGTGGCCATTTTCAGCGCCTGGCGCAAACGCTTCCCCAAACATGGCCGTTTCCTGGGCCACACGCGGTTTGCCAATTATTTCATGATCACCATCTTCCCGATGCAGGCGCATTTCCTGCTCTGGACATGGGCGCGCCTGTTCGCCGTGGTGATCTTCGCCGCCCCAATCTGGCTGGCCCTGCATTTCGGCCTCATGCCCTTTCGCGGCCGTAAATGATGTCTTAATACCTGTCCGGACAGATGATCAACAGTCCGGGCAGGCCGAGGCGCTTTGCTTCATCGGGATCAATCTCGTAAATCGCCCTGGCCACATTGGGCGCGGGGTTCAGCGGGTCGAAGTCTTGCTCCAATAGGGGCAACGCCTTTCTCGCCGGAGGACCGATCTCCCCCAACAAGCCAACCGCCCACCAGAAAAGCGCGCCCGCTTCCGCAACCAGGGCGACGGCCAACGCCATCCGCCACCGCCGCCTCGCAAAACTCACCAGACTCGCAGGCTTCACGACGGAATTGGACCGTTCCGCCACGCAAAAGTCACGAGATACAGGCCCGTGGGAATCCCGCCGGGGCGTGAGACAGAATTCTTCGGGGCTCGACCTCACCCGGAGTGAACAAATTATTGGCTGCACAAGTGAACAAATTATTGGGCAGACGCTTGCGCGTGGGCTTTGCGGGCTGGCCCTCTCCTTCCGCCGTCGCCTGACGGCTATGGCGGGACAAGCCAGGAGAGGGAGAATCCTTGGCCGTCCACTTGAGATGCCAGCGACTGCATTGGCCGGACGGGCTCCCGCAAAACCATGGCCGTGCGATAACTGTTCCTTCTCCCTGGGGGAGAAGGTTAGGATGAGGCGTTCCCCGAAGAATTCCGTCCTGCGCCCGGGGAAATCCCGCGTTTGCCGGGCTTGCAAAATAGATGTTGTATTTAGTTATCTTTGGTGTATGGTTCAATTTGTATGCGAAGCACGCGCAAGGCATGCGGCGGGAGGTTTCAGCGCCACGCCGGCAGGCGGCTCTGGAACAGCCTGACCCGTCAAGGTCAGTCAAGGTCAGTC
>PLGF01000064.1 GCA_003138485.1 Verrucomicrobiales bacterium | reverse complement strand
TGCACCTTTTTCACCCCAGGCCAGTCCTCGGTGAATAACTTTTATGAAAAAGCCATTTACAAGTCAGAGAACAACTTATGCACCGTAAGAAAGGCAGGGCCTGGAGTTCTCCCGCGGCGCAAGCGGGCTTGCGGGCGCGGGCCGCCCCTCCTTTATGCGCGCGGGCCGGAAGAATGGCTCAATTCGCCGCTTGAACTCGCCGACAGGCTCCCGTAATGTCCCATCTCATTGATGAGACGTTTTTGCCTTTTTTTCACCGGACTTCCGCTGTTGCTCGCATCGGCGGCGCGGGCCGATACCCCGATGACCGTCAGCGCCATCAACGTGGTGGTGGCCGATTCGGTCATCACCTACGCGGAGATTGAGGATGGCATGTTGCAAAGCGAAACGGCGCAAGCCGTGGCGCGGCTTTACGCGACCGACAAGCAGGAGTATGCCAAGGCCATAGTGAAATTGAAGGACCAGGAGGTCGAACAGCAGGTGGAGGACAAATTGATCCTGCACGATTTCATCACCTCCGGCTACGTCACCAACGTGCTGGAGTCGCTCATTGACGACCAGATTCGAGAGGAGGTTCAGAAGAACTACCACGGCGACCGCGCCCTGCTGATCCAAACGCTGCACGCCCGGGGAAAGACGCTGGACGCGCATCGGCGGGAGGTTCGGGACGGGTTCATCATCCGGTATATGAAGTACCAGAACGATTCGGAGCTGCACAAAATCTTCATCTCTCCGCTGAAGATTGAGCAGTATTACGAGGCGCACCAGGACAGTTTCAAAATGAAAGACCAGGTCGATCTGCGCATGATCGTCATCGAACAGCCTTCCAGCAGGCCCGCCGGGTTCGCCAGCGAGATGGCCGGCGAGGTTCTGGCCAAGATCAACGCCGGGGCGTCTTTTGACCAGATGGCCCGGATTTATTCGTCCGGCTCCCAGCGCGCCGCGGGGGGCAAGCGCGGATGGGTGGATCGAACCGATTGCCGCCCCGAGTTGTCCGACGTGGCCTTTTCCCTCAAGGCCGGCCAGCACAGCGGCGTCATAAAGCTGCCCGAAACTTCGGAGATGCCCGAAACCTGTTACATCCTGCAAGTCGATGACGCCCGGCCCGCCCACGTCAAGCCGGTCGCCGAGGTGCGTCAGGAGATCGAAGTCGCCCTCAAAACGCAGGAGAGCAAACGGCTCTATGAGCGATGGATTCATCGGCTGCAGAAGAAAACGTTTGTCTGGTATTATCAATGACAGGCTGGATCGCCATCTCGCTCGGAGACGTCACCGGCATCGGACCGGAAGTCACCCTCAAGGCGCTGGCGCTGGAAGCGGGGAGCGATGAGACGCGCTACCTGCTGATTGGCGACGCCGATTACACGGCATCGGTCTATGAGCGGCTGGGAATGAGCCTGCCCCTGCAGCCGTTTTCGGAATTCGCGGCCAAGGGCCGTTTCTTTTTGCACAATCCCATGAGCGCCCCGCTGCCGCCCAAGCTCCAACCGGGTTCTCCGGCCGCGGCAAGCGCCGCCCTGGCCTGGCTGACCGACGGCGCCCAGCGGTGCCTGAACCATGAACTCGACGCCCTGATCACCGCCCCGTTGAACAAGGAAGCCGTCATGCGCTCCGGCCAGCCGTTCGTCGGACAAACCGAGTACCTCTCCCAATTGGCCGGAACCTCGCGCACCGCCATGATGCTCCTGGGGGCCGATGACCGCGGCCGATGGCTCCGCGTCGCCCTGGCCACAACCCATCTCCCTCTCAAAATGGTCGCGGCGGAGTTGCGGGCGGACAAAATTGAGCTGGCCATCGAATTGGCCGCCCAAGCGTGCCAGGATTTGGGCCTGCCCCGGCGCCGCGTCGCCGTTTGCGGTCTCAATCCCCACGCCGGCGAAGGCGGCGAGTTTGGCGACGAGGAAATCACCATCATCGGCCCCGTCGTGCAAGCCGCCCAGAGAAAGGGCCTTGACGTCGTCGGCCCGCTGCCCGCTGACACGCTCTTTCACAACGCCTATCGGGGCGATTACGACGCGGTCGTCGCCATGTACCATGACCAGGGACTGGCGCCCATGAAAATGGTTGCCTTCGATAACGGGGTCAATTGGACTCTGGGTTTGCCCTTCATCCGCACCTCCCCCGACCACGGCACCGCTTATGACATCG
Organism: Verrucomicrobiales bacterium; assembly: GCA_003138485.1. Classification (GTDB taxonomy): domain Bacteria; phylum Verrucomicrobiota; class Verrucomicrobiia; order Limisphaerales; family Palsa-1400; genus PLGF01. The sequence continues at coordinate 51,316 of PLGF01000064.1, read as the reverse complement.
CCGGCCAGGGCAAGGCCAATCCTTCCAGCATGATCGCCGCCATCCGCCTGGCCAAACAACTGGCCCGCCACCGCGGCCGCGGCGGCAATTAAATCTTCCAGCGCCGTGATTTCCGCCATCATCGTCGCCGCCGGCAAGAGCACCCGAATGGGAGGGCAAACGGACAAGTTGTTCCTGCCCGTGGCCGGACGCCCGCTGGTCGCCCACGCCTGGCAGCGTTTCGACGGCGCGCCGTTTATTGATGAAATTGTTTTGGTGGTGCGGGATGGCCGGCAAAGCGCCTTTGCCCAATTGGCCGCGCAGTATCACTTCGCAAAACCCTTCCGTTTCGCCCCCGGCGGCAAGGAACGCCAGGACTCGGTCTGGAACGGCTTGGAGGATCTTTCACCGCGCTCGGAAATCGTCGCCATCCAGGATGCCGCGCGTCCCTGCACCAGCCTCGCGTTGATCGAAGCCACCATCGCCGCCGCGCGCCAGACAGGCGCCGCTGTCGCCGCCCAGCCGGTGTCCGACACCATCAAGCATTCCGACGACGGCGCCTTTGTGACACGGCACCTGGATCGATCGCGATTGTGGGCCGTGCAGACGCCGCAGACCTTCCGGGTTGAAGTGATCCGGCGCGCGTTGGCCGCCGCGCGGGCGAGCGGACTGCAAATCACCGACGACACAGCCGCCTGCGAAATGATCGGCCAGGCCGTCAAACTGGTCTTTCTTCCCGCTCCAAACCCCAAAGTGACCGTTCCAGACGACGTGCCCTACGTCGAGATGCTCATCAACGCGATTGCAGTGCGGCGGCGCTTGGCTCAAGATGCGTCTCCAGATGAATAACCAGACTGAACCATTCACCAAGGAAGACCCTTGGCGCGTCTTCCGCATCATGGCGGAATTCGTCGATTCATTCGAGACCCTTTCGCAGGTTGGGCCGTCGGTGACGATTTTCGGCTCGGCGCGGACCAAGCCGAACGATCCTTATTACCAGGCGGCCAGGACCATGGCGCGCGAACTGGCCAGACACAAGCTGCCGGTCATCACCGGCGGCGGTCCCGGCATCATGGAAGCCGCCAACCGGGGCGCGGCCGAGGGCGGGGGAAAATCCATCGGGCTGAACATCGAGCTGCCCTTCGAGCAGAAGGGCAACCGCTTTGCCAACGCGCCGATTCACTTCCACTATTTCTTCTCGCGCAAGGTCTGCTTTGTCAAATATAGCATTGCCTTCGTTTTCATGCCCGGCGGTTACGGCACGCTGGATGAATTCTTCGAGGTCATCACCCTGGCGCAGACCCAGCGCATCCCGCGATTTCCCCTCATCCTTTTCGGCCGCCGGCACTGGCGTGGGTTGCTGCGCTGGATGAAAACCGCCCTGGTGAGGGAAAAAATGATCAACCCGGCGGATTTGGACTTGTTTTTACTAACTGACGACGCGGATGAGGCGGTCCAGCGGATTCTCGATTACATGAGACAGGTCGGGCCGCCGGAATCAACCCCGCGCGCGCTCGCGTAACACCCAGGCGATGACCCTATGTATAAAGTGACCCGGCTGGAGAACGGTCTGACGGTGGCCACGGCGGAGATGCCGCACATGGCCAGCGTGAGCGTCGGAATTTGGGTTGGGGTCGGAGGGCGCCACGAGCCGGCGGAGTTGAGCGGCGTCTCCCATTTTATCGAGCATCTGCTCTTCAAGGGGACGCGGAAACGCTCGGCGCGGGAGATTTCGCAGGCGGTCGAAGGCATAGGCGGCTACCTCAACGCCTTCACCAGCGAGGAGCAGACTTGTTTTTACGCGCGGGCGCGCTGCGGGGAATTTGAGCGGCTGCTGGAGGTGCTAACGGACATGTTTTTGCGCTCGGCCTTCGACGCGGTGGAAATTGACAAGGAGCGCGAGGTGATCAAGGAGGAACTGGCCATGTACGTTGACCAGCCGCAGCAGTACGTCCAGGAACTTCTCAACGCCGCCATGTGGCCCGGCCAGCCGCTGGGCCGCTGCATCACCGGCACCGAGAAGACGCTCGACGCCATTGGCCGCCCCCAGTTGGTTGGCTATCAAAAAACCAATTACGTCGCCGCCGCGTCCCTGGTCGCCGTGGCGGGGCGGATCACGCACGCCGAAGCGCTGCGTGCGGCGCGAAAATACGCCGCGAAATTCGGCCGCGGACCCAGGCCGGGCTACGTGCCGGCCACGACCGCTCAAAGGCAGCCCGTGGTGTTCCTGCACACCAGGGAAACGGAGCAGACCCAGATCGCCCTGGGCATCCGAGCCTGCTCGCGCCATGACGAACAGCGTTTTGCCTTGCGCCTCCTCAACGTCGTCCTGGGCGAAAACATGAGTTCGCGCCTCTTCCAAACCATCCGAGAGGACCACGGCCTGGCTTACTCCATCTCCAGCGGCAACAGCTTCTTCGACGATGCGGGCGACATCGTCATCTCGGCCGGCCTCGACCTGGATAACCTGGAGAAGACCCTCAAGATCATGATGAGGGAGATCAAGCGCCTGGCGGACGAACTGGTGCCGGCCGCGGAACTGCGCCGCGCGCGCGACTATCTGATCGGCCAGCACGATCTGAGCCTGGAAAGCAGCGAAAACCAGATGATGTGGGCCGGCGAGCAATGGCTGGGGTACGGGAAAATTTCGCCGCCCGACGAAGTCAAGAAGCGCCTGGGCGAAATCACGGCGGGCAAAGTCCGCGCCGCCGCCCGCGAGTATTTGCGGCCCGATCGATTCACGCTGGCCCTCATCAGCCCGTTGAAATCCGCCCGCGGCCTTGAAAAATTCCTGGCCTGATATAGATTGAGCGGAGAACCGACAGCGACATCCTTCCTCCTTGCGGGTGTCCGCCGCCGTGTTAGACTTTACGTCGAGATGAGAACGGTTGAAGCGTTTTAACGTCCTGCCGATGTCAGATCCAGGACTTTGACTTCTTTGACAGCGTGGTCGGACCAGAACCAGAACGCAAACCGGCCGACCACCAAAACTTGGATTGGCCTTCGAACATCATCCCGCTCAATGTAGTCACCACCCTATAAGGATCATCTGCAAGATCGTCAAAGAGCCGGGTAATTAATAACTTCTCATGGCGCGAACCGTTGCCAAGGGATGCAATAACCTCTTTTGCTATCAGAACCCGGTACCGTGGCATTACTGCTCCTCATTTCTCACTCGCCTCGGAGGCCTTCTTCCATTCTGTCAGGGAAACCCAGTTGGCAGGATTCTTATCGTCAATCCGTCGGGTCATTTCTGACCGCCACGCGCTATCCTTCTCAAGGCGAAGATGCAAAAGAAAGGCTGCCAGTTCGTTTTGGCGTTCCGCAGGCCAATCGGCCACTTCCCGCATTATCTCAGCCATACTCATGCTCAAACCATGCCAGATTTAGCCGCTTGGCGCAATGCCGATTCTTCTGCCAAAAGTCCGAGAGCGCCGAATCGCGCCGGTCACTGCGCCACAACCAGCCGGAAAAATGTTCCCGAATCGGCCCCCACCGGCAGGTTGAGCGTGTTCGGCCCGTTGCTGCTCAACAGCGCGCCGCCCCACGGCTGCCAATGGATCAGATCGGTTGAGGTTTGCACCTGGCAGGGCACTCCGCCGCCACCGCTCCATTGCAACATCAGGTTGCCCGTTTGCACATCCACCGCCACCGAAACCGGCACGGGCGCCACGTTCGTCACGATTGGACTGCTGGTGTTGGTCGAGAGCCAGAGGGTGCCGCTTTGGCCGGCGACAAATCCTCCGCCGCCGGACACGGCTGTCGTTCCGGTGAATTGGTTCGTCTGGAATACAAGGGCAATGTGGCCGGCGGTGGCGGCGGGCACGGCTGATACGGGGGCAATGGCGCCTACGGCGCGGCGGGAGCCATAGACATCACCGCCCGGCACACCGCCAAAGCTCGACCCGCCGCGGCCTCCAAACCCGCCGCCGCCCGCGCTGGTGTAATAGAAGCCAAATTGGAATTCGTTCGAGCTGAATCCGGCCCCGGCTCCCAACCCCGGCCCAAAACCCAAGCCGTTGACATTGATCGCGCTGCCGGCATCGATGACCACATCGTTGCTCACTGTTAAATTGAGTCCGCCCGACATATTGGTGACGGGCGAATGAGTCACCATTCAATTGTCAACTATAAGCAGGTCGGAAAACGCGTGAGTGCCGCCAATGGTCACCCTACAGCTGATGACGACAACACCCTGGCCGTCATAATTAGGGTCATCCGCCCCCATGCTGGCGTCGGTCAAAAAGACGGCCGACTGCGCCTGAAGGGAGAGATTGAAACAAAGACCTGTCGCAATAAGGAGAGAAATTGTCTTCATACACGTTTCATATAAGTATTACTAACAACCTTGATTCGGATTTTAGTTTACTCCCGGAATTCAGCTTGGACAATGTGCGTTTGAATGCACACCCCTCATCAGGCGCGGGACAGAATTTTTCAGGACTCGCCCTTCTCCAAAAGCCAACGACTGGGGTGTGAGACAAAATTCTTCAAGCGGTTTGTCTCCGCAGGGAGACCATGAGAGTCGTATATACCTTCATCTATAAACGCTGGGCGCGCGGGGGAAAGCGGCGCTGGCGCGCGCGCACTCCAAGACCAGGCGGATTTTCGCAAGCCTCCTGCGTGCGCGAAGCGTCTTGGAGTGCGCGCGCGCCAGCGCCGCTTTGTTCCTCAAACAGGCGTCGTGGCCCAACAGAAGAATTTTGTGTCACCCTGTCTCACACCCCAATGGCTTTTGGGCTTGATCTTGTGGCGGAACCGGCGCATGAATGGGGACATGCTCGTTTGTCGCAAGTGCGCCGCCGCCACGTTCGCCAGTTTGGAGAATCGCGGGGACGCCCGGAGAACGACGCGGCCGGCTCGGCGAACTCATTGAAACACTCAACCCAACCAATAAGAAAAATATGGAACAGCTCATTCAATTGCTCTTTAAACTCGGCACCGGAGCGGTGGTGCTGGTCATCATCGCGGCGATCGTGCTGCCGCAGGCCATGCGCATCTTGCGCGAATATGAGCGCGGGGTGATTTTCCGCCTCGGCAAACTGGTCGGCGCCAAGGGGCCGGGCTTGGTTTTCCTCATTCCCGTCGTCGATCGCATGGTGCGAATTGATTTGCGCGTCGTCACCATCGATGTGCCCAAGCAGGAAATCATGACCAAGGACAATGTCCCCGCCACGGTGGACGCGGTGGTCTATTTCCGCGTCGTGGACCCGAACATCGCGGTGATCAAGGTGGAGAACTATTGGAAGGCGACCTCGCTCATTGCGCAAACGACCCTGCGCAGCGTGCTGGGCCAATCGCCCCTGGACGATCTGCTCTCGCAGCGCGACGTGATCAACATGAAGCTGCAAGAGATTATTGACAAGCAAACCGAGCCGTGGGGCGTCAAGGTGACCTCCGTCGAAGTCAAGGAAGTGGCGCTGCCCGACAGCATGAAGCGGGCGATGGCCAAGCAGGCCGAAGCCGAGCGCGAACGCCGGGCCAAGGTGGTCAATGCCGAAGGTGAATACCAGGCCGCCGAGAAGATGGTCCAGGCCGCCGCCATGATCGCCAAAGAGCCGATCGCCCTCCAACTGCGCTACCTCCAGACCATGCGCGAAATGGCCAGCGAGCACAATACGACCACTTTCCTGCCCCTCCCCATCGATTTGTTCAGCGCGTTTCTCAAGAAATAGTGTAGATTCGGACATGGCCGATTTGGCAGACGAAAAATGCGCTCCCTGCAAAGGCGGCGCGGCGCCGTTGCGAGGCGGCGAGCTGACCCCGCTGGCGCGTCAATTGGGCGAAGGCTGGCGGATCGTGGACGAGCACCATTTGGAACGGGAGTTTGGATTCGCCAACTTCCGCGACGCCCTGGCTTTCACCAATCGCGTCGGAGAACTGGCCGAGGCACAGAATCATCATCCGGATATTTACCTGGCTTGGGGCAGGGTCAAACTGACTCTGTGGACCCACAAGATCGACGGATTGTCGCAGAGCGATTTTGTTTTCGCGGCCAAGGTCAATGCGCTGTCGCCGGGCTGAAGCGTTTATTCGGCCCTGGCGTCGTCACCGGCGTTGGCTTCCCCTTCCACCAATTCCGCGACCGTGTTGTTGTCCTGCCGCGGGCCGGTGACTTTGACCACGCCGATTTTGAGGCCGCGGTGGTCGATGCGCAAACGCCGGCCCGGCTCCGGGAGAGGACCGACGGCAAAACTGAGGATGACGAAGCGAGCCTCCTTGTTGACCATGGCCACCTGCCCGGCGGGCCTGTAATCCGGCGTGATGATCGTCTTGGATTTGTCCGCGGCGGGCTGCGCCGAAAAGGGCGCTGGAGAATGTTGCGCGGCGCAACCCGCCGCCAGCAGCGCGGCGCACAAATAACCCGTAAAGACTCGCATGGCCATTAATTAAGTCAGTCGCGGTGGAATCGTCAAGCGGCGCATGGGCGGATGCATTTTTTTGCCGCATCTCTGTCTTGGGAGAGGTTTCTGCGATTGAAATGATTGAGAATTGGTCATTGAAGATTTGTCATTTGTTATTTAAGCAGTAGCGGCATGACATCCCGGGATTTGTTCCTCATTGTTATCGCGCTGGCGGGGGTTGGCGTTTTGGTGGGGTTGGTGACGGTGGCGCGGCTGAATCCATTCCTGGCATTGCTGGCCGCGGCGTTGTGCGTCGGGGCGGGAGCGGGCAAGCCGATGCTGGAGACAGCGAAGGCATTCCAGGATGGGCTGGGCGCGACGTTGGGCGGGATTGCGGCGGTGATCGGGTTTGGAACGATGCTGGGGCGGCTGCTGGCCGAATCGCGGGGAGCGGAGGTGCTGGCCAAACGGTTCGCGGCGTTTTTTGGTCCGAGCCACATTAGCTGGTGCATCATGGCGCTGGCGCTGGTGGTCGGGCTGACGACATGGTTCGCGGTGGGACTGATCCTGCTGACGCCGATTCTCAACACTTTGACGCGCGAAACCAAGCAGCCGTTTCTGCAATTGGCGCTGCCGCTGCTGGCATTCCTGTCCGTCATGCACGGGCTGATGCCCCCGCATCCCGGGCCGGTCGTGGCCATCAACGTGCTGCACGCCAATCCCGGCCTGGTGCTGATGTGGGGCTTTGTAATCGGCATCCCGACTGCGGCCGTGGCGGGACCGATCTTCGCAAGGCTGGGTTGCCGCCGCCTCCACGTCACCGGCTCGGCGTCTGAACCCAGCCCCCTTCATCCCGGAGCGCGCTGGCCGGGATTCGGGCTGACGCTTTTCACGATGCTGGCACCCGTGGGGCTGATGCTGGCGGCCTCAGTGGCGGATCTGGCGCTGCCGGTTGGGACGGTGCGCAATGTGGCTGACTTCGCTGGAAATCCCGCGGTCGCCATGTTCGCGGCGATCCTCTTCGCGCACTGGTCCCTGGGGATCAAATGCGGCCTGACTGCGGCGCAATTATTGAAATTCACCGAATCCAGCATCGCGGCAGTCGGCATGACCATCCTGATTGTCGGCGGCGGCGGCGGCTTCGCGCGCGTCTTGCAAGATTCCGGTGTGGCCCAATCCCTGGGCGCGATGGCCGGCGCGGCGCATTTTTCCCCCTTGCTTTACGGCTGGATGGTCTCGGCGTTCATGCGCGTGGCGACCGGTTCCGCCACCGTTGCGATCACCGCGGCGTCAGCCCTCATGGTGCCTGTGCTGGCCAGGCACCCGGGCGTCAATGTCGAATTGGCCGTCGTGTCCATCGGCTGCGGCTCGCTGTTCCTTTCGCACCTGAACGACGGCGGCTTCTGGATTGTAAAAGACTACCTTAACCTGACCGTCGCGCAAACGTGGCGGACGTGGACCCTGTGCGAAACCCTCGTCGGCCTGGTCGGGCTGGGGTTGACGCTGCTGGCCGGGGCGCTGCTGTGACGGCTTATTTGGGGATTGACGGGTTTGGCTTTGCAGTGCAAAGTATCGGCATGGAAACGGATTGGGCGGCCGAGAATTTACGTGTCATTCGCACCTTGATGGAACGGTCCGCGGTTTACCGCCGCGCTCTGGCCCCGCTCATGGGAGCGGTCGGATTGGCCGGTGTCGCGGCTGCAATCGTGGCGCCCTTTGCGCCCGTGCGGTCCCCGCGCGCCTTTGCCGGTTATTGGATGGCGGTGGCGGCGATATGCCTGGCGGGCGCCTTCCTGCTGATTCGACGCCAGGCTCTCAACGACGCCGAGCCGTTTTGGTCGCCGCCGACCCGGCGGGCGGCGCAGGCGTTGTCGCCGGCGTTTTTCGCCGGATTCGCGACCGGGTTGATGTTCCTGTGCGCGGAGCCGCGGACCCCGTTGGCAGTGGGGCTGCTGGTGCCGGGCTGGATGGTGCTCTACGGCTGCGGCGTGCATGCGGCGGGGTTCTTCATGCCGCGCGGATTCAAGCTTTTTGGCTGGCTGTTCATCGCGGGCGGCTGCGTGCTCGGGGCGGCGATGAGCTTCGGGCCGGCACCCGCCCTTTCCTGGATGCATTGGGCCATGGGCGTGATCTTCGGCGGTTCACACCTTGCGTACGGCATCTACTTGTATTTCACCGAGAAGCACGGGAATGCGACGTGAACCCAAAACCGTTTCTCCAGATCGACCGCGTCATACACGAGAAGGGACGGCTGCCCATCATGTCGTTGCTGGCGGCCTCGGCTGGAATGTCGTTCACCGAAATGCGCGACGCTCTCGACATGACGGATGGGAATCTGAGCATGCACATCAAAACATTGCAGGAGGCGGGCTTTGTGTCGGTGACAAAGTCCTTTCGCAATCAGCGGTCATTGACCACTTGCGCGCTGACGCCGTCCGGGCGCCGTGCCTTTTCGCAGTACATTGATTTGCTGGAGCAAATCGTCAAGCAGGCCAGGACCGCGCCCTAACCCCGATAAAAAGAATGAACACTTTTCCGCCCGCAGCCTCTAACTTTGTAATGCAAAGCGCATCCGCGATCCTTTTCCCTCCGCGGCCCGCCGTGAAGATCATCCGGGCGGCGCACCTGGGCATGTGCTTTGGCGTCCGCGACGCCATCGCCCTGGCGCTGGAGGAATCCCGGCGCCAGCCTTTGACCATCCTGGGCCAACTGGTGCATAACGAATCGGTCGTCCAGGACCTGCGCTCTCGCGGCATCGGTCTGGAAGACCGTGCTGCGGACGTCACGACCCCGGCCGTGATGATCACGGCCCACGGCGCATCGGAGAAGGCCCGGCAACAGGCGCGGGACCGCGGCTTGCAGGTCTTGGAAGCGACCTGCCCGCTGGTCCATCACGCCCATCGCGCCATCCAACGGTTGACGCGCGAGTTTTTTCATCCGGTCATCATTGGTCAGCGCGGCCACGTGGAAGTACGCGGGCTGACGGAGGATTTGGACGCGTTTGACATCGTGTTGACGGACCAGGAGGTCGAGCAAATGGCCGAACGCCCCCGGTTCGGCGTGGTGGCGCAGACAACGCAGCCGATCCAGACGGTGCGGCGGCTGGTGGAATTGATCCGGCGGCGGTTTTCGGGGGCGGAGGTGCGCTTTGTCGATACGGTCTGCCAGCCGACAAAGCTGCGGCAGGCGGCGGCGGAGGAATTGGCGGAGCAATGCGACGCGGTGGTGGTGGTGGGAGGCTTGCAGAGCAACAACACCCGCCAGTTGGCCCTTTCTTGCGCCCGCTATTGCCCGCGCGTCTGCCACGTGCAGGGAGCCGCCGGCCTGCGCGCCGAATGGTTCGCTGACGCCCGCACGGTGGGTCTGACCGCCGGGACATCGACGCCCGACGCCGTGATCGACGAGGTGGAGGAGTGGCTGCGAGCCAACCTGTGAAATTTCGTTGACGATGGCGGGCTGGCCGGTAAAGCTTACGGCCAACTTCGGTAAATACACCGGGTAGTTTTAAAAGAAAGTAATACTATGGCAGTAAAAGTTGCAATCAACGGATTTGGACGCATCGGACGCCTCGTCTTCCGGGCCATCGCCGAGCAAGGCATGATTGGCAAGGACGTCGAAGTGGTCGCCGTGGGCGATATTGTTCCGGCGGACAATCTGGCTTATCTCCTCAAATATGATTCCACACAAGGCCGCTTTCGCGGCGAAGTCTCCTCCCGCAAGTCGGCGCCCGCCCAGCCGGAGGACGACATTCTGATCGTCAACGGCGCGGAAATGCGCGTCGTCAGCGCCAAGGACCCCTCCGGCCTGCCTTGGAAACAACTGGGCGTCGATCTGGTCATCGAATGCACCGGGCTTTTCACCGACGGCTTGAAGTCCAAGGGCCACCTGGACGCCGGCGCGAAAAGAGTCATCATCTCCGCCCCGGCCAAGAACGAGGACATTACGCTGGTCATGGGCGTCAATGAGCAGAAATACGATCCGGCCAAACACAGGATCATTTCCAACGCCTCCTGCACCACCAATTGCCTGGCGCCCATCGTCCATGTGCTGCTCAAAGAAGGCTTCGGCATCGAGGAAGGTTTGATGACCACCATTCACGCCTACACCGCCACTCAAAAGACCGTCGATGGCCCCAGCAAGAAAGATTGGAAGGGCGGACGCAGCGCGGCCATCAACACCATCCCCTCAACCACGGGCGCGGCCAAGGCCGTCGGCTTGGTCTGTCCGGAAGTCAAGGGCAAGTTGACCGGCATGTCCTTCCGCATCCCGGTGCCGACCTCCTCGGTCGTCGATTTGACGGTTCGCACGGTCAAGGAAACCAGTTACGCGGAAATATCCGCGGCGATGAAGAAGGCCAGCGAGACGTATCTCAAAGGCTATTTGGACTACACGGAGGACGAAGTGGTGAGCACCGATTTCATTCACTCGTCCTTCTCGTCGATCTTCGACCAGGGATCGGGGATCGAATTGAACAAGCGGTTCTTCAAATTGATCAGTTGGTATGACAACGAATGGGGCTATAGCTGCCGCGTGGCCGACCTGGTCAAATTCATGATCGCCAAGGGGATATAATCCTCACATGCGCATCATCGCGGGCAGCGCGGGCGGGACGATTCTGCGGGCGCCCAAGGGCTTCGACGTCCGGCCCACGCCCGACTTGGTGCGGCAGGCGGTATTCAACAGCCTCGGCCAGAGGGTGGCCGGGGCGCGGGTTCTGGAACTGTTCGGCGGCACCGGGGCGTTGAGCCTGGAATGCCTCAGCCGCGGCGCCGTGCATGCGGTGTGTGTCGAGAAATCCAGCCGGCACGCCCAGTTCATCCGGGATAATCTGGGCCGTTCCCGACTGCCGGCCGCCGCGCTGGAAATCCAGGCGCGCGACGCCTTCGCCGTCATCCGGCAACTGGCGGCCGAGAGTCAACAATTCGATCTCGTCCTGGCCGACCCGCCCTACGGCGCGAAAAACCAGGGGAGGCGCTCCACCTCGCTGGCGCAGCAACTGCTCGACGACCCCGCCCTTCCCGGCTTGCTGCGGGCGGACGGACTCTTCGTCCTCGGCCACACCAAGCGGGACACCTTGAGTTTTCCGACGGTCTGGGAGGAGGCCAAAATGCTCAAACACGGCGACAGCGTGATGCGTTTCCTGCGAAGCCATTTTGAACTTTGAATTTTGAACTTTGAACTTGGACCCCCGCCCCCTACACTCGCCCCATGCAGTTCCAAATCATTTTCAATCCGACCAGCGCGGCGGAGCTGGCGAAGATGCCCCGCGAATTGCAACTCCACATCCTGGGCGAATTCCGGGGGCTGCCGCATGAGGTGCTCCAAAGCGACCCGCCCCATTTCGGCCGCCTGGAACGCGCGGGCAAGACGCTCCAACGGTTCCGGCTGGGGGACTACCGCGTCTATTTTGAGAGGCATGAACTGGGAGTGGTGGTGCATCGCATCCTCAGCCGCAACACCCTCAAGGATTTTCTCTTTCGCTCCAGCCTTCCCACCGGCGAGGACGAAGCGTTGCAGGAAAACCCCAAGTTCTGGGAAATGATCGAATCCGCCCGCCTGACTTCCCCCGGAAAGGAATGACGCCATTAGCTGGACTCCGCTCAATCTGACCGTCCGCGTGGGCTGCAATCTGGCCTACGACACCACCGTGCCAACGCCGGTCCTCTTCGTCCTCAGACCGCGGTTGGAGGGCAGGGTGCTGGTGATGCAGGAGAAGCTCTCCTTCGGCATCGGGCAGCCGGCCTATGAGTTTCAGGATTCGCACGGCAATATCACCTATCGCTCGACGCTCATGCCGGGCCGCAACGAAATACGGCACGACGCCCTGGTGGCTGTCTCTTCCCTGCCCGACAGCCGGGAGATTGCGGGTCCGATTTTGCCGGTGGGCCAACTGCCCTCCGAGGTGTTGCGCTACACGATGCCCAGCCGCTATTGCGATTCGGACAAGTTGCTCAATTTCGCGTGGAATCAATTCGGACAGGTTCCGCACGGTCTGCCGCGCGTGCAGGCCATCTGCGATTGGGTCCACAATAACATCGAATACCGTTTCATGTCCGGCCGTTCCGACTTGTCCGCCTCCGAGGTGATCGAACGGCGCTACGGGGTGTGCCGGGACTTCGCCCATGCCGCCATCGCCCTGTGCCGCGCCTTCAACTTGCCGGCCCGCTACGTGACGGGGCACCTGCCCGACATCGGCTACGTCGATCCGGGCACGCCGATGGATTTTCACGCTTATTCCGAAGTTTATCTGGGGCGGGAATGGCTGACATTTGACCCGCGCTACAATGTGCCGCGCATCGGACGGGTCAAGCTGGCCCACGGCGCCGACGCGGTGGACGGGGCGTTCACGACGATTTACGGCGAGGCGGCGTTGACGCACTTTGAGGTGTGGGCTTATCAAGTGAATCCAGCGGAAGTTTCCGCGGGCGATCCGATCGACCTGTCCAAACGGCTGGATGGCAGCCTGACGGTGCGGCTTTGAATTGACATCCGGGAGCGGGCGCGCCACGCTCGGACCCGCATCCGCGCGAAAGATTATGCCCGTTGAATCTCTGAAGTGTCCGAATTGCGGCGCGCCGGCGGCGGCCAACGCCGCGTGTTGCGATCATTGCGGCGCGCGCCTGGCGACCGTCGGCTGCCCTTCCTGTTTTGGCCTGATGTTCATCGGCCAGCAATTCTGCCCGCATTGCGGCGCCAGGGCAGATCGAAAGGATGCCGCCGCGCCCGCCAAGCCCCAGCCCTGCCCGCGCTGCCAGACCATCCTGGAAGCTGTCGTCATCGGCTCCAGCCACGTTCTTGAATGCCCCCATTGCGAAGGGATATGGACCGACACCGAAACGCTCCGGCAGATATGCGCGGACCAGGAAAAACAAGCCGCCGTGCTGGGCCTGCCCACGCAGTTGCCCTCCAACGAAGGCTTGGACATCGACCAGCAGATTCGCTACCTGCGCTGCCCGGTCTGCAACACGATGATGAACCGCGTCAATTTTTCCAACATCTCCGGCGTCATCGTCGATGTTTGCCGCCAGCACGGCACATGGTTCGACCGCGATCATCTTCACCGCATCGTGGAATTCATCCGCGCCGGCGGGATGGACAAGGCGCGCGCGCGGGAAATGGAGGACATGGAGGAGAAGCGGCGCCGGTTGGCCGCCGCATCCCGTCCCGACGCCGGCCAGAACATTGACCTTCCGCCCATGTTCAGCGGGGACATGCGGCACAGCGCCGTCTTCGCCGTCGCCAGCCTCGTGCGCGACCTCCTCGACCGGTGAGCCGCACGGCCGCCAGGCAATCAATCCAAATTCGGAAACTTCGCGTGGATAACCGCGTTCAGGCGCCCGCGAGGTCAAGACATTTGACGTGTTTGGGAGGCAGCCCCTTGCGCCCATGTTCATTGTCAGCGGTACGGTCTCTGGCCGGCGAAACTTCTGTGTGGGTTCCAACTTCGGCGTGGCTTGCGGGTAGAATGGGTTCCTTGGGGATTGAAAAGTAAAAGGTCGCGCCGCCGTCCACCACGCCCTCCGCCCAGACCCGTCCGCCATGCCGGTGGATAATGCGTTCGACGTTCGCCAATCCGATGCCCGTGCCCTCAAACTCATCCTGGCTGTGCAACCGTTGGAACACGCCGAATAATTTTCCGGCGTATTTCGGATCGAAGCCGGCTCCGTTGTCGCGGATGAAGATCACGGTTTCGCCGCCGTCACAGGGAGCGCAACCGATTTCGATCTTGGCTTGGGTGCGGGCGCCGGTGAACTTGACCGCGTTGGAAATCAGATTGACCAGCGCCACGCGCAGCAGGGAACAGTCAGCCCGCACCGCTGGCAAAGGGTGGATGTCCCAGGAAATGTTGCGCTCCTTGGTGTTTGCCGGAAGATCGTTCAAGGCTTCCCGGACCAATTCATTGAGATTGACGTCCGTCTTTCGCAATTCCGTGTGCCTGACGCGCGCGAACGCCAGGAGATCGTCAATCAAATGACTCATCCGGGTGGCCGCCTTGGAAATGGTCGTCAGATGACAGAAATCTTGTTCTGAAAGCGACGGCCCGGCGTCTTGTTGCAACAGACTCACAAACCCCAGGATATGGCGCAGTGGCGCGCGCAAATCGTGGGAGACGGAATAACTAAAGGCTTCCAATTCCTGGTTGGCCGTTTGCAGTTGTGCCGTGCGCTCGGAAACGCGTTGTTCCAGTTGTTCGTTGAGGAGGTGGATTTGATCCTGCGCGCGTTTGCGCTCCGTTATGTCGCGAACGTTGCACTGGATCGCGTTGTGATCGCCGGAATGATACACGTTGGTGACAAACTCCACGGCAATCCTGCGACCGTCCTTGGTTTCCAACGGAAGGTTCTCGGAGAGGACATACCCCTTTTCGTGCAGTTGCTCAAAATTGGCCTTGTTGGAGACAATGTCCTTGAACGGACCAAGTTCCCAGATGGGTGTGCCGACCAGTTCACCGCGGGAAAAGCCGAGCATTTCTACCAAGAAGGGGTTCACATCACTGATCCGGCCTGTGTCCGCTTCCAGAATCAGAATGCCGTCCTTTGTCGCTTCAAATAACCGCCGATAACTCAGTTCCGAGGCGCGAATGGCCTGTTCACTTCGCGTTTCCGCCTCTTCGGTGCGCGTCTCGGCCTTCTCCGTCCGTGTCTTGGCTTGCTCCGTGCGCGATTCCGCCTGTTCTGTCCGCGCCTCCGCCTGCTCCGTCCGTGTTTTGGCTTGTTCCGTCCTGGACTCGGCGCGCTCTGTGCGAGCTTCCGCCCGCTCAATCCGCGTATCGAAGCCCGGCACGTACGTGCCGTGCTCCTCTCCTTTTGAACCGCCTTTGTCCGAAGCCGCGTCTCTGTTCGCATCCTCGGCATTTGGGCGGCTCTCCACGATCACTGTGACCGGAGAATTCACACTCTGACAATATCATGAAAGCGCGTCCGGGGGTATCAGGTGTTCTACCCAGTCCGTGAATAACGCAACACCCTGTGGTGGTTGGACTTGGATTCACAATTCATCCTGTTCATCCCGTAAATCCCGTCTCAAAATCCGCCTGCCCGCGCTTTTTATCATGCACAAGCCTGCATAAGCCTGCATCAACCCGCATTTTTTCGGTGTGGCTGCGGCCTGCCCGCCATAGCCGCTGCGGCGACGGCGGGTGCTTTGACGGAGGCGCAACCTTGCCATCCCCTTCATGCGATTGGCAAAAACCACCGCAATTTGGTGCAATTTGGTGCAAAAAACAACACCCCCGGCTCGCCAAGCGGGATAATTGGCTTGCGGCGCAAAGCGGGCGTGACGGTTCACGCCACGCACGCCGCCCGGTGCAGGACGGGCCGCGCCAACAGCATTTCAAAGAACAAGCCTGCTTATGAAATGTAACACACCGGGGAAGGATTGCAAGAGTTTTTTGCCCGCAGAACACGCAGAATGACGCAGATGAAGAATCTTTCTCTTCCGTGTCTGCGTCAATCTGCGTGTTCTGCGGGCAATTCCCTCCCTGCAGTGCAAAAGCCGCGACAACCGGGGCATGGCGTGGTCTAAACGGGTTCACCGCCCAAACTCCCCGATCCGCGGCTGGATGTTGTGGGGGCTGGCGATGCGGAAAGGCCGGCGGCGGAGCGGCGCGAATCGCTGCACGCCCCCGGCGGTTTACGGCGCTGATTGAATCCTCTTCAGCGCGTCTGCGGCCGCTTGCTTCTGATCGTCAGAGTCGCTTTGCAGCATGACCTTAAGCAATGGCACAGCATTCGAAGCCGCAGGACCGATTTCTCCAAGAGCTTCGGCGGCTGCCTGCTGAATGGAATTGCCGTGATCGTAGAGTTTGGTTGGGTATTTCGATAGGTTGTGCTCGCGTTGAAACACGATTGAATAATGCTCCATTTCCGACATCATCACCGGCAACACAGCGTTCGTTTGCCGACCGATCCGCCAAATGGCTTGCGCCGCCCGCACGCGGAGCCGGGCATTTTTATCATGGATCAATTCGGTCAAACGGGGAATCGCAGCCGCAGCAAGTGGGCCAATGCGGACGAGTGCTTGGGCCGCACGGTCTGCCGTGCCCACATTCGTCGAATTCAAGTCCTCGACCAAGACCGAATAGGCCATGACGGCGTTTGACCCCCAGTTTGTAAACACTCGCACCGTGTTTTCTTTCTGTTGGCTGTTCCCGTCATGGTAGATTTCGAGCAAGACCGGCATGGCATGAGGCCCCATCGACGCCAGCGCGGATGTTGCCAGCCCTGCCGCCCACGCGTTTATAGGAGACATTGAAAATGCGCGGCCAGAAGATTCACAAGCGGACCAGTGACGCGCTGGCGCTCGTGGAACAACTCACCGGGAAGAGCCGGGACATGGCTGACTTGGTCGAACGGGAACAGGACAATCTGGACATCGCCCGGAAGATTTACGAACTGCGCATCAAGCCCAGGCTTTCGCAGGACGAGCTTGCGCGCAAGGTTGGCCCACCCAACCCGTCATCTCCCGGCTTGAAGACGCGGACTATGATGGCCATTCCCTGGCCATGTTGCGCCGCATCGCCGCCGCCATGGAGAGGCGCGTGGAAATCCGCTTTCTGCCCGGCCGCAAGTTGCAACACGCATAAAGGCGGTGGGGCTTCGGGGCTGGCGCTCATCCTAACCTCTTCTCCCTCCACCGTCGCCAAGGCTTTGGTGGACAGGCCTGGGAGAAGGAACAGCAATCGCACGGCTCTGGTTTTGCGGGAGCGCGACCGGCCAATGCAGTCGCTGGAATCTCAAGTGGACGGCGAGTGATTCTCCCTCTCCTGGAGGAGAGGGCGGCCTGTCCGCCATAGCCCTGCGACGGCGGAGGGTGAGGTCGAGTCCCAAAGGATCCTGTTCTGTGCCCGCCCGCCAGACAGTGCGCCGACTTCATTAAGCGCCGTCCGACAGCGCGGCGCCGAGGGCGCCTGTGAATTGGGGTTGGGGGGCGACGTGGATCGGGCATGACAGAGCTTCCTCCAGCGCGCGGGCCATGCCTGGCAGCAACGCAACGCCGCCGGTGAAATAGACGGGCGGCGCGATGAACCGACCGGCCAGCGCCGAGACGCGCGTGGCGATGGCGTTTTGCACGCCGGCCACCACGTCCGGCAACGGCTTGCCCTCCGCCAGCAGCCCGATGATTTCCGTCTCGGCAAAGACAACGCACACGTTGCTGATGATCGCGGGTTTTCTGCTTTGGCGTCCGAGTTCCGAAAGCTTTTCCCAATTCATCTCCAGCCGCGCGGCCACCATTTCCAGGAAACGCCCGGTGCCCGCCGCGCAGCGGTCGTTCATNNCAGGTGATTTCGGTGATGGTGGTGTCGGCAAAACCGATAGCGTGGCGTCCGTAGCCGGTGGCCACGACGCCGGAAATGCGGGACCGCCCCAGTCCGGCCTCCTTCAAAACCCTTGCGAAAAGCTCCGCGGCGAGCCGTTCCTGTTCCACGCCCTGGTCGGCCAGGCCGGAGGCGAGAATCTCCTTCCGTTCAGTGTCAAACAACACTGTCTTGATGGAGCGGGAGCCAGCGTCTATGCCCGCGCGAATCATGCGGGCCTCCTGTCTCGCGCGATTTCAACCAGCGCCTGCAATCGCGAGCGGAGGCCCGTCCGCATCGCGTCGCAAACGGGTGAGATTTCAAGTTCAATGGCGGGTATGCCGATTTCCCGCCGCGCGAATTGGAGGATGATTTCCCCCTCGCGCGCGCAGTGGCTGGCTCCGGGAATGCGCGAGACGACCAGAGCCTCAGCGCCGTTGGCGCGGCATTCACGGACGATCCGCGCGGCGCGGTCGGAGGCGGGGCCAACCATCGGGTCCGCCAGCGCGGCGCGGGCCAGCGCTTCCAGCGGCGGGAGGTCTTCGGGAATCAAATCCAGCGCATGGGTGAACATGTAATCGGTTCCGCATATCCGTCCGCCGATCTCTTCCAGCAAGTTCATCGCGCGCAAATCGGCGACCGGATTCACCCAGAAAATCCGCGCGGCATCGGCGCTGACCGCGAACTGGTTCCGCCGCGCGCGCGATTGCGCCTCGGCCAGCAAACCGTCCAACACGGCAATGCTCTCCTCGCGGTCTGAGCAAAAATGGATCGCGAGCATCTCGGCGACGAGCATTTCCAGCGCGGGCAGCGCCGCGGCGGGCGCGGCATAAACGGTCCGGCGCAATGACTCCAGCGTCCGGCGCACCCGGTTGGCGGCGCGGATGCCGTCCGCCAGCCAAACGTCGTCCAAATGTTTCCCGGCCAGTTCGCCCAACGCCTGGCCGACGCGCCCCAATTCCGCCCGGACGCAGTCCACTTGAATTTTCGGCGCGGACAAACCGCCCGGCAAGGCGCAGGCGGTCTCGCCGGAATCGGGCTGGCGGCGGCGCGGCATTTCCCACCAGAGAATGGGATGCCCCAGATGTTCGAGGCGTTGAGCGATGGCCGAAAAATCGTCGCAAATCGCGCCGGCGCTGCACACCAACAAATCCGGGCGCGGGAAATGCCCGCCATGCTCGAAGGCTGGCAACATCGCCCGCACCGGACAAAACGAGCTGTCCAGGCCCATCGTTTCCGCCTGCTGCAAGAGCATGTCGCCGCATTCCATCAGGCACGGCGTCCACCAGGCGCCATCGGGATAAAACGCCCGCATCGACGGCAGCGAATAGGCCATGACCGGCACCGTGCCGAGGTCTTTCATCGCGCCGACGAGCTTGTCGCCGTTGGCGCGAGCCTGATGCAGGCGCTGGTTCTCCGTGAGCAGGAAATTCCAGAGGCGCAGCGCGGCGGGGGAGTTGTCGAACTGCAAGTGTTGCAGGCGGAAATTCCTGTCGCGGACGACATGGCGGCGGAGCGGCCCGCCGTAAGTGGGTTCGCGCAGGCCATCGCGGCGGAGTTGCTCGTGGCGGTCGTCCCACTCATCCAGGGTCAACTTGCGCGGCGAAGCGTTCATCGCAGAGTTTCCACAAAAGCCTGGAGGCGGTTGAGATCGCGCGGCGCGGCGCCCGGTTCCGCGCAGGCTTCCAAGAGCAAGACGGGCAGGCCAAATGTCTCCCTCAACGTTGGCGCCTCGGCCCGCCAAAGATCGCAGCCGGTGAAATGCCAGAGCACGATGCCCCGCGCCTGACGGGAGGCCAGCCGCGGCTTCAGCCAGGAATACAGGCGCGCATTGGGCCGTTGGAACACGCCAATTGTGTTGTCAAGGCAGCCGCGGAAAAGTGTGTCAAATGGGTCCTTTGCGACGGTTTCCGATTCAAGCGGCGGAGCCAGACTGAGTTCGCCCATTTCGGTGGCGTCGAGCGCGACACGCCCGCCGGCGGCTTCCAATGCGTCGAGCCATTTCCAATGCGACGCCAGAAACGGCCCTCCAACAAGGGCGAGCGGAATTTGATCCGCAGGCGCGGCGGGCGGCGGCGGCGAGAAGGAGCCGTCCCAGTGAAAGCGGGCCACTGCTTCAGCAAATCCGCGCGAGGAACTGGCGCGGGCCGATTCGAGCAGAAGTTTTCGCGTCCGGCCGGCTTGCAGCATTTCCAGCCACAACTGTTCCGGCGATGGGGCGCGCCCGCCCATCGCCAAAAGGAATCGTCCCAACCGCTCCAGTTCGGAGCGCAGGATTTGTCCCGCCGCCGCCGTCTGCCAGGTGGCCGGCAGGTTGAATAAGAACGCCTGTCGCTGTCCCCGGAAAATCGCCGCGTCAAACGCGCGCCGCATCTGGTCGCAAGCCGTGGAAAAAACCGCCGCGGATTCCGCCCGCGATTGGGCGAACCGGACCGCCGATTCCGCGAAGGCGCAGACGCCGGCGGAGAGAGGGCAGGGGAGGCGTTGGAGATTCTCCGCCGCCCAGATGCCCCGCGGCTGGAGACCGTGCGCGCGGACCCATTCGGGGGGAATCCACGGGCTGGTCAGGAAGACGTCCATTTCGCCAGCCGGTTCTATATGGACGGACATAAATAAAGGGACGCTTCGCACGGATCTCGCGGGACGGCTCCGCTGGAGCGTCGCCCCACCGGCATGCCGTGGCAGGGCGACGCTCCAGCGGAGCCATGTCCCTCTTTGTGTCCGTCCATCTATCCTGCCTTTTCGGCGACGACGAGCCCTTGAATGATTTTTCCGGCCTCCGCCAGCGATTCAATGAAACGCATTTCGCAGACGAGGTTTTGCGCGAGCGCGGCGTCGAAGCCGATGATTTTGAGCGCGTCGAAAGTCAGTTGTTTTTCAATCATGTCCAGGTAAAGCGGCATGTATAGGGCAAAGCGCCTGGTATCATGCGCGACACGGACCAAACAGCCGTTGGTTTCGAGCAGCGACTTGTATTCCCCAATCGCGAGTATGTTGGGGAATTTCATGAATGCGAGAAAGCGGGCGGCTTCCGTTTCGCTCATAGCCGAGGGGCCTTCCATCCAGTCGGTGAAAACTATTTTGCCTTGCGGCTTGACGAGCCGGGCGGCCTCCGCGATCAACTTCGCCTTGTCCTCGACGTAACACCAGGCATCTTCACCCCAGACGAAATGGAAATGGCCGGATGCCAGGCCGGTGTCGCAGGCGTTGCCTTCGACGAATGACACTCTTTCCGCCAGACCCTCGTCGGCGCACCGGCGCCGGCCCAGTTGCACCATGGCGGGAGTGGCGTCCACGCCGGTCATGCGCGCGACGTTGATAAAGCGGGCCAAAAACCTCATCCCCGCGCCACTGCAACAGCAGAGGTCAACGCCCTCCGAACCGGCGGCGATGGTCCCGCGGTGGGCGAGGTCCATTGAGGATTGGAATCCGCCGATGTGAATCTGTTCGCCCATGAGCAGTTCCCAAAGCCGCCCTTCGGGTCCGGCATAGACAGCTTGAACATTCGACAAGTGAATTTGCGGCGCTAATTTCATAATGGTCTCCTGGCGCGAATGGTTTCAAACAGGGCCTCGATTCGCGCCGAAATTCGAGCCGAGTCCGACGGCGAATAATCCGTCGTGATTTTCAGGTAAGGCAGCCGAAGTTCCTTTTCGGCAAGTTGGCGGACGTGGTAAGACTCAACGTCATAAGTCAGGCACGCCTGCCAGACAAGCTCGATGACGCAGTCGGGCCGGAATTTCGCGGCCAGCGAGCGAAGCGAATCGAAGCGCCGGGTATTGGGCGTCATGACCGAACAGGGCAGATGGAAGTATTTCCGGGCAATGGCGCCAAGGGGGTCCGGGTCGTCCAAATCCACATCGTCAAGAATCGGTTTAAGGCCCGTGCAGTTCTCCATGGCGACCACCACGGAGCCGGCCTGTTCGATCAATTCCAGGACCCGCTCCGCGCCGTGGACCAGCGGCACGCCTGTGAGCAAAACGCGGATTCCTCCCTGGGCGGGCGGGGCGGAGCCGGCGGCGCCCTCGAACATCTTGATGGCCCGTTCATATTGGCGCAGGTCCTCTTCGATCCCCGATATGATGCTCTTGAACTCGATGAGCTGCCGCCCCGTCAGCGGCGGCGGGTCGTGTGTCATCAAATCAGCCAACTGCCGGCGCAAGCGCCGTTCGCGGTTCATCAGCTTTGCGGCGTCCCGGAGTTTCTCGTCCGTGATGCGGGTCTGAAAGCGTTGCTCGGCGTATTCTTTAAACTTGCGCACTTCCCGCGTCCAGTGTTCCAGCGCGTCGGCCCCATCCGCCTTGTGCGGCAGTTCGAGCACATACATCGTCTTGGTTGCGCCCATCAACTCAAACATCTTCTTCTTCCCATCGCAGCTCGTTTCGGCGACGACCAAATCCGCCGATTGAAGAAATGGGTTGGTCCCGGTGACGTGATAGCCGAAGGTGGACTTGATGAGCGGACACAGGTTGGCCGGCAGGAACTGCTCCGCCCGGGGGATGGTTGCCGCCGACCCGCCGCAAAGGCAGACCGGCACCACGCCCGCGGCCAGGAGAATTTCGCGCGGCGTAAACTCACACATGATGCCCGCGATGGGCCTGCCCCGCGCCTTGGCCGCCTCCGCGAAGGCATAACAGTGATCCGTCATGCCGGCGAACCAAGCCAGTGGATTTGTCGAACCATCGGTCAAGATGGCCGCTTCGATATCCTCGGCCCCGCTCATAATCGAAAGTCAAATGTGATTGCGTCTCAAAGAAAGATCGTCTGTTCCCGGGCCGGGCCGACCGAGACAATCATCAGCGACGCCCCTGTCAATTCGGCCAGACTCCGCAAATAACTTCGAGCGCGGAGCGGCAACTGGCTCCATTTCCGGCAGCGCGAGGTCGAGGTCCGCCATCCCGGGAACTCCGCATAGACCGGCTCGCATTTGGCCAGCAATTCAATGTCCGCCGGGACATAATCCAGGCGCGTCGGTCCCGCGCGGTAGGCGATGCACACCTTGATCGTCTCCAGGCTGTCCAAACCGTCCAAGTTGGTCACCGCCAGGTCGTCGATGCCGTTGATGATGGCTGCATGGCGCGTGGCGACCGCGTCGAACCAACCGCAACGCCGCGGCCGGCCCGTCGTCGCCCCGAATTCCCTGCCCATGCCGTGGAGCAGGTCGGCGATCTCCTGGTTCTCTGTCGGCAACGGTCCTTCTCCGACGCGCGTGATATAGGCCTTCATAACGCCCACCACTTCATCCATGCGGTTGGGGGCCACGCCCGATCCGGTGCAAGCCCCGCCCGACGTGGTGTTGGAGGAAGTGACAAAGGGATAGGTGCCGTGATCGATGTCCAGGAAGGTGCCTTGCGCTCCTTCAAAAAGAATATCCTTCCCGCGCCGCGCCGCCTCGTGCAACAGCGCGACGGTGTTGGTCACAAAGGGCTTGAGGCGGTCGCCCGCCGCGCGATAGGCGGCGTGGACTTTGGCGAAGGAGAGGGGCTTGGCGCCGAAGGCCTTGAGAATTTCGTTGTTCTCCTTGATTTTGAAGCGCAGCAGCCCTTCAAACCGTCCGGGGTTGATCAAGTCGATCATGCGCAAACCGGTGCGGGCCGCCTTGTCGCCGTAGGCGGGGCCGATGCCCCGTTTGGTGGTGCCGATTCTGTCTTCGCCCTTGAGCAGTTCCCGCTGCTCGTCCAATTCGCGGTGATAGGGCATGACCAGATGGGCCGATTCGCTGATGAAAAGGTTCTTGACCCGCACCCCCAGCCGATTGAGTTCTTCCATTTCCCCCACAAGACTCACCGGATCGACCACCACGCCGTTGCCGATCACGCAGAGCTTGCGCGGGCGCAAGATGCCCGATGGAATCAGATGCAGGACGTATCTCTTCTTCCCGATAAAAACCGTGTGGCCCGCGTTGTTGCCGCCCTGGGTGCGGACGACAATGTCCGCCTTGCCGGTCAAAACGTCGATGATTTTGCCTTTGCCTTCGTCGCCCCACTGGGCGCCCACTAGAATTGTATTGGCCATATTCTGATGACAAGTTTGGCGGGCGGCGCACTGCCGCAATAAAAATCCCCGAAATGTAAATTCCGGGGCCGACGCGCTGGTCTTTACGGACAGACCTTAGAGAGAGCGGCGGGCGCTGTCAACGCGGAAGGCATTGTTTTCAAACTTTTTTTATACAGATTTGCGGGGCGGGGTGTCTATATGTTGAATGGCATGAACAACCCGATGACCCTGACAGTGGCGTGAACGGACCCGAACTCAACGGCCCTTGGTGCCAGCCTCTCTACCAAGAGAAGGCGGCGGGGCTTATACTTTATGGGCGCGCCCTGGGTCTGAGCCACGGCGAAGCGGAAGATGTTCTGCAAGAGACCTTTCTGGCGCTGCTGCAATTGCCGGCCAAGCCGGAAGACCCGGCCCATTATTGCGTGCGGACCTTCCGCAATCGCGCCCTCAATTATCGACGCGGGGTTTGGCGCCGCCTGGCCCGCGAGTGGGAATCGGCCCGCTGGTTCGAGCGCGGCTCGGCCCAGGACGAGGCGGAAAAGGAGGCGATGCGCCAATTGAGCGCCCTCCCCTCCGAGCAGCGCGAGGTGATTGTCTTGAAGATTTGGAACGGCATGACGTTTGAGGCCATCGGACGCTTTTTCGGCGTCTCGCCCAACACGGTGGCCGGACGTTACCGCTATGGCATCAATAAATTGAAGTTTTCCATGAAAGGAAACGTTTATGGACGAGATGAACCAGTTGGAGAAACAGTTGCAATCCTGGACGCCCCGCCCCCCTTCGCCTAAGGTGGCGCGCCGGCTTTTTGGCGCTGTCGGACGGGGGGCGATGCCGCCGCGCGCGGCGGGCTGGAATTGGCTCGCGCCGCTGGCCGCCTGCGCCTTGACGATGCTCGTGGCGGTGCATACCGCCAGTCTGGCTTCCGCGCCCCTGGCCAGCCGGAACAACAGCGGGTCGTTCTTTACGCTCATGCTGGGCGCGGCCTCCTCCTCCAACCTCGCCACCTTTTCCCTGAGCCAGGCGGATGAAAACATGGAATGGAACGTCTGGCCCCACCTCAGCCATCGCGCGCCGCCTGTGCCGCGCGCGGCGGCGCGTTCGCGCCTGGACCTCCGCAACGCCATTCCCACCAACTGGTAGGATTTTATTTCAACGTCGTGGGAATCAGGGTTGAAAAAGGCGGTAAAAAATTACCGGATTTGACGAATTCATATCCATCGTCATGACGGCATTCGTTTGTGTGTAATTCAGCAGGGAGCCCCAACTGGTGGGAGGCGCCAGATTCGTCGAATACTGCAATTGGTAATTCACTCCGAGATTACCGAAGCAAATCAGGCTTCGGCCCAGGTTTGTCGAATAGGCCGCGTCAAGCAAAGGCGCGGTTCGAACCACCGCCACCACGCCTGCTTGCGTGATGTAGTCGGTGTAAACCGACCCGCCGGGTTTCACCGCGCTGACGGATCCGATCGGCAAGCTGACAAAGGCCGAAGGTTGGTTTGCAAGCGCCAAAAAGTTTAGCTGAGCGATCTGTTGTGTTCCTTGCAACGCCTGCCCTTGTGCCATCTGAATTGCGATCAAAAGATTGGTGATCTGGTCTTGCGTGGAGGCTGACGCAATTCCCGGCGCAGTGACAGTCAATGACGGGTTTGTGAATTGGCCGGCTGGCCAAGGCATGTTAAACACAAGATTCGTGACGCCATCGCTTGACGCAAGGTTTATTGGCACACCGACGATTTGTCCGCCGAACCCATTGGTCGAACCGATCATGATGTCCAGATAATCTTCCACAATTACCACGAAGGTTTGGGTCGCGCTCAGCGGAGGAGTGCCGTTGTCGGTGACTCGAACCGTGATGAAATTAGTCGTGGAAGCTTGAGCCCGAGTCGGGACCCAAACAAAGGCGGCCCTGGTGGAATCAATGGGGTAATTGGTATTCGTATTCATGCCCAACGCGCAACCGCTGGTTATGGACGCTCCGACGGGTGCTCCGGGATCAAGACTAAAAGTTAGCGGGCCGCCATTCGTGCCTGAAGCCCAGACAGTGAAACGAAGTTGAGCGCCCGGCCGGACCGTTGCGTTCGAAATCATCGAAAGCACCGGAGGACTGTTCGATCCGAACGGAGCCGGCTGCACATTGATGGTCACGTTGGTGGTGATCGGCAGGAAAGTGTTCGTATCCGCCGGGGTGAAAGTAAGCGAGAGGATCTGATCAAGGCCCGCATTCAACACGGCGCCGGATGCCGGCGTGTAAGTAAATGTTCCAGGCACGTTTGTCGAGTTGTAAGTCGCGCTGGCATTCAATTGCGTTCCGCTCAACGCGGTGCCGTAAGTTATGTCCGCCGGATTCGCCCAGGCAAGAGTCGGCGAAGTCGCGCCGGTAATATCAAGCCCCCATTCTGTCAGCATGTTGGTGCCACCCAATTCAATGTCGGCCAGATAGAGCGTCCATTCGCCGGCCGCATTGAGGCCGTTGAAGTTTGTCAGGGACGTGGAGCGCGTTGAAACGTCGGTGACAATTGTCGGATCCACGGCGCGGCCATCCGGTTCCCATGTGCCCGTGAGCGGCGAACCGTCGGCTGGCGTCGTCACGTTCTGGTACACGTGTATCTCTCCATTGGTTGCGCCGGTTTGGAATGTCACATCGAGGCCGTCATCGGAATAGCCAGATTCGTTGGAACTGCTTTTTCCGGGACGATTGAGAAGCACCGTAAACCCACTGGAGTGCCTCACATAACCGTAGAGATCGCCATTGAAGTCTCCCGTGATTTTGAGCCGCACTTTGATTGACGCAATGGCGCCGACGGCGGAATTGAGGGTGCGCACATCGCTCAGACCAGGGGCATTGCCGTCGGGCACCACGCGGTTGGTGGTGAACGTGTACGATTCGGTCAGCTGCGCCTGGAGGAGCGGCGGGACCGCCACTCCCAGGAGCGTCAATAAGACTATGGCTTTCAGTCTTTGCATGTATTCTGTTACATGGCGGGGTTTCTCCGGCCTTGAGACTCGAAGAAACCCCGCGAATTCTTTACGGATACACTGTGCGATAGAGGCTCGTTCCGGTGTCGCGAGTGTCCGTGTATTCAAACGCGCCCGCGCTGTCCGCCGTCACGCTTCCTCCGGGAATATCCTGCCAGTCCGCGGGACCGGATGCAGCCGTGTATTGCAAGCGGTAAGTGCGGGCCGGGATGCCACTCCCATCGATGAGGCTAGAGCCGTTGCCCAAATCCGTGACGATCAGGTTCTGGCTCGCATCGGTGTCCACCTCGATGGCCACGGTGACTGTGCCAGTGGCATTGGCGCCATAACTGTCGGTAATCGTGTAAGTGAATGAATCCGCGTTCGCGAAGCCGGTGGCTTGGGTATAGAAGACCCAGTTGCCGATCACCGCGATGGTGGCGCCGTTGGCGCTGGTGGAGCTGACGGCGATGCGGAGCGTATCGCCGTAGGCGTCGCTGTCATTCGTCAGCAAGGTCGAGAGGTTGACTTTCACGCCCTGCGTCGGGTATCGCTCGATGGTGAGGTTGCCTGCGATGGGCGGGGTGTTGATGAGCAGGCTGGGCGTCAGCGAGTTGGTGGTTCCCACGAAGTCCAGGTTGCCGGCATATTCCGCGAGCACCGTATGCGAGCCGCGCGAAAGTATATTGGTGGTAAACGTCGCCACGCCGCCCGACAATGTGCCGGAGCCGGCAATACTGCCGTCAACACGGAAGTTCACCGTGCCGCCAGGCGTGCCGCCGCCAGGCGCGACCGCGCTGACAGTCGCGCTGAAGGTCACGTTCGATCCGGGCAGAGCCGGATTGGCCGAGGACGCAAGAACCCCCGCCGAGAGGGACTGCGTTACCGTAAGGGAGCCGTTCACATACGCAAACGTGTAATTCGAGCTGGTCGCGCCGCTGGGCGTGATTGGATAGGAGCCGACGTCGCTCATGGCAGTGGCCGTCGTTGTGATCGTGGCGAGGCCCGTGAGATCGTTTTCACCTTGGCCGAGCACGAAGCCGCTGTAGCTGGCCGTCAACGGAGGCAGCGCTGCTCCATAGACATTGGTGGCATTGTTCGCCGTGATGGTCAATGGAGCCGGCCGCACATTGATGGTCACGTTGGTGGTGATTGGCAGGAAACTGCTCGTATCCGCCGGGGTGAAAGTAAGCGAGAGGGTCTGGTCAAGGCCCGCATTCAACACGGCGCCGAGTGCCAGCGTATAAGAAAACGTTCCAGGCACGTTCGTCGAGTTGTAAGTCGCGGCGGCATTCAATTGCGTTCCGCTCAACGCCGTGCCGTAAGTTATGTCCGCCGGATTCGCCCAGGCAAGTGTCGGCGAAGCCGCGCCGGAAATAGAGAGCGTCCATTCGGTGAGCATGTTCGTCCCGCCGGATTCCATGTCGGCGAGGTAAAGCGTCCATTCGCCCGCGCCGTTGAGACCGTTGAAATTGGTCAACGAAGTGGAACGCGGCGAAACGTCGGTGACGTTCGTCGGATCAACGTCGCGTCCGTCCACGTCCCAAATCCCCGTGAGCGGCGAGCCACTCGCCGGTGTCGTCACTTTCTGATAGACATGCAAGTCGCCATTGGCCGCGCCAGCCTGAAAAGTCACATTCATGCCGCTGTCGGCATAACCGTGAGGATTGGAGGCGGTCCTGCCGGCACGGTTCAGCAGGATGACGAACCCGTTGGTGTGGCGCAGGTAAGCGTAAAGGTCGCCGTTGAATTCGCCGGTGACTTTAAGCCCCACCTGCAATGACGAAATGGTTCCGATGGCGGAATTGACATTGCGCGCGTCAACCAAGCCCGAAGGGTTGCCGTCCGGCACCAGGCGGTTGGTTGTGAAGGTGAACGTTTCAAGAGTCTGCGCCTGAAGCAGCAGTGGTGAAACCGCCGCGAGGAGCACCAGTATTCTATGTTGCATTTTTTTCATGGTGTTGTTGGGTTTGAGTTTGTTGTCACGCAGGCGGATGTTTTCGACCCGCCCCTGCGTGGCGGCGGTTTCGTTTCTAAAATGGTCCTGGGTGGTTTTCATAAATCATAAATTGCTTGAACGGTAAAATCGCGCGGGCGCTCCGTTGGCCTTTGTATCGGTGAACTCAAACCCGCCGGTCGCGTCCGACATTTCCGCCCCCAGCGTCTGCCAGGCAGGCGTCACGAGGCTTTCCGTATATTGAATCGAATAAGTGCGTCCCACTATTCCCTGGAACTGGATGAGAGAGGCGTTCTTGCCGGGATTTCCGATCGCCACGATGTTTTGTGACTGACCCAGGTCAGCCGGGACGGTGATGGAAATCAATCCGGTGGCCTTGAGTCCCGCGGGGTTTGCGATCACATAGGAAAACGTGTCCGAGTTGGTCAATCCCGGTGGCGGGGCGTAAAAAATCCAGTTGTTGGTCACGGTAACCGTTCCGCCCGCGGTGCTTGTCACGCTGACCGAGATGAGCGACAGAGAGCCAGTGTTCGGACCCGAATCGCCTGTCAGCAACGCGGGGATGCTTACTTTCACATCGGAGTTCTGGTAGCGTTGCAAAACAATGTTCGGGGCGGCTGGCGCCGTTTCGATGCTCTCGTTCGGGCTGAGGCTATTGGTGCTGCCGAGGAAATTCCCATCGCCGGCATATTGGACGGTTATGACGTGCGTGCCCTGTGAAAGCGAAGATGTGCTGACACTGGCCACACCGTCAGCCAGAAGAGCGGATGGACCCAGCGGCGACCCGTCCACGAAAAACCGCACCGTGCCTGTGGGCGTCCCGCTTCCCATCGTGACTGCGGTCAAAATTGCGGTGAACGTGACATTCGAGCCGATTGGAGACGGATTGGCAGAGGAGGAGACGGCGATCGTCGCTTCCGCGTCGCCGGGAACGATGATGATGCTGGACGCAGCCGTCCCGGCGCATTGAAGCGCATAGCCAAGGCCGGTTTCCCATGTGTACAGGCTGTAATTGCCCGGACCGTTGCCCCAGAGATTGACCTCGTCGCGGTCCGCATTGGTAAACAGCAGACCGTCAATGTCGAGAAAAGGATCGACCTGGTAAAACATCAGGCTGTCAAATATGAACGCGCCGGCGGGGGAGGTGCCGGAGCCAGGAAGCAATAAGTAACTGCCCACGGCGCCCGCTGTCGTGGACGCGGTGATGTTTAGGGTGCCGCTGATGGCCGTATAGGTGCCGTCAAAGTTGTCGTTGGCCGTGATTACGCCGCTGGCGGCGTTACCCGAAGGATCGACATAATTGAGGTCGAAAAGGACGCCGGCCTGGGCTTGACACGAGATTCCCGCCCCGACCGCCAGTGATGCCAGCCGGATGACCAGTGTTCTTATGTCAGCATTTAACATGCGGCAGACATATCGGCATAAATAGGTTTTACTGTAGTGTATTCTTTGAGTGATTGTTAGTAGGTTTTCTAATGCAACTCGGTAATGAGCCACCTATCTACTTGGGGTTGAGATCGTTAGAACGCAGCATACAGCGTGGCTGGAAGCCTTTATGGCGCTGTCAAATTCCTGGAACCGGCTGTGCTTTCTGGCCTTCAAAACGGGGAGGCAGCGCCAAAATGGGATGGTACGCTATAATTGACCCGTTTTGCCGCCCTCACAGGCCCAGCCCCAACCGCGGTCCCTCCCGCCTTCGGAAGCTGGCGGTGGACATCTCAGGGCCAGCCTCGGTCAGGCCCGTGTTGCGGCGCGCGACGTGGAACATCTGCGAAATCTGGTCGGCGAAAACCCCTTCCCCACGCATTGTGGCTCCGAAACGGGGGGCATTGAGCTTGCCGCCCGCGGTTCGAGTTGTCGGGCCGGAACCTGATTCAAATTCCCGGACGGAGCAGGGGAGAAGAATCGAATCCTCGTGAAGGTCGCGCGAAGCGACGTTTGACGAATGGCGAATTGACGTTAAAATGACGTGAATGAAAATGTTGCCAAAAATGGAGATCAGCAAAGAGCTTGACGCGCAAATCAACGAGAACATCAAGCTTTCCGACCTGTGCAAAGCCGACGTTGTCCGGCAGGCTCTCCGAATCGGCCTGCCACAATTCGCGGCCCGATTTCAACCGCCTCCACTCTGGCTGGAGGAACGGGTTCGCGAAGCGCTGGCTGAACGCGCCGAACCTACGACCCCGGCGCAATTCGAAAAAAACATGAAAGCCATTGCGCATGGCCGCTAAACTGCTTGTTCATCCGGGCTTTTATCGGCGTGTGCGCCACTATCGGGACGGGATTGCGGTTCCCGATGGTCGTCCGCATGTTGCCGTCAAGTTCGTCGCGGCGGCGCAAGAATTGGTTCTCCAGCTATTGAATGATCCGCTGCGTGGCCATTCCGCTCGTTTTGAATCTCCCGATCTGGCTGACATACGGCGCGTGGCCGTGCCTGGTTTTCCCGTGTTTGCGCTCTTCCATCGGTGGGACGGGCAAACACTCACAGTCATTACTTTGGAACACACCGCCCAGGATTTGCCCTCTCGACTGGCCCGCCTCTTTTCCACCCCGGATTGAAAGCAGCCCGTGACGCCGCTCAGGGCCAGAATTTGGAGTTTCGATTTGGGCGACGCAGGCTAGCGCCGAAGCAGCTCCGGCGCGTTATCATTCACCGTGGTTCTTGACTCGAAATCCAGTGCGACTGAGGAACCCCGGTGCTCGTGGGTGTTGCGGGCAAAGCAGTAGGAGCACCCAATAACTGCCCGCGTTCAGGGTCGTCAGGGATTTGAGGTTTCAATGTTTGGGCTGAGATGTAACATCTTCAAGAACACTGGCGCCCTCTTTCACCATTGAATCTTCAGCCAGTTCCTGCTCCAATGGAGCCTTGTGAACCCGTTATTCGGACAACTGAGTGCCATCGAAATCTCCCAAAAAACCAAGCTGCAGCCAATTGAAGCCGTCGCGGCCAAGGTCGGCATCAAGGAGGAGGACCTGGACTTGTATGGCAAGACCAAGGCCAAGATCAGCCTTGACCTTTACCGGCGGTTGCAAGACGCCCCGACAGGCAAGCTGATCCTGGTGACTGCGATCCATCCGACTCCCGCTGGCGAAGGCAAGACCACCACGAGTATCGGATTGGCCGACGCCCTCAATCGCCTGGGCAAGAAAACCATCCTCTGCCTGCGGGAACCAGCCGTCGGACCGTGCTTTGGTGTCAAGGGCGGCGGCACCGGCGGCGGCTACGCCCAGGTCGCGCCGATGGAGGAGATCAATCTGCACTTCAATGGAGATTTCCATGTCGTGACCTCCGCCCACAACCTGCTGGCGGCGATGCTCGATAACCATCTGCACTTTGGCAACGCCCTGGGCATCGACCAGCACCAGATTGTCTGGCGGCGGGTGATGGACATGAACGAACGCGCCCTGCGCGAGATCGTCATTGGCCTCGGGGGCGCGGGCAACTCCATCCCGCGGGAGTCGGGCTTCGATATTACGCCGGCGTCCGAGGTCATGGCCACCCTGTGCTTCTCCGACTCGTTGGCCGAACTGAAAACGCGGCTGGGGCGGATCGTCGTGGCCTGCTCGCATGGTGGCAAACTCATTACCGCACGCGACCTCAAGGCGGATGGCGCGATGACGGTCTTGATGCGCTACGGCCTGCAGCCGAACCTGGTGCAGACGTTGGAGAACAATCCGGCGCTGATCCACGGTGGACCGTTCGGCAACATCGCCCACGGTTGTAACAGCGTCACGGCGACCAAACTGGGCTTGCGCCTGGCCGATTTCACGGTGACCGAAGCCGGCTTTGGCGCGGACCTCGGGGCGGAGAAGTTCGTCAACATCAAGTGCCGCAAAGCCGGTTTGCGCCCGGATTTGGCCGTGCTGGTCGCCACCGTGCGGGCGTTGAAGTATCAAGGGGGCATCAAGGTGGCGGAACTGGGCAAGCCGAACATCGCGGCCCTGGAAACCGGTTTGGCCAACCTTTTCAAGCATATTGAGAATCTCCAGGCCTTCGGCTTGCCGGTCATCGTCTGCATCAATGTCTTTGCCAGCGACACCCCTGAAGAATGGCAGGTCATCCGCGAAGCCTGTGCCAAAGTCCGGGTGCGGATGGCGCTCTCGGATCATTTTGCACGCGGCGGCGCCGGAGCGGAAGATCTCGCCCGGCTGGTGCTTGACACCACTGCCCACCCTGCCAACGGCGCCCTGAACTTCACTTATCCCGATAAGCTGCCGTTGCTCGAAAAGGTGCGTCGGATTGCCCGGAAAATTTATGGCGCCGACGATGTGGTGGCCGAAGGCAAGACCGCCGACAAGCTCCGCTCCTTCGAGGATGCCGGCTTCGGCGAGCTGCCCATCTGCATGGCCAAGACCCAGTACTCCTTCTCCGCGGACCCGAACTTGAGAGGCTGTCCACGAGGTTTCACGGTGCCTTTGCGCGCCGCCCGTCTCAGCGCCGGTCCGGGATTTGTGGTGGTTTACACGGGCGACATCATGACCATGCCCGGCCTGCCTAGAGTTCCCGCCGCCGAAGCGATGGACGTGGATGCCAACGGCAACACCGTCGGTTTGTTCTGAAAGCATGAAAACTGTAACCGCTCGTGAGTTTTATCACAATGCCGGGCTGGTGGACGGACTGCCGAAGGGAGGCAACTGGTCGTCACAGCCAACGGAAAGCCCAAGTTTGTGGTCAGCAAGGGCGCAACGCCGAGGATGACGCGCAAACTGGCGGAAGCACGAGCCATCGGCGACCCAAAGGGCTTGAAGTTCGACGGAACGGCGTTCCTCGCGCCGCTCAAGAAATGAAATTGTATGCGAACACATCACGGCTTCCGGCGTGTGACGTGGATCATTTGTGAAATCTGGTCGGCGAAAATCCCTCCCCGCTCCTGACCCGCGTTTGGGGTTTCCATTTGGGCGACGCAAGCTCACGCCGAAGCAATTCAGGCGCGTTTTCCTTCACCATGATTTTCGTCTCGAAATCCAGGCCGGCTGAGAAACCCAGGTACTCGTGGGTGTTGCGGGCGTAGCAATAGGGGCACCCATGTTCGCAGCCTCTGAAGCAATTGATGCTGGCGTTGAAGGGAATATCGGGGCTGTCGTTGTAGGTGATGATGGTCTGGGAAAGGTCGCGCAGAAACTGGGTTTTCGGCGATGGGTCCTCCGCGGGGTCCCAATCCTGATCGCGCTCGAAATGAATCTTTTCAAAGCGATTGGGCGGGTTGTTCGCGGCGCCGCGCCCCCGAAGGAATCCTGGTGTTGCCGTCATGGGGCCTGGTCATGGCGCCGGGGACGCCACCACCGGCACCGTTTGGTAAGAAGGGGCTGGCACGCCATTATTGAGGGTCAGATTTTTTGGGGTGTAAGAATCATCGAACTGGCAGCGGATGGCGACGCTGTTGGTGAGGGCGGAATTGGGCGCGATGGTTCTGGATTTGGGGAAGAGCCATAACAGATTCCATGAATTGTGGAGTTGGCCAAGAGCATTCTTGGCGTCGAGTGTCGCGTAGCTTGCCGATACGGCGGGGTCCACCTGCAATCCCAGATTGACCGCGTTTCCGAGCATCCAACTGAAGGTGATGTCGGAAAGGCCCGTTTCGGGGTATCCGCCGCCAACGTCGCAATGGACGCCGGCAAACCAGACCTGTTTGAGCACTTGACTCGGGAACGGCGGCGAGGGCGGAGTCCAAAGGGTTGGCGGAAACTCCTTGCGGCGCTCGTCAATGGCAAGCGCCTGGAAGGCGTTCAAAACGTCCGGATGCAAACTGGTGTCGAGAAAACCGTCAACCAGCGTGTCAACGCCGCCAATGATCGCGGGAATTCCCAGGGCGCCGACGGTGTCCCAAACGCCCACCATTTTGAGTTTGGCGTCGAACAAATTGTAATTTCTGTCGAAAGCCGGGCGTTGAGAGGGATTCCTGTAAGCCTGAAAGGCATCTTCCGTGAGGTTGTCATCGAATGATCCGAGGGGGATGCCGCAGATGGCGATCATCCCGGCGAGACTGCGCGCGGTGAAAGCGCCGCGGCTGAAACCAAAAAGGAAGAGATCGTCGCCCTGTTCGTAAACGTGCGCGATCTTTGTATAACCATCCTTGATTTTTTGAAACAGACCGATCCCCATCGCGCCCCCTGCCAGCTTTTCAAGGGGCGTTCCATCCGATCCGACGCCGTCGTCGTAAAAGACGATTTGGGCGGATGAGATAGGGAGTGCCTTGAAGAGTTTATAGACGTTGGTGTCGTTTTGCGGGCTGTCCCAGGTTCCGTCGGCACAGAAAACAATTCGCTTGCTCATAATAGATCTGCCTTTCCATTCGTTGTTAACTACTCGCCGCGCCCATCACGGAGCGGCGACGCGATAGAAGCGCCGGCTGTAGTTGGTCGCTTCCAAATCGGTGAAATAGGTCGGTGAATTTGTGCTCACGAAATTTGTGATCGGCTGCCAATGCACCAAATCAGTCGAAGCCTGAATGACGTAATTAGGCCCAATGGTGCCTTGCAACATCAGATAGAGGCCGTTCGTTGTCAACGCTTTCGCCGAACCAAATCCCAGCATGATCGGAGCCACAAAAGTCCCTTGAACGAGACGATAGAAGCGGTGGCTGAAATTCTTCGCCGTTGGATCGACGATGGAGACGGGCGAATTCGTGCAGGTAAAGATCAGCAGAGAAGTCCAGCTCCTGAGATTGGTCGAGGTTTGCAGGGTGTAAGCTTGTCCGATTTGCCCGGAGACAGTCAGTTGAAAACCGCCGTTGAGGGAAAAACCAGCATTGGCAAGTCGCGGTGACGGAGTGGAGATTACAGTGACGCTTATATCGTCAAGACCGAAGTAGTACGGATCATTTCGGAATCCGAATTCAAGATCAGTGTTGGTTTCTGTCGCGAGAAGAGTGAATTGCATGTTGGTCCAGCCGAGGGCCGGGACATTGGTTTGATCGAAGACCGGGTTCCCGTTCCAAGAGACCTGGAATTCATTGGGCGTCCCTCCCGGGCTATCCAACCAAAACGAAAGCAGATAAGATTGTCCGGGGACAGTTGAAATCGTTTGAGAAAGGAAGCCCAGCGAGCCGCTTGGCCCGGCGGACAGACCGTAGTTGCCGGAGTAGGCATAGGCAGGAGATGTGCTCACGGAAGTGCCTCCGGTATTTCCAGACTGAACCCAGCCATTCATATTTCCGGAGGCAAAATCGCCGTTCTGCAAGAGACTCACCGCCAGAACCGCCCCGGTGCTGGTTATCGAGCCAAAGGCGTTGCTGACAACGACGGAGTAGGATCCTGCGGCCGACGGCGTCACGTTGCTGACAACCAGGCTGGCATTGGTGGAACCGGTAACGCTGGCGGAATTTGTGAGTGCCATTCCATTCTTCCGCCACTGATAAGACAGCGGCTGCTGGCCGACGGCATTCACATTGAAAACTGCGTCGGATCCGGCAACAACGGCCTGGCTCTGAGACTGGCTGAGAATAGTGGGCGGAACATCCTCGCACTTTCCGTAAGAGCCGGCGAGGTAGTTTGCGGCGATTTCGTCGAAAGACAAGGCCCGGTCGTAGATGGAAACTTCGTCCATGAGTCCGTTCATGAACAAGCCGTAGCCGCCAATGTATCCTATATCCAATTGATGATTCGGGTCGAACAGCAGCGGGATTCCATACCCATAGGATCCGCTTCCAGCGACAACTCCATCGAGGTAGATGGCGTAGTTTGTGGGAGTCGCCACAAGGGCAAAGTGATACCAATTGCCCACCGTGAAAGAATAATTGGCGTTGGCCGAGGTGGTAAGCCATGAACTGCCGTTGCCAATGTCCCCATGAATCTGATTGGCGCTCAATTGCAAATCAAAACTCCCATCTTGCGGAGAACGCGACCCCATAAGCCCAAGTGCGCCGTTCAGGTTCATTGGGTTGAACCAGAATTCGACAGTAAACGCGCCCGTGAGTGACTCCGCTGTTTCGATGGCCACATATTGATTTGCCCCATCGAAACTGAACGCTTGTCCCACCTCGCCGTTTGCGAACGTCGTCCCGCCCACCAATGTCCCGTTGTTGGTGCCGACGGCGTCATCCGCATTCCCTTCGCCCGTCCACCAACCGATCAGGCCCGCCGGGGCGCTGACGCAGTTGGAGCCGGCACCTTCCACTAAGAGACTTGCGACACTGCTTGTCA
The DNA here is from genome assembly GCA_003138485.1 of Verrucomicrobiales bacterium. Taxonomy (GTDB): domain Bacteria; phylum Verrucomicrobiota; class Verrucomicrobiia; order Limisphaerales; family Palsa-1400; genus PLGF01. The sequence goes on along the minus strand of PLGF01000064.1, from coordinate 14,646 downwards.
CGGCGCCAAAGGCATTGGTTATAACGACAACATACGCTCCGGTATTGGTCGGCTGGACGTTGTTGAGGACGAGCGTGGTGTTTGTAGCGGCCCTCAGATTGGCGTTGTTAAGTTGCCATTGGTAGTTGAGAGGCGGCGTGCCGTTGGCCGCGACGCTGAATGCCGCTGTGCCGCCCGGCGCCATGAATTGGCTGACAGGCTGAGTGACGATTTGCGGCGGCAAATCCAATATCAGCGCACCCGGCACGGGAGCTGAAATGTTATTGGCTTTGTTGGATTCGTAAACATAGTTGAAGATGTCCACCTGCACGAACAGAGTATATGTATAAGTTCCACCAAGGCTGATCGGAAGCGTCACTGTGTTGGTCTGTGAGTATCCGCCCCCGGCAGGCACGGTTTGGCTGAAGTAAAAGTCTCCGATATCCGTTGAATTGGCATCCAGGACCCCGTCCGTCGAGAACCAGACGCGGTCGTACCAGCCGCCTGTCGCGGCTCCAATTCCCTGGTTGGTCGCGGTCCAGGCCACTTGGATCGCTGGGGCGGATTGTGTTGCTGTTACCGTCGCCGGCGCGATCACCCCTATCGGCATCAAGTCCGGCGGCGTCAAGGCGAATGTTCCGGAGACACCGGCCGAGACTTTGTCACTCAGATTTGCCTCGTAAAGGTAGTTTCCGGCGTCCACTTGCACAAACAGAGTGTAATTCCCGCTCCAGTTCATCGGCAGGGTCACGTTGTTGGTCTGCGAATAACTTCCCCCCGGCGGCACTGATTGGCTGTAGAGCCAGAAATTACCTATATCGATTGAGTTCCCATCCAATACGCCGTTCGTGGAGAACCATACCGTATCATACCAGTTCCCCGACGCCGTCACCAATCCCTGGTTGGTCACGATCCATGTCATCTGAATTGACGGATAGGCTCTCGTGGAAATGATACTGTTTGGCGCCGACACGGAGACAGGCGCCAGGTCCGAGGGAAGAAGGAGAAAGATGCCGAAGCTCTCCGGGGTGGAGGAGGTGTTGGTGACAGTCAGGTAATAGCTGTAACCCGGCAGCCAGGGCCAGTTGTTGCCCGTGTTCAGAAGCTGGTCAAAGCTGGCGTTGGCCTGACCGCCATTGGGGATGTAATTGCCAATGTAACTGGTCCAATGCGCCGGTCCGCCGGCCAGGGCAATAGTTCCTTGTTCCAGGGAGAAGACAAGGTCGGTTGAATTGGAGGCATTGAACTCGATGCGCGTGGCATTGGGCGGCACGTTCATCCGATATTGGAGGGTTCCGTGCCCGGGAATATTTGTGGCAATCGATCCGCCGAGGAAGGCAAGCGAATTGGTGATTTGAATTGAGCCGCCGTTTGTTTCGGAGTTGAGGGAAAACGTGGTATCGACGGGAGACCAGAAGCCGAGATAATAAACGTAACCGGGGCGGAGCGGCGGGGTGGTCAGATTAAAGGTTCCCGGCGTGTCAAAGCGCGGATAGGGGCCTTCATTCTTGTCGTCACTATTCCAGGTTTGCAGATCGGTTGATGCCTGTCCCGGATTGTAATTCGGATTGGCGTAATTTAAGGGGGACGTGGTGTTCCCGTCGCCCGGAGGGCTGGAGTCGCGCACGAACATAATGGCGCCGCCCAAGGTGCGGGTGAAATTCACCACCCAGTTGGCCGGAGCCGGGTCTGGAATTTGCACGCGATAATACCGCCAGTTGCCGCCATCCAGATTCTGGTTGGTGAAACTGCCGCCCACCAAAGCCATGTCCTGCACGACCCCGTTCGTGATTGAATTGCCGCATGAAACCTGCAGCCGGTAGCGGGCATTGGCGTTGCCGGCGGCTTGCACCGCAAGCACCCAAAGGCCGGGGGTCAATTGCGATTGGTAACGTCCCTTTAGAGGCACCCAGTTGCCGTATTCGGTAGTGCCGCTGGTCAGTTGTCGGTCAATCAGTTGGCCATCCCACCAGTCGCACGATCCTCCGGCAAAGTGGTTCACGGTGGGCGCGTTCCCAACTCGGATGTAAAGGTTGGGATTGCCGCTGATGGCCTGCAACTCGGTGCGGAGCACAGCGGCATTATTGGTGGGCACCATGACTGCGTAATAATCATAACTCCCCCGCGCGAGATCAATGCCTTGGTCGCCGGGCAGCGGGTCCCCATTTGTGTCAACTCCGCTGTCGCCGATGAAGGGCAGGGCAAGGCCTGGCGCCGTGTTTGTTTCTCCGACGGAGGGCATGATCCAAACAGGATGGGTGAGCGTGTTTGTCGTGATGACTCTGCTGGTAAGAGTGTAAGTGGTGGAACCGCTTCCGACCACATCCACGTACCATGTGCCGGGCACGAGGAATGGAGGCACGATGACGGCATCGGGCGAAGCGAAGGCGGTGGTGTCGCAAGTATTGTCGGGCAGGAGATTCTGGCGCACGCGAACGGAAGGCGAGCCGGCGAGCGTGGCCAATTCAAGCTGCCAACCCAAAACCGGCGCTCCGGCCACCCAAGCCGGAACGATCACCTGATAATAAGCATGTTCCGTATCCGCCAATGTGCCTGGAACAACGTTGGTCAGGCTGCGCGTATCCAACTCCGGGCTGAAACTCAATTGCGGGACGACTGGCGCCTTCACTCTCAGCACATAGCTGGCATCGGGAAAGGTGCCGGAGTTGCCGGTGGAACCATACACGGACAAACTGTAAACGCCGCCCTGCGGGTTGGCGACGGTGATGAGATTGCCGGAATACCACTGACTGTTCGTCCCCCCATAATTCCCGTATCCGTCGAAGCCACCGTAATAAGGCGCCACCAGATTGGTGCCGTAGTTCAATGTCATCCACGGATTGCCCACCACGTTTTGCAAACTCACCTCGATGCTCGCAATGCCCGCCGGCACGGTGAACTGGTAAAACTTGGTTTCTCCGCCCGCCTGCGCGTTGGTACAAAGCAAATCATTGCCGTAACTCAATGTGTTCGGCAACACCGTCGCCGGCTCAATCCAACTGCTCAATGTGTAACTGCTGCCGCCCGGTCCCCAGCCGCCCCCGGCATTGCCGTAGCCGCAGCCGCCGTTGGTCAGGTTTTGACCCTGGCTGACCACCACCGCGTAGTAAGTGCCGGCGGTTACGGTGGTGCCGCCGTTGGGTGGCAGAAGAGCCCACTGTTCATCCCCCGGCTTCATCATCAATTGCCCCATATCCGCTCCATAAACCCACCCATAATTGGCATACCAGGACAGATTGTCGCTTGCGGGCAGGTAATTCTCCTGGACCTTGAGCAACACGTCGCCCGCGGTCGTGCTCAAACGCATCTTCCAGTCCGGCGTGTTACTGGGCACCACGATCCGGTAATAATCCGCCTGACCCACCGGCAGCGCCAGGTTCGTCGCGCTGCCTGTGATTGGCAGGTCCTCAACTGGAATGCTGTAGTTGGCCAGCCCGATGCCCCGGCTTTGCAAGGTGTAGCTGCTGGTGTTGTTGGGATCATTGACGGCAATGTAATAGGTGCCGGCCTGCAACGGATTGCCCATCCCCACGACCACCATCGGGATCACGCCGCATCCGGTCCAGTCCAGGTTGCCTCCCAATTCCTGGCTGCTAGGCCAACTGGTCGAACCGAGCGGGAAATACCAGCCGGAACCCTGGCTTGTGGGCAGGGTGTCGCGGCATATCGTCAGTTGAGGATTACCATTGGTCACGTCGATCAGGCGAACGTCCCAGCCCAATAAATTGGTGTCCGAGGGCACGATGATCTGGAAGAATCCCCACTGGCCGGGCGGCTGGTTCGCCACGCTGACAGAGCTGCCCGCTCCATCCAAAGGCATTGGTTGGCCAGTGAGCAGGTTTCCTGACAGCACAAAACTCCCCAAGGCCTGGTTTGGCGTATAGACTCCGATATACCAAATATCCGCCTGATGGCCGGGTTGTTGCAGCAGCCCGTAGATGCTGGATAAATCCACGTAACCCAAGGAGGAACTGGGGTAATAGTCGTCGCTGTTGCGGTAATTCCATTGTCCCGGCACGGCGTTGCGGCGGATGGCGATCTCGGTTCCGGGGACTTGGTTGGCGAGCGACAAGGCCCACCCCAACGAGCCGAGTTGCTGGTCAATGTTGGTCAACGTGTAATATCGCCAACCAGCCCGGTTTGGAGCGTCGTTGGTGACTTGGAAAACGTAAGATTCCGGCGTGATTACGGGGTTGGCGTTGGCGAAGCCGCAGGTGTAAGGGGCGGTGCTGTAAATAGTCACGTACCAGGTTCCATCGCTCAGACCGGGCGTGCCCGCGCCGGATCCCGGCGGTGGAGGGACAAGGCTGACGCTGGCGCCAACCCCCTGGGGCACTTCCGAAAAGGCGTCGTTGCGAAATTCGTTGGGGACCAAACCATTGCGTACCGCAATAGCGGGGTTTCCGCTGGTTGGCATGAGGTTCAATTGCCACGCAATCTGTTGCACGGGTACCTGGACCTCATAAGTAACGTATGGGAAATTCGTCGCTGTCACGATCACGTTGGTCAGGCTGTTGAAGGGCAAAGCGGTGACGGGTTGCTGGCGTGAATCCAGATAGATGTTCGTGCCGGGAGTGCCGGAAACGCCGATGAAATACGTTCCGTTGAAGGTCATTCCTGCCAGATAGGGCGGCACGATCAGCATCTGCCCGGATTGTGTCAAGTCATACGAAACGCGGTCGGGCGCGGCGGACTTTTTGACGAACATCGTGTTGGGAGCGCCGTTGATCCAAAGTTGCCAGGCCAGCACGGTGGAGGGAATGGTGGTTTCGTAGAAAATCATCCCCTCGGCGCCAATGGCGGCGTTGGTGCCGCTGGAGCCGTCGGCCGCCAGCGAACCAAGGTTGTAAACGTAGATGTCGCCTGTGACGACGTTCCATTGGGCGTTGGTAGTGGCGTTGACAAGGATGTACCAATCCTGGCCGGCTTGATATTGAGAGGCGTCCAAGACGAAACCGTTGGAGCCGGAATTGGCCGAGCCAAAAGAATAGCTGTAAGTCCTTGGCGGCGATCCCTGGCTCATATAAACGCCTGCCGCGCCCGCAAGCACATTGAGGGCCGTGCGCCAGACCCCGACGACAGGGCTTTGCGGGATGATGTGAAACCAGTAGTTGCCACCGTTGGTGTTTGGATTGGGCAACAGAACCGTCCCGGCCGGAGTCTGGCCGGGGTCCCATGCCAGCGTTGTCATGGCGTCGGTGACGGTAATCGTGGTCGAGGCACTGTTGCTGAGAGCGTCGGTGGCCGATACCGTGATCTGGTAGGTTTGGCCGGAGTTGAGCGATGGTGGCGCAAAGCCGGGAGATGGCATCCAGTCGCTGCCGGCAATGATGGCGGGAAGGTTCGCCGGACTGAGCTGGAAGTTGGTTCCGTTCCACCAGCGGCCCGGTCCGCCGTTGATGTCCTGTTCCCAAACGGTGAAGACGACCGAGGCCACCGTGGTAAAACTATCGGTGACACTTCCGCCAATGGCCAGGAGATTGGACACGGTCTGACCATTGACCAACGGAGAGAAGGAGACGGCGGGTGGAACGCTGTCCACCTGGACGTTGATGTTGGTGGTGGTGGTATTGGTATGCGTGTCCGTGGCCGATGCCGAGAGTTGGAAAGATTGGGCGCAGCAAGGGATGGGCATTTCGATGCTGGACGCGGGAACCCAGTTGGCTCCGGAAAGCTTCGTTGGCAGGGAAATCGACGCTCCTTGATAGTTGGAGCCATTCCACCATTGGCCGGTCGATTGGTTGTAAATGGAAAAGGTGACACCTTGAATTGTTCCGGTGCTGGTCGTTGCCAGACCGGCCAGACCGGCGAAGGAAACGATTTGCTGGCCGTTGGTTGGCTGGGTGAAACTGACCAACGGCTGGGCGGCGGCCTGGCGGAGGCCCGCGAGCAGGGCCAGTATGGTCCAAAGCACATACAAGGCTCCGCCGCGACGAGGAAACAGCTTTTTAACGCAAGGCTTCATAAGTTGGAGTTCGCTTCGTTGATTTAGTGGGTACGATTACCTCACGAATTCAGATCGCTGTCAATCCACCATGTTGCCTCGCCGGGACGCAAATGAAGGTCATGTTAGGCCAGTCTGCCCCAACGTTGAGAGCGGATGTCGCCTAATGGGACAGTTCGGACGGCTTTGAGAAACGCCAGCGGATCAAAGCGGGGAGAATTGGACATGTCCATACTGGCACTGGAGTTGCTGGCTAGTGTGGCATGAAGAAACACATTCTGTCTGTCGATGACGAAGCAAGCGTTTGTGGAATGCTTCAGGAAGTTTTGAACTGGAAAGGCTATCGCGTCTCCACCGCCGCCGATTCGCGGCAGGCCAGCAAGATCGTGAGGGAAGACCCGCCCCAATTGATTATCGTGGATTTCCAAATCGAAGAGGGCGACGGTTTTGTATTGATTGAGCAGTTCAGGAAGATCGCGCCCGCGACGCCGATCATGCTCTTGACAGGTGTCATCTTTGACGGCGAGACGGTGCGCGAAACCATTCAAAAGAAAGTGGCCAGCTATCTGGACAAGACCGAGCCCCTGTGCAGAATTGTCAGGGAGATTGAGCGGCTGCTGGGCGACCTCAAGGAGGCATAAGCAATTGACTTGCGGTCAGTTGCGATTGAGGCGGGGTCAAAACCCTGGTTTGACCCCGGCACCCCATCCTCAACGTTTCAAACGGGCCGATCACTTGTCCATCGGAGCGAGTCTCTGGGCCGTTTCGCTCAACCGCTTGATATTGCCCTTGAGCCGGTCGATTTCAAGTAGAACGGCTGCGGCGCGTTTTTGAAGGGCGGCTGCTTCGGAGCCTGCCTCGGCGGCCTGGGCGCTCAAAGCGTCAGCCATTTTGCCCAGCTCGGCTTTTTCCGCCGGCGCGGGTTCGTTCTTGGCGGCATCGCGCATGTTGGCGGCGGCGCTGGTGGTATCGGCGAAGGTTTGGTTTTCGTGAGCCAGAAGGCCTTGCAGACGAGTCAGTTCAACCGATTCAGATCTAACCTGCAGCTCTTGGGTCTCGGCCCGCGCGCGAATTTCCGCGGCCTGAATCCGGTTGGCATCGCGGAAGAGCAAATAACCTTCGCGCTCCAGGCGGCGCGCCTGAATTCTCTTTTGATTGGCCGCTTCCTGGTCGTGTTGAGCGACTTCCGCGGCCTTGATCGCCACTTCGGTCAGCCGGTTGGCTTCAACCAGGTCCAAGTGCGCCTTGCGTATCATTTCCTCGCCCCTTGCCCTATCCTCTGCTCGCGTGGCGCTCCATGCGTTGGAAACGCCGACTGCGGCCAGCAGTGCGGCGAGCAGGAAACCGCTCGCCATCGATTGTGTTTTCAGCAGGACAGATGTTCTCGATTTGGTGTTCATGGTCTTATTTTAATCGCAATTATTTTCAATTTTCGTCTTTGCCCTGGCATTCAGGGCGTTCAGTGCCGGGATCCCTTTCCTGAGAAGGAGAGCGGTCACCCCGCGATAGTAGGCTTTGCCACGACCGATGCGCAATGGGGAATTACCCTACCTGTGCTCGCTGGACAGGGTGGACTTGGTTGATGGGGGTGCGGGGGAGGGTGATTACTTTTCCACGATTTCCATGTCTTCGCCCAGGGCGCGCTGGAGGCGGGAGCGGGCGGCGGAGTAGTCGTGCAGGGCTTGGACTTGGGTGGTGCGGGCCTGGGTTAGGGCGGTCTGCGCGTTAAGGACCTCCAGTTGGGTGGCGCTGCCGGCGGAGTGGCGCGCCTCGGCCAGGCGAAGGGCTTCCCGGGCCTGGTCTTGAACCAGTTTCTGGGAGTCGAGGATTTCGCGGGCGTTGATGAAGTTGAAGTAGGCGGTGCGAACGTCGAGTTCGATCTGGCGGGCGCTATCGTCAACGTCGAGTTGCGCGCGCTCGTATCGGGCCTGGGCTTCCCTGATTTTGCCGCGGGTGAGCTGGCCGTCAAAGATGTTCCAGGTGACTTGGGCTCCGGCGATCCAGCCGGAGAGGTCGGCGCTCAGGTTGTTTTCGTAGGGGGGGCTTTGCCACTGGTATCCGCCAAAGAGGCTGGCGCTCGGTTTGTAGCCAGCGCGGGCGTTGACGAGGTCTTCGCGGCGGAGGGAGGCGGCTTTGCGGAGGGCGGCCAGTTCGGGGCGCTTTTCCAGGGCGCGACCGAGGGCCGAAGTCAAGTCTATTTCGTAAGGGAGCGCGTCGAGGTCGCCCGTCAGGGAGAGGGGAACATCCTCGCCAATGGGGCGGGGGATGTTGATGTTCAGGAGGTGGAGCAGGCTGGCCTTGCCGAGGCGGAAATCGTTGCTGGCCTGGATGAGGCGCGGGCGTTCGTTGCCCAGTTCAACTTGGGCGCGGAGCAGGTCGAATTGGGGGACATTGCCGGCATCGAAGCGGCGGCGGGTGTCGTCCAGTTCGCGGGTCAAGGCTTCGACGGAGGCTTGGTTGACGGCGATTTGCTGGGCGGCCAGGAGGATGTCGTCATAGGCGAGTCGAACAGAGAGAAGGGTGTCGGCCAGGAGGGTTTGGTAGTTGAGGAGGGCTTGCTGGCGGGTGAGTTTGGCGGAGCGGAAGGCGGAGGTGAGGCGTCCGCCTTCATAGATGGATTGCTGGACCTTGATGTCGGCGGACCAGTTCTGGTCTGGGAATTGGATGTAGGAACTCAGGGGCGGCGGGAGGGGAAACCCTTCGATGAGGGAGGAGTCCTGGGCATTGTAGGCGCCGGAGGCGGAGAGCTTTGGCCAGGCGATGGCGCGGAGTTGGATTTCAACGCCGTAGGAGGCGCGCAGGTCGGCCTGGCCCTTGAGGATGGCATAGTTCTGGCGGAGGGCGATCTGGAGGGCGGCGGCGCGGGAGAGGCCGGTTGATAATAGGCTTGACACTACGGTGTCGCTGGTTTGGGCGGGGGCGGTCCAAGCCAGGCAGCAGGCCAGGAGGCAGAGGGCCAGACCTAGTGAGCAGGCCTCCTTGGCAGTTCTTGCGAACTTCTTCATGGCTGAGTTTTGTCGATTGGGCCAAAGAGGTCAAGAAGGGGACGAATGTGTCTCCTTGAGCAACAAAATTGACCTCGTGGGGTTAATCGGTAAGACTGAGGCATGAGTAATATGGCAAAGGTGGCGAAGGTCGCCGGCATCCTGGCGCTGGCCGGGGTCCTGGGAGTTTTCATTGGCTGGCTTGTGAGCCGTCAAGGCGCCATCCAGCCCATTGAGCTTTCGCCCGACACCAACCCTCCGCCGGTCGTTTTGCCTGTCGCGCCTGTCGCGGCGGAGCCCTCGCGTCCGGCCAATTCACAGCGGCCGCCGCCGCCGGCCTTCGTCGAGCAGAGCGCCGATTCCGGAAGCGCCGATTGGGAAAAGAAGCTCGAGGACATTCTCCTGTCCGACGACGAGGACAACGCCAAGGCCGATCACATCCTGGCCCTGATCCCCACCGCGCCGGCTGACGCGCAGGTGGAACTGTCGCAGCATCTGGTCAACATGGTGCAGGACGATCACTACGATGGCGCGGCGCAATTGCTGACCAATGCGGCCACGGCGTCGGCTGTATCCACCGTGCTGATGAACGATCTGCTCAATCGCGACAATACACTCAAGCTGCCCATGCTCCTGGCGGTGGCGCGCAACGACGAGCATCCCCTCAAGGATCAGGCCCGCGAGATGCTCGAACTGCTCATCCAGGAGGACAACGGCACCAATTGGGAGCAGTGGAGCACTTCGATCAATAACTGGCTGCAAGAAAATCCGCAGTAAGGCATCGCGAAAAAATAGGATGAACAACTATGGCGCAGGGATTTTGACCGCTGGCAAGGCGCGAGCGAGGCGCATAGCCAACGGCTCTGTAACGAGCGCGCAGCGCGGCCAGCGGCCAAAAGAACCAGCCAGAGTTGTTCATCCTATTTTTTCGCGATGCCTAATGGCGGATGGACTCCGGCCGCTTTTCCGCTATTTTGCAAGCCGGTGACATTGCGTTCACCACCTTATGGATACATTGCCGACTCTTCTGCTCAAACCCGGAGCGGCGGACCGCGTCCTGGCGGGACATCCGTGGATTTACGCCGGTTCGATTCTCCGCTCCACCGTTCCCGTCGCTGATGGCGCGCTGGTCCAGATCAAGGACCATCGCCAGCGGCTTTTGGGCGTCGCGTTCTACAATTCAAAATCCAAGATTCAGGCCCGCGTCCTCGACCCTGAGCGCGTCGCCGTCGATTGCGCCTTCTTCCAGGACCGCATTCGCGCCGCGCTGGCCGTCCGCAAAAAGCACCTTCCCGGCGCCACTTCCTTTCGAGTCATCAACGCCGAGAGCGATTTTCTCAGTGGGTTGATTATCGATAAATACGCCGACGTGCTCGTCCTGCAAATCTCGTCCCTGGGCATGGAGCAGCGCAAGGAGATGATTGTCGAGGCATTGGAGGCGGTCTTCGCGCCGCGCGCCATCGTGGAGCGCAGCGAAGCGGCCTTCCGGAAATTCGAGGGGCTGCCGGAAACCAACGGACTGCTCCGCGGAACTCTCGACGGTCCGGTGCGCATCGATCTCAACGGGCTGAAATTCGAGGTCGATATTCTTGGCGGCCACAAAACCGGCCTCTACCTGGACCAGCAGAAGAACTACGCCCTGGTGGCCGCCCTGGCCAACAGCGGCCAGATCCTGGACTGCTTCAGTTTCCTGGGCGGCTTTGCCCTGCACTGCGCCCGCGCCGGAGCGGCGCAGGTCCATTGCCTTGAGCAAAGCGCCGACGCCTGCGCCTCCGCCGCGCGCCATGCCGCCGCCAACGGCCTGGCCGACAAGTGCTCCGTCGAAACCGTCAACGTCTTCGACTGGCTCAAGGAGCGCACCGCCGTGCGTCCCCACGAAAAGGTGATCCCCAGGTTCGATGCCATCATCCTTGATCCGCCCAGTTTCACACGCACGCGCGCCGCCGTCGATGACGCCCTGCGCGGCTACAAGGAAATCCACTTGCGCGCCCTCAAGCTGCTGAAAACGGGCGGCACTCTGGCCACTTTCTGCTGCTCGCACCATGTCGATGCGGTGCTCTTTGAGAGCATCATTCTGGCGGCGGCTTATGACGCCCGGCGCGTTTTGCGGCGCGTGGCAGTCTTTTCCCAATCACCCGATCACCCCATCCTGCCGGCGGTGCCGGAAACGGAGTATCTCAAAGGCTTCGCTTATGAAGTGGCGCGCTGAGGCGCGCATGAAGCAACCAGGTCGCGTGAACCCGTCAACGTCAAACCTAAAAAGATCGTTGGCCCTTTCATCGGCTTTCTTGGTGGCGCTGGCGGCCGTCGCGGCGTTTCACGCGGCCTATCTGTTTGCCTTCTGTCAATGGTGCATCGTTGTCTTCCTCTACTGCCTGTTCCTGCTCGCCCGTGTTGGAACAAACCGGCGGGCCTTCTATCTTGGGTTGGGAATCGGCTTCGCGATCTATGCGCCGCATCTGGCCTTTTTCTGGAGGATTTTTGGCGCGGCGGCGATTTCCCTGTGGTGCATCCTTTCGATCTGGCTCGCCTTGTTTGTTCTTCTTGGCAGGATTTGCCTGGGGCGATTGGGACCGATTGGCTGGGCCTGCGTCGCGCCGTTCCTTTGGACCGGCTTGGAGTATTTCCGCGGCGAGCTCTATTTCCTGCGCTTTTCGTGGCTCAACGCCGGTTACGTCTTTTCCAATTCCGGGTGGCTGCATTTCATGGCTGGATATGGCGTGTACGGCATTGGCTTTCTGCTGATGGCTTGGGCGGCCTTTCTGCACTCTTTCGCTCAATTCCCCAACGCCGTGCGCAGCATCCACGGTGTCATACTGGCCGCGCTGACAATCCTGCCCGCGCTGCCCGCCGCTGTTCCGAAGGTGGCTGGCTCATCCTTCAACGTAACCGGCGTTCAACTGGAATTCCCCTCGCCGCTGGCGGCAAAATCCGCCTTGGACGGCGCGCTCAAAAAATTCCCCCAAACAGACTTGTTCGTGCTCAGCGAGTACGCCTTCGACGGCCCAATTCCGCCCTTGATTCGCGACTGGTGCAAGGAGCATCGCAAATGGCTGGCCGCCGGCGGGAAAGACCCCGTTTCCCCTGTCCAGTATTACAATACGGTCTTTGTCGTGCAACCCGATGGCGGCATTGCGTTCCAGCAGGTCAAGTGTGTGCCGATACAGTTTATGAAAGACGGGCTTCCCGCCCGCCAACAGCGCCTCTGGGATTCCCCGTGGGGCAAACTGGGCTTTTGCATCTGTTACGACGCCGGCTTCCGGCGTGTGACCGACGAACTGATCCGCCAGGGCGCGCAGGCTTTGATTATTCCGACGATGGACATTGTCGATTGGGGAAAGTATCAGCATGAACTGCATGGGCGCATCGCTCCGATGCGCGCCGCGGAATATGCGGTGCCCGTCTTTCGCCTGTGCAGTTCGGGCATCTCGCAGTTTGTCCTTCCCGACGGCCGCGTTGCCGCCTCCGTGCCGTTTGGCGTCCAAGATGAATTCCTTTCGGCCCGGCTGGAATTGGCCGCGGCGGGCCGCCTGCCGCCGGACCGCTGGCTGGCGCCTCTGTCGGTCGCGGTCACCGCCGGGCTGATTCTTTGGCTTTTCGCGGATTTCATTGCGCGGCGGCTAAGGCCTGCGCCACACCTGGCATGAAAATCTTTCTTCGCATCCTTCTGCGGATTCTGTTCGGCTTTCGCGCTGAAAAGCCGGCCGCCCTCGACGCGCCCGGTCCGCTCATGCTCCTGCCCAATCACGCGTCGTGGATCGACTGGCTTTTTGTCGCTGTCTGCCTGGACGGCCAGTGGCGGTTCGTGACGTCGAAGGAAGCGGCGCAGGTCAGTTGGGTGCATCGCTTCATCATGCTCAGCCGCTATGCGTTCCCGGTGGAAACGGCTTCCCCGTACTCTGTCAAACGCATCGCTGAATTCCTTCAGGCCGGCGGCAAACTGGTTCTCTTCCCGGAAGGCCGCCTCTCCCGCACCGGCGCGCTGATGAAACTCTTCGACGGCACGGGCTTCCTGCTCTTGAAGACCAACGCCCGCGTCGTGACCTGTTACCTGCGCGGCGTTCAGCGGCTGCCCTTCTCGCCCAACCCCAACCGCAAACTGCTTTTCCCACGCGTCTCCATCCATTTCAGCGCGCTGCTGACGCCGCCGCAATTGACCGGGATGAGCGCCAACCGCGGGCGCCAGAAACTGACCCGCTGGCTCCAGGACACCATGGTCAATCAGCGGTTTGCAGTCGAATTGTCACTGGCGCCTTCGACCGTCCTGGGGGAAATTGTCCGATCGGCCGGCCGTTACCCGTCGGCGGTGATTTTGCAGGACGTTTCCCGCCAACGGCTGACCTACCGCCGTCTGCTGGCCGCCACCGCCGCCCTGGCCGCGCGCTGGCGCGTCTTGCTTCCCGTCGGCCCCGGCGCGCGCGTCGGCGTCCTGCTCCCCAACGCCAACGGCATGCCTGTCACCCTGCTCAGCTTGTGGGCGGACGGCCGCGTGCCCGCCATTTTCAATTATTCGACCGGCGCGGCCACGATGCTGGCCTGCGCGCAACTGGCTGGAGTCAAACATATCGTCACATCGAGGCTGTTCATCGAGCGGGCGAAGTTGAACCTGGAACCGCTGGCCGGCGCGGGCATCTCGTTCATTTACCTGGAGGACGTCCGCGCCGGCATTTCGCGCGCGGCGCGCTGGCTGGCGCTGGCTCGCGCCGTTTTCCGCCCGCAATCCATCGCCGGCTCCGGCCAGAGCGGGGCTCCCGCACTAATTCTCTTCACAAGCGGGTCCGAAGGGCCGCCCAAGGGAGTGGAACTGACCCACCGGAACGTCCTGGCCAACATCCACCAGACGCTGGCCGTTCTGGATTTGACCGACGCGGACCGGTTCTTCAACGCGCTGCCCCTGTTTCATAGTTTTGGCCTGCTGGGCCTGCTCGTGGCGCTGGCTCGCAACTCCTTCACTTTTCTCTATCCTTCGCCCCTGCATTATCGCGTCATTCCGTCGCTCATTTACGAGTTGGACTGCACGGTCTTTTTCGGCGCCAACACGTTCCTCAACGGTTATGCGCGCAAGGCCAATCCGTACGATTTCCGCTCGCTTCGCCTGCTGGTCAGCGGCGCGGAAAAACTGCAGGAAGTCACCGCCAACGCTTGGGCGCGCCAATACGGCGTGCGCGTCCTGGAGGGTTTCGGAGCGACCGAATGCAGCCCGGCTATCACCCTCAACACCGGCCTCTGGGCGCGATTCGGCTCCGCGGGCCGGTTCCTGCCCGGCATCGAATACAAATTCGAGCCGGTCGAAGGCGTATCCGAGGGCGGACGTCTTTGGGTGCGCGGCCCCAACGTCATGCGCGGCTACTTGAACCCCGGCCCCACTGCGGCGCCTGACGCCCAGGCCGGCTGGTACGACACGGGCGACATCGCCCGGGTGGACGAGGACGGTTTCCTTTATATTCTCGGACGCCTCAAACGCTTCGCCAAAGTCAGCGGCGAAATGGTGAGCCTGACCGCCGCCGAGGAGGCGCTGGCGGGCGCTTTTCCGCAGTACGGCCTCCGCTTCCAGATCGCCGTTCTATCGCGGCACGACGCCGGCCGCGGCGAGGCCCTGGTCGCCGTTTCCAACGAGCCGCGGCTGACCCTGGAGGAAATCCGCGCGGCGATCAAAGCCGGCGGCCTAAGCAACCTCTACGCCCCCCGCGAGTTGAAGTATGTGCATGACATCCCCAAAATGGGCGGCGGCAAAGTCAA
>PLGF01000072.1:1248-19115 GCA_003138485.1 Verrucomicrobiales bacterium | reverse complement strand
TCGAATTCCCTAACACCCTCTTCAAGGAAAATGTATGAATAGAAAATATGTTTTGACATTGGTGGCGGCATGTGCCGCTCTTGCGCTGACCCAAAAGGCGGGCGCGCAACTCGTCTTGGATGGAAATACCCTTCTGCTCGGTTTGGGCGCCAATGGCGCGATGTCTGAGTACGGCGTTTCCGGCCCGACGCCCACCTCTCCCTTTATCGGCCTCCAGTACGACTCGACCGGAACCGGCAATTACTCAAAGGGTTATGATTTCGTGACCCCGGGCAATCCTTTCCAGTATTATTCAGTTGGAGTCAATGGCAACTTTGGTTTTGCCAGTGACGGCTCTTATAATACCGGCAATACTTTTGGAGTGACGACAGCCAACACCAGTCCCAACGCGAGCACCTTGCAAGCGACGTCCTCGGGTGGCTCTTATCGTGGTCTGAGCATCAATCAGTCCGTAACCTTCCAGAAATCCGGCACGGGTTCGGGAATTCTGGCTTACAATGTCCAACTCCAGAATACGACGGGAGCAACTCTGAATAATGTTGCTTATTCCACCGGCGTTGATCCCGATCAGGACGTGTATTTTGACAATAACTACCAAACTGCGAACAATATTACGAGCAGGAACTACCTCTATGCGACAGGTAATGCCACCGCGTGGACCATTGCTATCGCCAATACCTCCTCGACTTACACGCCTACCGGCACGTATATCTATAACGGCGGTTGGGATAACGGCTCTGACATGAGCCCTTACAACACCGAATACGGATTTTTCTTTGGCGGTGGCGGCAACGTGGCCAACTATGAGGACGACACGCTTAACATGGCTTGGCAGTTGGGTGATTTGGCCCCCGGTCAAACCGTTGATCTCACCTACGACTACGTTGTCGCTGGAACGCCAGCCGAGGCTAGCACTTCCGTTGGCGCTCCGGACGGGGCCTCCACCCTTGGCCTGCTTGGTTTAGCCTTGACCGGCCTTGGCGCGCTTCGCCGCAAAATGAAGGTCTAAGAGGCCAGCTCCTCGAATTGTCTTGGTCAGCGTGAACTGGACTTTTCCAGTTCACGCTTAAGAATTAAAAGGCCTGGGGATTCCTGCCCCCAGGCCCATTTTTTTTGAGGCATGGATGGTGAGGGCGTTCGGTCCCCACCATTGCGCATGGTCGGCCTCGGTCCAAGCCTTCCACACCAACCCGCGACAAACCTCGAAAATACGCGAAAGCAAGCCGACTGCCAAAGCATGGCCGGGTCGGCAATTTGTTGAAATCAGCCGCTGGATTTGCGGTTTACGATTCGGGCGGACGGTGGCATATTCGCAATGTGTCTGCTCTTGGCCGGTTATTTTTGCTTTGGCGGGGTTGGATGGTTTCCAGCGGCGCATCCTATCTATGAAAGTCATATCCGCCGCGTCCCGGCTGCTTCAACTGCCTGATCTGTTATGTTCGGAATTCTCTTTGGCGGGACTGCTGGCGGCGGCCCTGATGACGCTGGTGGGCCCGCGCGCCGCGGCGCAAGAGGCGTCGGCGACGAATCAGGATTACTGGCAAGTCGAAGATGCCAAAGCCCGTGAGAAGTTGCCGTTGTACAAAATCATTCCGGCGGCAACGACCCGGGAATTGACGCGGGCCAATGGGTATCCCAAGCGAGACACGTTTTTGACTTGGCATCGGTCGCACGGCGACAACGGCGGGACGCGCTACTCGGCGCTGGACCAGATCAACCGTAAAAATGTCAAGAACCTGGCAGTAGCCTGGATTTATCACGCCGGGGACGGAAGCAACGCTCTGGAGTGCAATCCCATCATTGTGCGTGAAACGATGATCGCGCCCACTCCCGGCAAGTTTGTGGCCGGCATCAACGCGGAGAACGGGCGGGAAAGGTGGCGTTTCAAACCGGCGGGCAAGCCGGCGTTTCGCGGGCTGATTTACTGGCCTGGCGGAAAGTCGGCGGGTGAACGGGTCCTGTTTTGTGCGGGCCAATATCTCTACGCGCTGAATCCAAAGACCGGGGAGCCAATCGCAAGCTTCGGCGAGCAAGGGCGGGCGTTGCTGCCCGGTCACGCGCAAGGCGATTTTGGCGCCGCCACGGCGGGGCCGGCGATCTTTGAAGACATCATCGTGATTCCCGGCTTTGAAAAGGATGTGTGGGGTTTTGACGCCGGCACCGGCCAATGGCGCTGGACTTTTCACACTGTGCCCCATGAAGGGGAGTTTGGGCGCGAAACATGGGACGAGCCGGAAAGCTACGGGGCCAATTGCTGGAGCGGGATGGCCCTGGATGAAGTGCGGGGCATCGCCTACGTCCCCACTGCATCGGCCAAAGAGAACTTCATTGGAGTCTGGCATCGGGGCGACAATCTTTTTGCCAACTGCCTCATTGCCCTGGATGCGCGGACGGGCCGTCGCCTGTGGCATTTTCAGGAAATCGCACATGACATCTGGGACCAGGACATCCCCGCCCCGCCTAACCTGGCCACGATCAAGCGCGATGGGAAAGCGGTGGACGTGGTGGCCGTCACCACAAAGATTGGCGAGACGCTGGTGCTGGATCGGGTGACGGGCAAGCCGGTTTTTCCCTTTCGCCTGCGACGCGCGCCCACCAGTGATTTGCCAGGGGAATTGACGGCGCCTTACCAGCCGGACCCGGAGCTGCCGGCGCGTTTCTCCAAGATGGAGTTCACCACGGCCGATATAACAGACCGGACACCCGAAGCGGCCGCCTTTGTGGCCAGCCGCGTCCAAAGCGCGACAACGGGTTTTTTCCGGCCCGCCAGCCTGGGCCGGCCCAATCTTTATCTGGGCATGGACGGCGGAGCGGAATGGACGGGAGCGTGCGTGGACCCTCAGACCGGGCGGCTATACGTCAGCGCCAATCATGCCGCCTGGCTGGTCTCCGTGTTTCGCGATGACGACCCGCCCGACGATCCGGCGGCGCCCAAGACGTTGGGGCGGAAGGTTTATGAAGGCAATTGCGCGACCTGCCATGGAATGGACCGATTGGGCATCGCCGTGGCGCCGCCCTTGCGCGGGCTGCGCTTTCGGCTCTCCGAAGATGCCATCACCAAACAGGTTCGCCTCGGAAAAAATGGCATGCCGGCCAACACCAGCATCAGCCAGGGCGACCTCACGGCACTGATGGATTATCTTCTGCTGCGAGACCGCGGCACGCCGCCGCCCGCGGCCAAAGAAGCGCGCCCCCGCTACTCATTCACCGGCTATCCAAGGTTCCGCGACAACGAGGGCTATCCGGCGAACAAGCCCCCTTGGGGAACGTTGAATTGCCTGGACCTGAACACCGGCAAAATCCTCTGGAAAGTGCCGTTGGGGGAATATCCGGAGCTCGCGGCGCAAGGCGTGCCCAAGACCGGCACGGAAAACTACGGCGGGCCGATTGTCACCGCCGGCGGCCTGGTCTTTTGCTCAGGAACGCGCGATGCGAAAATCCGCGCCTTTGACAAGGATACCGGGGCGGAACTGTGGTCCGGAGAATTACCGTGGGTTGGCATCGCCCCGCCGGCGACCTATCTCCTCAACGGCCGTCAATACGTCGTCACCGCCGCCACCGGAAACAAGCTCGGCAAACAAAGTGAGTATGGCGACGCTTACGTGGCCTTCGCCCTGCCCAAGTTTTGAGGTCTTTCACCGATCAGGGAATTTTCACGCAAAGCCGCAACCAAAATCCCCTTTCCCTTCAAGCCAAGTGCCAAACCGATGGAGATGGCGTTAAGCAGCGCCGCTTATCCGGAGGCTCTTCCGGTGAGCGGGTGCCGCCAGCGCAGGCCTGGAAAACGTTCAAAGCCGCGATCGGTTGTAATCCATTCGCAGTCGGACTCGATTGCCAATGCGGCGAACCAGACATCGGGAATCAGATTTCCTGAGGCAGAGAGTGACTGGCACAGGCCGGTGAAGATTTGCCAATGGCGGGATCCGGGCGCAACAACGCGGCAATTAGCTTGGTCGCGAATCTGGTTCGAGAAATCGAGCGCCGAGCCAAACGGACTCGGTGGCGTGAACACGCGCGGATGGGTTACGGCGCGGAGGAAACCGCTCAACACATGCTCGCTTATGCCATAGGGCTGGCCGCTTTGGAGGATTCCCTCTAACCATTGCCGGTAACTCGTGTGATCCACGGCGTCCTCTCGATGGGCATAGACCAGTACGTTGACGTCGGGCAGGATCATGTGCCCTGTTCCATCAGGGAAAGCAAGGCGGCTGAGTTATTCAGATCCACTCCGGGGCGGACCCCCTCGCCTCCCACAGTGGTCAGGCGAAGGAACATAAGGATCGGGGCTGCTTTCTGCATTCTAAATTTCTGCTTTTTGCAGCGCTCATACGCGTGCCTCCGCCGCGTGGCAGCAACATCCAGAGTTCTGAGCAGGCTGCCCATACTCGTCGTGGAGGCGCCACCAGATGCCCGGCTCGTCCTCATTGCGTCCCAGGGGAGCGCGGTCGAGCCATTGGTACATGCCCCACAGTCCATCCAGTCCGCGCGAGTATGCCGAGTACGTGTGGAAGACGACGCCGTCGTTGAGCACGAACGCGCTCATGCCTGGCGCTTCGCGCGAGTACGTGGCAAGGTCGGCTCCAGCCATAGCCGCGCACTGGGCGGCCCCAAGGCTGGGTGTCGCGGCAATTGCGAGGCCCTCGCGCCGGTAATTGTATTCGCTTTCCCCGTGGCGCTCTTGCTCCTCAGTGAACGAAACGTGGAAGTCATAATTGAAATCGCTGCCGAATGAGGACGCCCAGGGAAACGTCCAGCTCATTCGCCGCTTAAATGCCTGCAGCTTCGCGAGCGGCGCCCGCGAGACGGCCCAAAGCATGACGTCATGATTTGCGAGGTGGACGGCGAAGCCGTTGAAGCCGTCCGCGATGGAGGAACACGACGGACAGCCCGCCTGATAGTCGGGTCCGAACATGAAGTGATAGACCAGGAGCTGCGAGCGTCCTTGAAAGAGATCCGCGAGGGACGCTTTCCCTTCATCCGTCTCGAAGCGGTAATCCTTGGCGATTCGAACCCAGGGCAGGTCCTGACGCCGTCGCGCCAGTTCATCACTGCGGCGCGTCAATTCTTTCTCCTCCTTGAGCAGCGCCAGCCGGGCGGTGAGCCAATCCTCGCGCGTTCCTGTTTTATGGCTGGGCACTGATTTAACAGTCTTTGTTTGATTATTCATAATTTCGACCTTTTGTTATTTGTTATTATTTTTGTTAATTCGCATACAGACTCGTCGGGGTGTTTCAGGGGATAAGATCGAACTTGGGGTCACTGAGCGCAAGGACCGCCGTGCTTCGTCTTTGACGCCAACCGCCAGAGGCGAGCCAGTGCGAGATACGCCAGGGCTGCAACGCAGAGGACTACCAGCGATGTCCGAATCACCGAGGCCGTCGCGATCGAGATTCCGACCCCGCTGAACAGGGCCACATAGGCCGCCACGCAAACAGGACATTTCGGAATCAACGCCAAGGTGACGCTCGGTACAATCCACCCGGCGATTTCAGCGCCGCGCCATTTTGGCGGCTCTGACTGTGCCTCTCCTGCGCCTTGCCTTTTGGTTCCGTGACAGCAGTTTGCAGCGCTCATACATGCGCCTCCGCCGCGTGGCAGCAAGATCCTGACTTTTGCGAAACCGCTCCGTATTCGTCATGGCGGTGGAACCAGGCGCCCGTCTCGTTGCGTCCCTTAGGGGCGCGGTCGAGCCACTGGTACATCCCCCAGAGACCGTCCAGTCCGCGCACGTACGTCGAATATGTGTGATAGAGGACGCCGTCCTCCAGCACGAACGCGCTCAGACCCGGCCTGTCGAGAGCGTAGGTGGTCGCGTCGGTTCCGCACATGGCCGCGAATTGGGCCACGGGCTCCGGGACGGGTATCCCGTCCATCGCATGGCCGGCGCGCTGGTAGTTGTATTCGACGGTCCCCTCGCGCTGTTGTTTCTCGGTGAATGCAACGTTGAAATCGTAGTTGAAATCGCTGCCGAACGAGGAGGCCCATGGAAACGTCCAGGCCATCCGCCGCTGATACGCCTGCAGCTTCGCGAGCGGCGCCCGCGAGACGGCCCAAAGCATGACGTCATGATTTGCGAGGTGGACGGCGAAGCCGTTGAAGCCGTCCGCGATGGAGGAACACGACGGACAGCCCGCCTGATAGTCGGGTCCGAACATGAAGTGATAGACCAGGAGCTGCGAGCGTCCTTGAAAGAGATCCGCGAGGGACGCTTTCCCTTCATCCGTCTCGAAGCGGTAATCCTTGGCGATTCGAACCCAGGGCAGGTCCTGACGCCGTCGCGCCAGTTCATCACTGCGGCGCGTCAATTCTTTCTCCTCCTTGAGCAGCGCCAGCCGGGCGGCCAGCCATTCCTCGCGGGAGCCGATTTTGTGTCCTGACTCAGACTTCGTTGCATTGTTGGTCATGTTTTCCTTTCTTTGGCTGACCCCGCCATGGCCGGGTCATCCGCTTGTTGACAATAATAGGTTCGCGGTTTGTTTTCAGCGGGTGGCAGTTGCCATCGCCTCTTCTTCCTTGGTTTCCGGCTTGCCCTTGCCGGTCGTGATCAAGTCGCGCAGGCTCTCGTTGATGAAATATCCCCACGCGCCGGAGCAGCCGCCGTAGCATTCGATGGCGGGAACCAGGCCGCGGTGCGTGAAGCGCAGCTCGGTCTTGTCCCCCTTGCGGTTGGTTTCGAAGACCACGTCCGTACCGTCCCACTCGCTCTTGTCCTGGACGAAATTGATGCGGCTCTTCGTGACATGCCAGACGACCTTCCGGCCCGGAACGAACTCCGTGATCTTCTGCGTACTGCGATGGACGTCCTTGTAGTGGAAGATGAATTCGGCGCCAAGTTCGTTGGTGCGGCCTTCAACTTCCTCCGACCACCATCCGCGAACATTGTTCACGGCGTCGAAGACTTCTTCAGGCGTTTGATCCACCAACACGGTGGTGGTGTAGTTGCGTTGATCGTTTTTCATGACTTTGGGTCTCCTTTCTTCATTTTGTTTGTTTATGCGTTTGCGAAACGGACCCGGTCGGATTGGTGAACAGCGAATCCACATATTCCCGGGCCAGTTTCAAATTGTTGCGAATCATTTCCGGCGATTGCTGGGACTTGGCCACCAGCATCGAACCTTGCCAAAGACTGTTGAGGCACCAGGCCACTTGGGCAGGGTCGAAATCCACGGCTGGCTTCAACTGTTCCTTGGCAGCCTGGAGGCGCGAACGGAGCATCTCGGTCCAGCCTTGAAGTGCGCGCGAGCAGGCGGCGCGAAAGGCGCGATTCTCGCCGGACATCTCCTGCGTCATCATGCCCACCATGCAGACGCACGGGTCAAAGTCCCTGGTGATTTTCTCCATGATTTCAAAAATCCGATGAATTTCCTCCAGGGGTTCACCCGGCAGCTTAAACGCTTCATCGTACAGGGAGAAACCCATCTCGGCCCAGGATTTTATGGCCCCCAACGCGATGTCGTCCTTGTTCTTGAAATGATGAAAAAGGGCGCCCTTGGTCACGTCGGCCTCGGCGCAGATGCCATCCAAGGTGGTGCCATTGAAGCCGCGTTTGAGCATGAGGGTCAAAGTAGCCTCAAGAAGTTTGCGGCGTGTCGCTTCCGGCTGTTTTCTGCGTTCGTGTTTATTCATACAAACTAGTTGGTATATTACACTCCATCGCAAATCCGTCAACCTCTTTTTTCGTCTCTTTTTTAAATTTCTTTCGACCGGCCAAATCAACAGTAACTTTCGCTTTCAGCTATATCACTTGTCCCCGTCATAACCCGGGCTGGGTTTGATTTTTTGCTCTAGGCGGCCGGCCTCACCATCACCATCCAGGAGACGCCGAAACGGTCGGCGACCATGCCGAAACGAGGCGAATAGAATGTCCCGGCCAATGGCATCTGCACCTGGCCGCCGTCGGCCAATGCCGTGAACAGCCGCTCCGCCTCGGCTTCCGTCTGCACGGTGAGGGAGAGGGAAAAGCCGCGGAAGTCCGGCTTTCCCCCGCAGCGCCCGTCAGACATCATCACGACGGTCTGTCCGAGGCCGAGACTGGCGTGCATGATCTTGTTTTCGGCGCCGGGCGCGAGGGAGCCGGGCTTGGTCGGTTCGGGACTTTCTTTGAAGCGCATCATCATCATCACCTCCGCGCCGAGCGCGCGCCGGTAAAATTCGATGGCTTCTTCGCAGCGACCCTCGAAAAACAGGTAGGATTGCAGCACGGGACCTTTTTCAGACGTGTTCATAATGTGTTTTAATGGCGTTCATTTCCGCGACTATTATGGCCCGCAAATCAGCTTAATTCAAGTGGCGGAAGCGACAATGCGCGAAATCAGCCGCTGGTTGTGAGACAAAATTCTTCAAATCGTATGTCTCCGCAGGGAAGGCCATGAGAGTCGCATATCCATTCATATCCAAACGCCGGGCGCTCAGGGGAAAGCGGCGCTGGCGCGCCCGCGCCGCTTTGTTCCGCAAACAGGCGTCGTGGCCCAACCAGAAGAATTTTGAGTCAATTCGCAGCCGCTGGATTTGCGGTTTACGATTCGGGCGGGCTGTGGCATATTCGCAACGTGTCTGCTTTTGGCCGGTTATTCTTGCGCGCGGCGGGGTTGGCCGTTTTCCTGGCGGCCGGACTCGCCGGCTATGCCTTCCCCGCTCCAAAGACGCACGTCCAACTCCTTTTGTCCGCCGAGTCGGCGCGCGCGGGCGAGGCCGTTTGGGCCGGCGTCAAAATGGACATGCCTCCCAAGTGGCACACCTATTGGCGCAACGGCGGCGACGCCGGGGAACCGACACGCATCACATGGTCACTCCCGCCCGGTGTCACCGCCAGCGACGTCAACTGGCCCGTTCCTTCGAAGGACGTGGAACAAGCCGGCGACTCGGCCCTGGTCACTTACGTTTACACCAATGAAGTAGTTCTATTGACAAGACTCGCGCTTGCCAAAGACCTGCCGCCCGGCCCGCTCACCGTCAAGGCATCCGTGCATTGGATGGAGTGCTCGGATATCTGCGTCCCCGCCGACGCCGACGTTTCCGCCGCGCTCGCCGTGTCCGGCGAAGCCAAGCCGTCGCCGGACGCTTCCCTGCTCGAACAATGGCTCAAGAGAGTTCCGGCTTCCGCCGTGCCGGAAACCGTCGCGGCCTCCTGGGAAGGCGGCGGCGTCCGGACCAACGGACGGCCCCTGATCATCGAATGGAGAACCAACCTCGCCCCGGCGGATTTCTATCCCTACGCCAGCACGAATTTCGACGTGGACGGAATGACCCAGGCGCTGAAGGCCGATGCGGGCGCCATCCGCCTTCGCAAGATCGTCAAGACGAACAATGGCATCTGGCCGGACCGTATCGCTGGCATTCTGGCTGGGGGAATCAATTCGGCCAGCCCGGTGGGAGTGGAAGTGGATCTGGCGATCAAAGGCGCGCCGCCCGCCGCCGCGCGGCCGGCGGCCCCCGCCGGGTCGCTGGCGGTGATGCTGGTTTTTGCGTTTCTTGGAGGACTGATTCTGAACGTCATGCC
This sequence comes from Verrucomicrobiales bacterium, assembly GCA_003138485.1. Classification (GTDB taxonomy): domain Bacteria; phylum Verrucomicrobiota; class Verrucomicrobiia; order Limisphaerales; family Palsa-1400; genus PLGF01. Next base: position 9,616 of record PLGF01000072.1, on the reverse strand, counting down.
TTGCGTGTTGCCGATCATCGCGCTGAAGATTCTCGGCCTGGTCAAACAATCCGGGGAGCAACCCGGCCGGGTGCGGAACATGGGGTTGGTTTATGCGATCGGCGTGCTGGTTTCGTTTGTGATCTTGGCGGGGCTGGCGATAGGCGCGCAGCGGGCCGGCGGCGTGGCCAACTGGGGCGACGCCTTTCGCATTCCGCAGGTGCAGGTCGCGCTGACGATATTGGTGACTTTGATCGCGCTGAACCTGTTCGGCTTGTTCGAAATCACCCTGGGCGCACGGGCCACTGGCGCCGCCGTGGAACTGGCATCGCGCCAGGGGTATTCGGGCGCGTTTTGCAACGGTGTGCTGGCCACGATGCTGGCGACGCCCTGCACCGCGCCGTTTTTGGGAGCGGCGCTTGCCTTCGCGTTCACGCAAACGCCCCTGGTCATCGTCCTGGTTTTTGCCGCGGCGGGCGCCGGGTTTGCCTTCCCATTCGTCCTGCTTTGCTGGGAGCCGCGCTGGCTGAAACTGCTGCCCAAACCGGGCGCGTGGATGGAGAAATTCAAAATCGCCCTCGGCTTTCCCATGCTGGGCGCCGCCGTGTGGCTGATGTGGCTTTCCGCCAATGGCGGCGACGACGTGCTCTGGCTTGGGCTGTTCCTGGTCGTGCTGGCGCTGGCGGCGTGGGTTTGGGGCGCGTTTGTCCAAAGAGGCGGCAGCCGCAGGGCACTGGCGGGGATGATTTCCCTGGCGCTGGTCGCGGCGGACGCCGGTCTGCTCCTCCAGAGCCGGCCCGACGCGGACGCCATCCAGTGGAATGTCTGGAGCCGGCAAGCCGTCGAGGAAGGGCGGCGGGCGGGCCATCCGGCGCTGGTGGATTTCACCGCCAAAAGCTGCCTGACGTGTCAAGTCAACAAACGGTCAAGCCTGGAAATCAAGCGGACGCGCGCCAAGCTCAAGGAAATCGGGGCGCTGGCGTTCGAGGGGGATTTCACGCGGCAGGACCCGGCCATTGCCAGGGAACTCGAAGAGTTCCATCGCGACGGCGTTCCGCTCGTGCTGGTTTACCCCAAGGACGCCGACCGGGAACCGGAAGTCCTGCCCGTGCTGCTGACGCCCTCGATCGTGCTCCGCGCGCTGGACGAGGCGGCGCGGTGAGGGTGCGTAATTTTAGTCTTTGCACCCAGCCCTTCAAACTTTAAACTGGCCCGCGCATGTCGGAATCACAAAATCATCCTTTGGTCGGCGTCATCATGGGCAGCCAATCCGATTGGGAGACCATGCGGCACACCGCCAGTCAACTGGCCGAGTTGCAGATTCCCCACGAGGTGCAGGTCATCTCCGCCCATCGGACACCCGACCTGCTCTTTGAATGGGCTTCGACGGCGGCGGCGCGCGGGTTGGAGGTGGTCATCGCCGCGGCGGGCGGCGCGGCGCACCTGGCCGGCGTAACGGCTGCGAAAACCTGCCTGCCGGTGCTGGGGGTGCCGATGGAATCGAAGTCGCTGCACGGAATGGATTCCTTGTTATCCATGGTGCAAATGCCCGGAGGCGTGCCGGTGGGAACGCTGGCCATCGGCAAACCCGGCGCGATCAACGCCGCGCTGCTGGCCGCCGCCATCCTGGGCAACAAACACCCGCAAATCCGCCGCGCCTACGAGGACTTCCGCCAGAAGCAAACCGAGCGCGGCCTGGCCGGTCGCAACGTCACATAATCAGCGCAGCAGGCCCAGTTCCGCGGCGGTCGCTTTTTCCGCCTTCAATTCGTTGACCGACGCGGTGATTTTCGCCCGCGTGAATTCATTCAGATCCAGCCCCTGGACGATGCTCAAAGCCTGCCCATCGCCGCGCACGGGGAAGGAACAGATCAAACCCGGCTCGATCCCGTAGCTGCCGTCGGAGCGGACGCAGACGCTGTGCCAGTCCCAGGCGGGAGTAGGGGTGACAATGGACTTGACGGTGTCGAGGGCGGCGTTGGCGGCGCTGGCGGCGCTGCCGGCCTTGCGCGCGTTGAGCACGGAGGTGCCGCGCTGGGCGACGCTGGCGACAAATTCCGTCTTGAGCCAATTCTCGTCCGGTATGGCGGCGGTGGCGGGCTGGCTGTTGATTTGGGCGTGATAAAAATCCGGAAACATCGTCGGGCTGTGATTGCCCCAGACGGCCAGATTGGACACCGCGTCAATGGCGGCGCCGGCCTTCCGGGCCAGTTGCGCCTTGGCGCGGTTTTCATCCAGGCGCGTCATGGCGAACCAGCGCTGGGCGGGAATGTCCGGCGCGCTGCTCATGGCGATAAGGCAATTGGTATTGCACGGGTTCCCGACGACGAGGATGCGGACATCCCTGGCGGCGTTTTTCTGGAGCGCCTGGCCCTGGGCGGTGAAAATCCTGCCGTTGATGGCGAGCAAGTCCTTTCGTTCCATGCCCGGTTTGCGCGACACACTCCCAACGAGCAGCGCCCAGTTGATGTCGCGGAAGCCTTCGTTCAGTTCGGCCGTGGCGATGATTTTTTGCAGCGCCGGCGACGCGCAATCCTCCAACTCCATGATGACCCCCTGCAAGGCGGGCAACGCGTCGGGGATATCGACCAAATGAAGGATGACAGGCTGGTCCGGGCCGAACAATTCGCCCGAAGCGATGCGAAATAAAACGGAATAACCGATGGCCCCGGCCGCGCCGGTCACCGCGATGCGAAGTGGCGTTTTGCTCATATCTAATGCGGGGAATAATGCGCCGGAATTCTTATCAGGCAAGCGCAATTGCGTTGGCCATTGTGAAAATCCCGCGACAATGAACTTCCACGTTGCTTCTTCCCCGCATTGCGGCTAGAGTTGGGTTGTGTTGGCGGATGGCGTCAGAGGAGCGGTTTCGCGGCCCCGCATTCAGATAGTCAAGATTGAATGTTATTTCGATGGCATGACCCGGATAACGAACATGAAGGCCCGTGCCGGCATTCTCTTGCTGGCGGCGGTCTTATCCGCGGCGGGAGACGCCAGCCCGCCGGCCGGGGTTTACCCCAGCGGATTCAGCATGGCGATCAAGCTGGGCGGGGAACTATGCGAGGCGCTGCCGCAAAAGTTCGCCGGCCAATTGGACTCGCAGGCCATCACCTTGCAACCCCAGGATTGGCCGGTGGTGACTCCCGTCGCCGTCACCGAGGAAAACCGGGTCGTCCGCCAAGTCTCGCTCTCCGCCGGCTGCATTGATGTGGTCAATCATATATGTCACGCCAAAGCCATCGACAAGGTTCAGCCCGGCTTCTTTGATCAATACGTCAAGAATCTGGCCCGCTTGAGCGCGGGCGACGCCCCGGCGCCGCCCCCTCCCATCGTCGAGGCGAAGTATTGGACCGAAGACATCATCAATGACCAATTAAGCTACTTCAACCAGATGCTCGGCGTGTTGACGGCCATCAATTTGACCCATCATTACCTGGGGCATTACGCCAAGTACTCGGCCAGGATGACCGGCGTCGGCGGCAAGGTCATTGCCATCAACGAATTCCTGACATCTGCCGAATGGGACGTGTCGGTCAAGGCGGGAGTCCTGGATGCGCTGGATTGCGCGCTGGCCACCGAAGGTCTCCAGGCGCTCTTGGATGCCATCGACAGAATGCCGGTCCGGCCGGGCTGGACCATATTCATCGTTCCCCAACAGACGGACATCAAAAAACTCAACAAGCAATTGGCCCGCTACGAAGACGACTATTTCCACGGAAGATTGAAGTAACCTAACCCATCGCCATGGCGGCGGTGCTGATCTCCAGCAGTTCCTTGGTGATATTGGCCTGGCGCAGCTTGTTGTATTCCAGCGTGAGGTCTTTGATGAATTGCTGGGCGTTGTCGGTCGCGTTCTTCATCGCCACCATCCGGGCGCTGTGCTCGCTGGCTTTGGCTTCGAGCAGAATCTGGTAAACCTGGAAATTCAAACTGTGCGGCAGCAGCGCTCCCAGCACCTGCTCCTGGTTCGGCTCGAACAGAAACTCACCCCAACCCGCCCCGGCCTCGCGCCCCTCCTCCGCCTTGGCCCCGACGCCGGCCGTCACCGGTTTGATTTCGCCGACGGGCAGCAATTGCCGCGTTTCCGGCTTCTGGACCAATGTGGATACGAATCGCGTGAATAAAATATCGACCCGGTCGGCCTCGCCTTTGAGGTACACGTCCTGCGCGAATTTCGAGATCGCGCGCGCCTCGCTGAACGACGGGGCGTCTTTGTAGGTGAATTCGGCCACCAGCGCCCGCTTGGTCCGCGCCAGGAACTGCGACGCCTTGCGACCGGCCGATATGAATTTTGTCCCCGGCTCGAACTTCGCCGCATCGCGCATCAGGGCGCTGTTCAACCCGCCGCACAGCCCCTTGTCCGTGCTGACGACGATCACGCAGCGCGTCTGACCCTGCCGCCGCTCCACCAAGGGATGGCTGAAATCCTTGGACTCTGTCACCAGGGCCGCCAGCACCTTGTTCATCAAATCGGCATAGGGCCGCCCGGCCAGGGCCGCCTGCTGGGCTTTGCGCATCTTCGACGCGGCCACCATCTGCATCGCCTTGGTTATTTGGGCGGTGTTCTTGACCGACTTGATGCGGCGGCGAATGTCGCGTGTGCTGGGCATACCGCTTATCTGTAAGTTTGTTTGAACTCCGTCACGGCGGCCTTCAACTCGGCGATGAGCGCGTCGCTCAGGGCCTTTTCAGCGCGGATTTTATCCATCAACGCCGTCTTGCGGCTGCTCAGGTATTCGCTGAGCCGTCCCTGGAAATCCTTGATCTTATCGACCGCCACGTCGTCCATCAGCCCGTTCTGCACCGTCCAGAGCGCGGCGACCTGCACCTCCACCGGCATCGGATTGTATTGCGGCTGCTTGAACACCTCCACAATGCGCTTTCCCCGTTCCAACTGCCCCTGCGTTTTTGCGTCCAGGTCCGAGCCAAACTGCGCGAAGGCCGCCAGCTCCCGGTATTGCGCCAAGTCCAGCTTCACGCGCCCGGCCACTTGTTTCATCGCCTTGATCTGCGCCGCCGATCCCACGCGCGAGACAGACAAACCGACGGAAATGGCGGGGCGAATACCCTGATAAAAGAGGTCCGTTTCCAGGTATATCTGGCCGTCGGTGATGGAGATCACGTTGGTCGGTATGTAAGCCGAGACGTCCCCAGCCTGCGTCTCGATGATGGGCAGGCCCGTGAGCGAACCGTTGCCGTATTTCTCGCCGACGCGCGCCGATCTCTCCAGCAAACGGCTGTGCAAATAAAACACGTCGCCGGGATAAGCCTCGCGCCCCGACGGTCTCTTGAGCACCAGCGACACCTGGCGATAAGCCACGGCGTGTTTGGAAAGATCGTCGTAAATGATCAGGGCGTCCATCGCGTTGTCCATGAACCATTCCCCCATGGCGCACCCGCCAAAAGGCGCCAGATACTGGTTGGTTGCCGAATCCGAGGCGCTGGCGCTGACGATGATCGTGTAGGGCATGGCCCCGGCCTCTTCCAGCACGGCCATGACACGCGCCACATTGGACTGCTTCTGGCCTATGGCCACATAAATGCAATAAAGCGGCTTGTAGCTGGTGTCCTTGGCCGCCTCCGCCGCCCGGTTCAGGCGCGCCTGGCTGATAATGGTATCGATGCCGATCGTCGTCTTGCCCGTCGAGCGGTCGCCGATGATCAATTCCCGCTGGCCGCGGCCAATGGGTATCATCGCATCGACCGCCATGATGCCCGTCTGCACGGGCTGGCTCACAGATTTGCGTCTGATGATGCCGGGGGCGATCTTCTCCACCGGATAAAACGTCTGGCTGTTGATCGGCCCCTTGCCATCCAGCGGCTGGCCGAGGGCGTTGACGACGCGGCCCAGCAGCGCCTTGCCGACGGGCACTTGCAGCAGTTTGCCGGTCGTGCGCACTTCCTGGCCCTCCTTGATGCCGGTGTAATCGCCCAGGATGATCGCCCCCACCTCCGTCTCCTCCAAATTCAGGGCCAGGCCGACCACGCCGTTGCCGAAGTCAAGCATCTCGTTGAGCATGGCGTCCGACAGCCCCTCGATCTTGGCCACGCCGTCGCCGATCTCGCGGACGGTGCCGATATTTTGGCGGGTGACGCCGGTTTTCAGGCCGGAAATCTGGGCCTCAATTTCTTGCAACAATGTACTCATAAGTGGTTGAATTCTTAGAAACTCTCCTGCAACGCGGCCAGACGCCCCTGGACGCTCCCGTTGTAAACGTCGCCCCCGACCTGGATGCGCACTCCGCCGATCAAGGCGGCGTTTTGCGTGAACGCAAAGCTCAAGCCGGGACCGTATCTCCGGGTCAGGTCGCTTTGGATTTGTTCCTGAAGTTGCGCCGACAGCGGCGTCGCGCTCTCAATCCGCGCCGACCGGCGGGCGACTTCCAGCCTGACCAGCCGTTGAAAATAAGAAAGAATCGCGAAGTAACCGCGCGGTTTCCGCTCGATGACGGCGGCCACGGCCTGCCGCGCGCGGTTTTCATCGAGCGTTTCGCCTGCCAGACAGCACCGAAAAAGTTGGCGGCCCTCGCGGCGGGTTTGTTTGGAGAGTTTCATTCCGATCAGGCAGGCGGCTTACGCCGCCAATTGGCGTCGTGTTTCCTCGACCAATCGTTGCTGGTCAGCGGGCGTGAGAACCTTGCCGCTGACGACAGCCGTCGTTTGCACGACGAGCGCGGCCACTTCGCGTTTCAGCTCAATGAGCATCCGCTGGCGCTCGAGCGTGGTGGCCTCGCGGGCTTTGCTGATGATTTGTTCCGCCTGAACGATGGCCTTCTGCGTTTCCTGCTCCTGAACGCGGGCTGCGGCCGCGCGGGCTTCCTCAATGAGTTTGGTCGCCTGCACGCTGGCCTTCTCCAGGACCTCCTGTTGCAACGCTTCAGTGCGGGCCAATTCCGCCTTGATCTTGTCGGCGTTGGCCAAACCCTCGGCTATGCGCTGGCGACGCTCCGCCAGGACCGTGAGAATGGGCTTGTAGGCAAACTTGACCAGGAGACCCGCAACCAGCGAAAAGCTGATCACTTGCGCGATGAAATGCGGCCAGTCCAGCCCGAATTGGTCCGCGGTTTTGAGCAAGTCGCCGCCGATGCTGCCGAACAAAATCAAATGCGTCATAAATCGAATAAAAAGCTGGCGCGGAGCGCTCGGCTCCGCGCCATTTAAGTGATTATTTCCCTCCCAGGAAGATCGCGTAGAACACGATGGCCTCGGAAAGCGCCATGCCAAGAATGGCGATGGCGATCACCTTCCCGAACGCGCCGGGATTGCGTCCCACCGCTTCGGAAGCCTTCATGCCCACCAATCCCACGCCGATGGCCGAACCCAAACCGGCCAAGCCGATTTGGATGCTGCCTCCCATATCTGCCAACATAGGCGTTACCATAATTACCTTTCTTTACTTGTTTCTTTTCTGTCCGGCGGCCCCCGCAATTGAATACGGTCCGGCCGCCGAAATCATCCGGCCTAGTCGTGCGCTTTGGCCTGCTCCTCGTCGTGCGCGCAGATCACTCCGGTGAACACCGCCGTCAACAACATGAAGACGATGGCCTGCACAAGGCCGACCAGCAATTCCAGAAAATAGAATGGAACCGGCAACAGCGCGCTGAAGACCTCCCGCGCCCAGGCCGGATGCTGGATGGCGCGCGACATCGCGTCCAGGAGATTTTCTCCCGCGAAAACATTTCCGTAAAGACGGAAGCTGAGCGAAATAGGGCGAAACGCGATGGACAGCAATTCAACAAAACCGACCAGGAAAAACACCACAATCATGAGGTATTTGAGAAACCCCTGGCTGTCTCCCTTCGGTCCGAAAATGTGCATGAAAAAACCGACTACGCCGTCGGATTGCAGCGCCCAGATCAGCCACAGCACCGTGAAAATCGCCGCCATCGCGAAGGTCATGTTCAGGTCCGCGTTGCCCCCGCGCAGCCACGGGGCGGTCACCTCGAATCCATTGGCCGTCGCATGGCCCCGGCCAATCGTGCCGACTCCCGGCAGCAGGCCGAACCAATTGGTGAAGAAAATGAAAATGAAAATGGTCGCGAAAAACCAGAACGTTTTCTTGATCAATTCAGGCCCGATAATCTCCTCCAGAAAATCACGCAGGCTTTCCACCAGCCATTCCCAAAAGTTTTGCGCGCCGTCGGGAACCGCCTTCATCTTGCGCGTCGAATACTGGGCAAAGACGATGACCCCGACGGCCACGATCCACGTCACCAGCATCGAGTTCGTCACCGGAAACGGGCCGATCTTGAAAACCGTCCCCGCCTTCTCAGGGAGACCTTTCTCGGCCAGCTCCGCATTGGCCGGCGCGTCGGCCGGCGCTGGCGCCAGCACCCGCGCGCCGCCGGGCGCGACGGTTTGCGCCGGCAATACCGCCAGCGGCGAAACC
>PLGF01000072.1:992-1178 GCA_003138485.1 Verrucomicrobiales bacterium | reverse complement strand
GGCTCGGCAAGAGCCTCCCCATCTGCCATAAACCCCCCGGCAGGGCGCCTGTCCTCCGTGGCAGCATTACTGCGGATGGAGGAACGCTCCCGCAGAGCCGTCCCTTTTACCCCAAGAAACACCCCCCGTTCGCCCTGCCACAATCCCGGCAGGCGAGGCTCATCCGAGCCGGGCGTGTTCAGAAAC
>PLGF01000072.1:0-818 GCA_003138485.1 Verrucomicrobiales bacterium | reverse complement strand
TAACTACGACCCCAATGTCTTCCCGTTGCCAAGGGATGACCGCGAAAAGGTTGGAAAAGCCCGGAAAAAGCAGGAAGAAGTCGAAAATCGCTAATGCTTCGTCAAATCCACTTGCCCATCGAGTCGAAGAGTGAGATAGCCATCTTTGCTAGTCAAAAGCACCGTGTTCGTGGGAGACTTATTGATATCAGATAATTCTGCAAAATCAAACAAAATGTGATCCCTGGGAAGTAGCTTATCGTGGATACAGCTCGGAAACGAGAGGGTGGCTGTATCCACATGATTCGAACCAACTGAGCGCATAGCCGCGAATATTTGACGAGCGCGACGCTCTTCCATATTCTTTATGTCCGTTGGGGTGAGAATTGACGAAAGATATGGATAGGCACAGAAAAGAGTCCATCCGATCAATACGTAGAATGCAAATCTTACCCAGAACTTCGCCTTTGTTCTCATGGAACCTCACTTAGCCTTGTCAATCACTGCCTTAACTGCCTGCCAATCCGCACCGATCCATTGGACAAAGCTATGGCCCCGCCAAAAATCCGCTTGAGGGGCCATGATCGTTTCCCAACCCGCAAATGGAGCACTACATACGTATGCAACGCCAAATCCATAACCAAAGCTGTTCGCCATGTCGCTTGGTGCAATCGGCGTGCTGCCGGGTGCAAACTTAAAGTCCCCGCCTAAGCTTGGGTTTAGTGGAACAACTGTTCCATGCCCAATAAACAAATAACCATCAAGGTTTTTGTTAACGGTTAACTCGACATCGGACGATTTAAGAGCATTGTTTACATTACTGGACAGTGGAACGTTCA
>PLGF01000057.1 GCA_003138485.1 Verrucomicrobiales bacterium | reverse complement strand
CAATCCTTTCAGGATTGCGCGAGCGGGCTGAGCGGTTGCAATTTTTTCAGGATTGCGCGAGTGGGTTGAACGATTGCAATTTTTTCAGGATTGCGCGAGTGGGTTGAGCGGTTGCAATTTTTTCAGGATTGCGCGAGTGGGCTGAGCGATTGCAATCCTGTCGGGATTGCGCGACTCACCCGAATCGTTCCGCTGGCGATGAGCGACATTGACACGCGCGGGCAAACGCCAAAATACTTTGCGATGCGAAACGACGGCATTCTCAAACATCTCGCCCTCGCCTTGGTCATCGCGCTGGTCTTTTATGTGGCGGGTTTCACGTGGCTGGAACATCGCCGCGCGGCCAAGGGGCCGTGGGAGGTGACCTTCCGCACTGACGCCGCCGGGACGCCGTCGCTTTGGATCGCGCAAACGAATCTGGGGATCGGGCAGGCGATTTCGTTCCCCGCCCGCAAGGCGCAACCGCCCAACCTCTCCCGCGCCGTGCGATTCGCGCCGGGAACCACCGATCTGCCTTTCGGCGAAATGCTCTACCAGGACCCGACCTTCCTGCCGGGAACGGTGACCATGCGCGTCTTCGACCACCAGATTGAGCTGCTTCCCCGCATCCTGACCATCGACAAGAAGGAATATCCGTGGAACGGCGGAGGCTCATTGGAATTGCCATAATGACGGCGGGCGCTGGGAAAAGCGGCGCTGTCACGCCGCTCTGGAGTTTGGACGGTCTATTGCCGGATTCAGAAGCCAATCCCGAAAGGGATTGTATAATTCAGCCCAGGGTTGCGAGGAACGAGCTACCCTGGGTAAGCATGGCAAAATTGAAGCCAACCCTGAAAGGGTTGAATCAAGGATCTGCCGAACGGTATTTCTGAGACTGATTCAACCCTTTCAGGGTTGATCAATCTATCTTTGGATCATTTAACCCAGGGTAGCTCGCTGCTCGCAACCCTGGGCTGAGTGATTGCAAACCTTTCAGGATTGTCTGCCAGAGCACGATGGGCGGCGCCGCTTTGGCCCTGACACACGGGCTGCCGCCCAATGAAAAGCGAGCACGGACCGCGTTCCGCTGCACAAATTTTGCAAAACAAAGAACAACCAAGGATGAGCCGTTTACCGCGCCTCAAGCCACTTTTGTGGTGAATCATGGGTATAAGCGCGAAGATCACCCTGGCTGCGACGCTTCTGGGGAGCATGGTGTTGACCGCCGCTGACATCAAGAACAGCGATTGTCTGGAGTGTCATGGCGACAAGACGCTGACCTCCACCAATGCCGCCGGAGTCGCGCGCTCTTTGTTTGTGGATGCCGGGGTCGTCAGCGGTTCCGCGCATCAAAAGACCTCATGCGCCAGTTGTCATCAGGACCTGACAATCAAACATCCTGACGACAACGTTGCCGCCCAAGCGGTCAACTGCTCGCGTTGCCATGAGGAAGCGGCGCTCTCTTACGGAACGGGTGTCCACGCCGCCGCGCGGCGCAATCACCTGCGAGCCGGGACGCATGACGCTCCGCGGTGCGTCGATTGCCACGGTTCGCATGGCGTTCTGAGCGCGGCGTTACCCGCCTCGCCGCTGAATTACAAAAACCTGGCCGGGACGTGCGGCCGATGCCACGAACAAGAGTCACGGGATGTGATTGAAAGTGTTCACGGGCAGGCGCTGGCGGCCGGGAGGCACGACGCGCCGACTTGCACGGATTGTCACGCGGAACACAAGACCCGCGGGCTAAAGGAGAGTTCGTCGCTGGTCATATCGCAGGAGATATGCAGCAAGTGCCATGCGTCCGAGCGGCTCAACACCAAGTATAACCTGCCGGCGGACCGGGTGAAGACGTTTTTCGCAAGTTACCACGGGCTGGCGGCGCAGTACGGATCGACGCGCGCGGCCAATTGCGCCAGTTGCCACGGGTTCCATCTGGTGCTGCCGTCCACCAACCCGCGCTCGACGATTTACAAGGATAACCTGGCCGCGACGTGCGGCCAATGCCACCCCGGCGCGACGGCCAATTTCGCCCAGGGAAAAATCCACGTGGATGCCGCCGCGGCCGAGGCCGGGAACAACTTGGGGGAGCGGATCAATTGGTGGGTGCGCAAGTTGTATTTGGGGATGATCTTCGCGGTCATCGGCCTGATGGCGGCCCACAACGCCTTGATCTTCGGCCGCAAAGCCGCCGCGCGCGCCCGCCTGGAAGACCGGACCATCACGCGGATGGACCGCTCGCAGCGTGTGCAGCATTTCGTCCTGGCGTTCAGCTTCATCCTTCTGGCATTGACGGGCTTTGCCTTGAAATTCCCGGATTCCTGGATCGCACGGGTTTTGGGGTCGGACGAAAGCATCCGGCGCTGGGGTCATCGAATTGCCGGGGTGGTGCTGCTGCTGGCGGGCGCGTATCATATCGGCTATGGTTTGGCGACCCGGCAGGGCCGGAGCCTGATAAAAGACATGATGCCCACTCCAAAAGACGCGCTGGACGCGGCGGCCAATGCCCGGTATTTGGTTGGGTTGGCGAAGGATAAGCCTGCCTTCGGGCGGTTTGGCTACGCGGAGAAAATGGAATACTGGGCGGTGGTGTGGGGCACGATCATCATGGGCGCGACGGGGTTGATGATCTGGTTCAAGCTCGCCACGACGCACTGGCTGCCGCGGTGGTCGATTGACGTTGCGACGACGATACATTATTACGAAGCCATACTTGCGTGTCTGGCCATAATAGTGTGGCATTTCTATCATGTTATTTTTGATCCGGATGTCTATCCGCTCAATCGCGCCTGCGTGGATGGGCGGGTTTCATCGCATTGGTATGCCGAGGAACATGGGCTTGATGCCCGGGCGGGCAACGGATCAATGACCCAAACGCAAAGCACGATGTCAGTTACTATGAAAACAAAAAATGACCAATCAACGACCACGGTTCCCAAATCCAACGATGCCGACGCCTATCGCGCCGCCTGGTTGAGCGGCGGCAGCGTCGGTTCCAATCCGATGCCCGCCCCGCGGAAAGACGCGCGGCGGCTGGTGTTGCTGGGCGCGCCCGGCGTGGGCAAGGGAACGCAAGCCAAGCTCCTGAACGATTTGACCGGCGCGTGCCATCTTTCCACGGGCGACATTTTCCGCGGCGCCAAGAGTCTGGCCGCGTCCGAACGGTCGCCCGCCATGGAGAGCGCCCTGGGCTACATGACGCGCGGGGAACTGGTGCCCGATCAAACCGTCCTGGACCTGGTCTGCGAACGCGTGGCCTGCATGCACTGCCCCGCCGGATTTCTGCTGGACGGTTTCCCGCGCACGCTCGCCCAGGCCGAGGCGCTGGAGAAATTGCTCGCCGGCGAAAAGATTTCCCTGACCGCCGTGATTGATTACGAATTGCCCCTGGACACCATCGTCGAGCGGTTGGCGGGACGGCGGGTTTGCGCCGGGTGCAAAGCCATCTCGCACGTGTCCGAGAAGCTGGCCGCGCCGGGCGTCTGCCCGCGTTGCGGCGGCAAGCTCTATCAGCGCGATGATGATCGGCCGGAAGCGATCCGCGTGCGGATGGAAGCGTATCAACGGAGCACGAAGCCTTTGACCGACTTTTATGGCAAGCGCGGTTTATTGATGACCATTTCCGCCGAAGGGACGCCGGAGCAGATATTGAAGCGAACGGTGGAGGCGCTGGCGGCGCGCGCCAAATAGCAGGAGCCGGCGCTGTGCTGGCCGATCATCCAACGGGATGGGTCGCAATTGACCTATTCGGCCCATCCCAGCCTTGGGAAAGGGAAATTGATTGAAAACTGGTCATTGAGAGTTTGTCATCTGTTATTTTAGCGGGATCGGGGGATGGGGATCGCTCTTGAACATACCCGGCTCGACAGGAACCGGAGCATTGGTCTTCCGATGACCCATTAACAAACGACGACCAATTCTCAATCGACAAGGCTGAAGTCTTGACGTATTGTACACCCCGATCCTTATCGAAACGGGGGCGTCCTTCACCGAACAGGTGAGGCCGGTAGGGCGACGCTCCTGCGGAGCCTTCTCCCGCGGAATCGGCTTGGCAGGAGCCTCGCCCTACCGAGCTTCGCTAAGGATCGGGGTGTTCACGCAACGGAACTTGCCAAAAAATAGGAAACGCCATCGCAAGAAATGGCTGGGGTTTGCCAATTGACGTGAAGCCGAAATTGTCATGGTAACATAGTATTTTGTCATGCAGGATGTACTGGCCAATGCGACGAACCGGGCCGCGCGCGCCGTGGCGCCCGCGGACGGGGAGGCGGCCCGCTTGACGCCCCGGCAGCGGATGCTCGCCGCGCTGCAATGTTTGCCGGTGGACCGTCCGCCCTTCTGGCTGATGCGCCAGGCGGGCCGCTGCCTGCCGGAGTATCGCGCCCTGAAGGAGAAGCACTCGTTCCGCGAACTGATCCAAAACCCCGAACTGGCCGCCGAAGTGACGTTGCAGCCCGTGCGCCGGTTCAACTTTGACGCCGCCATTCTTTTCAGCGACATCCTGGTAGTGCCGGAGGCGCTGGGCCAGGGGTTCCGCTTCCGCGAAACCGGCGGGGTCGAGATGGATTTCATTCTGCGCGACCGCAAAGACCTCCAGCGCCTCAATAACCGGGACATCCCGGACCGCCTGCAATACGTGGGCGACGCCATCCGGCGGATCAAATCGGCCCTGGGTCCCCGCACGGCGCTGCTGGGGTTCGCCGGTTCGCCCTGGACGCTGGCCAACTTCATGCTCGAAGGGGGAAGCGCCCGCGCGCATACCCGGGCCTTGCAACTGTTCCGGGGCGACCGGGCCTTCTTTGATTCGCTCGCGGAGGAATTGACGCGGGCCGTCACCGAGTATCTCAAAATGCAAATCGCCGCCGGGGTGGATGCCATTCAGATATTTGACAGTTTGGGCGGCCTCCTGCCGGCGGAGGATTTCGAGGCGGCTTCGGGGCGATGGCTTGGGGCCATTGTCGCCGGACTGGAGCGGGCGGTGCCGGTCATTGTGTTCGCCAAAGGGGCGCGCAATTGGGCCTCGCTGATCCAGACGGGAGCGCAGGCGATCGGGATCGACCACGAGATAACGCTCGGCGAGGCGAAGGAACACATCCCCGTCCGGGTCGCCATCCAGGGCAATCTGGAGCCTGGCCTGCTGGCCGCAGCCCCACCGCGCGTGGTGGCGGAGCGAACCGCCGGCCTGCTCGAATTGATGCGCGGCCGCGACGGCTACATTTTTAATCTGGGCCACGGCGTTCCCCCCGACGCCAGGATGGAAAACCTCGAAGCGCTGGCAGCCACAGTGCAAAACTTCGCATGAGCAAACTGAACGTCGATCTGGCTTTGGTTCAAAAGTACAACGTGCCGGGGCCGCGTTACACCTCGTATCCGCCCGCACCGCAGTTCACCGATCAGGTCACCTGGCCGGAGGTCGCGGCGAAAATCGCCCAGGCCCAGTCCTCCGACAGCGGCCTTTCTCTGTACTTCCACGTTCCCTTTTGCGAATCGCTCTGCTGGTATTGCGGCTGCACCACCGTCATCACGACTCAACACGAGAAAGGCTCCCTCTATCTCCAATACCTGGACAAGGAAATGGAGCGGATGCGCGCCCGAATCAATCCCGGTCGCAAGGTCGTCCAGCTTCATTGGGGCGGCGGCACGCCGACGTTTCTGACGCCCGATGAAATCCGGTGGCTGGGGCAATCCATCCGGCGGCATTTCGAGCTGGCGCCCGATGTTGAAGCGGGCGTGGAGATTGATCCGCGGCGGTTGACGCGGGAGCATTTCACCGCGTTGCGGGAGGCCGGGTTCAATCGCGCTTCCATTGGCGTCCAGGATTTCAATGCCACCGTGCAAACGGCCGTCCACCGGATTCAACCCCGCGAGCTGACCGCGCAGGCCATCGAGTGGGCGCGCGCCGCGGGGTTTCAATCGGTCAACCTTGATTTGATCTACGGGCTGCCTTACCAGACGGTTGAGACGTTCGATGCGACGTTGGAAGAAATCATCAAACTGGCGCCGGACCGGCTGGCGGTGTTCAGCTATGCGCATGTTCCCTGGATGAAGCCGGCGCAAAAAATCCTGGAACAGGAGACCGCGCTGCCCACCGCCGAAACGAAGCTGAACATCCTCAAGCTGGTCATCGAGAAACTCACCCAAAACGACCGCTACACCTACATCGGCATGGACCACTTTGCCCGGCCTTCGGACGAACTGGCCGTGGCCCAGCGCCTGAAGACCTTGCAGCGCAATTTCCAGGGCTACAGCACCAAAGGGGGCGCCGACATTTACGGCTTCGGCATGTCCTCCATTTCCCAAGCCGACGGCGTTTATTGGCAGAACCTCAAGGAATTGGCCGCCTACTACGCCGCGTTGGATTCCGGCTCGGAGCCTTTCGCCAAGGGCTACATTCTGAGCGCCGACGATAAGGTCCGGCGCCACACCATCATGCGCCTGATGTGCGACATGAGCCTGGACTACGCCAGCCTTTCCAAGAATCTGGGCATCGACTTCGCCGCGTATTTCAAGGCTGAACTGGATTCGATGGCCGACCTGGAACAAGACGGCCTCCTGCGCCGCGACGACCGGGGGCTGGTGGTCAACGAAGTGGGCCGGCTTCTGATCCGCAACATCGCCATGCGTTTTGACCGCTATCTTCCCGCCGCCAAAGAGCGCCGCTTTTCCAAGACAATATGAGACCCGTTGCCATCATCGGCGGCGGCATTACCGGCCTGACCGCCGCGTTTCATCTCAAGCAGCGCAACATCCCCGTCCTGTTGCTCGAATCCTCCTCCCGCCTCGGCGGCGTCATCCAGTCCGTCCGGCGCGGAGGCTACCTGGCCGAGTTCGGCCCCAACAGCATCCTGGAGACATCTCCGGTCATCTCCGATCTGGTGCGCGCGCTGGGCCTGGAATCCCGCCGCGTTTATTCCGATCCTTCCGCCGAAAAGCGCTACGTCGTGCGCGGCAAAAAACCGGTTTGCCTGCCCACCACTCCCGTTGGTTTCCTGACGACCCCCCTGTTTTCACTTCCGGCCAAGTTGCGCGTGCTGGCCGAGCCGTTCATCGGACGCGCGCCGCAGGGATTGGAGGAATCGATTGCCCAATTCGTCGAGAGGCGGCTGGGCCGGGAATTCCTCGATTACGCCATTGATCCCCTGGTGGCGGGAGTCTATGCCGGCAACCCGCGGATGCTTTCCGTTTCGCAGGGATTTCCAAAGCTTTACGCGCTGGAGCAGCGCTACCGCTCGCTCTTTGTGGGGCAATTCCTGGGCGCGCGCGAGCGCAAACGGAGCGGCGAAGTATCCAAGCAGGACGCCAGGAAGTTCTCCTTCGACGAGGGTCTTGAAGTTATTATTGACACCATTCGTTCGCGCCTGGACGCGGAGATTCAAACCGGCGCGCCGGTCCGTTGTTTGCGGCGCGCGGATGACGGCTGGCGCGTCGATTTGGAGGAGGGCGCGGGCCGGCCCATCGAGTGCGGCGCCGTTCTCCTGGCGCTGCCAAGCCACAGGATCGCCGCCCTGGATATTGTCAATACTCCGGCGCTGGATGTCTCGCCGCTGGCGGAAGTCAGTTACCCGCCCGTGGCGTCGGTCGTGCTGGGCTTTCGCCGCGCGGATGTCGGGCATCCGCTCGATGGCTTTGGCATGCTCATTCCGGCCAGGGAAGGGTTCAACATCCTGGGCGCTCTTTTCTCCTCATCCCTCTTTCCCAATCGCGCTCCGCAAGGCGAAGTCCTTATCACCTCTTACGTCGGCGGCGCGCGCAATCCCCTGCTGCCACACCTCCCGCCGGAGCGCCTGGCCGCAATCGCCCTCAAAGACCTGGAAACAATCCTGGACATCCGCGGCCGCCCGACCTTTGAGCACGTCGCCGTTTATCATCGCGCCATCCCCCAATACAACCTGGGCTTCGCCAAATTCCGCGCCTTGATGGACGACATGGAAGCCGGCGCCCCCGGCCTCTTTGTGGCCGGACACGCCCGCGACGGCATTTCGCTGGGGGACTCCATTCTTTCCGGCCACAAAGCCGCCGGAAAAATCGAGGCCTTCTTCGCGTCGAACGACCAGCGCCCCCGGAACCTCAGTCACCCCGTTTCCGCATGAGCGCCCGGGCCGTGCTCCTGGTCAATCTCGGCTCGCCCGATTCCACGTCCGTTGCCGACGTGCGCGCCTATCTCCGTGAATTCCTCATGGATGGCCGCGTCCTCGACGCGCCTTATCCCGTTCGCTGGTGCGTCGTTCACTTGAGCATCCTTCCCAGGCGCCCGGCCCAGTCCGCCGAAGCCTACGAAAAAATCTGGACACCCGAAGGCTCTCCCCTCGTGGCCACGAGCCGCAAGGTGCGGGAAACCCTGCAAAACCGCTCCGGCGCCAGAGTCGAACTGGCCATGCGCTACCGCAACCCCTCCATCCCGGACGCCGTCCGCAAATTACGCGATGAAGGCATCCGCGACCTGCTCCTCATCCCGCTCTTTCCGCACTTCGCAATGTCCAGCTTTCAAACCGCCGTCGAGCGAGTGCGGGAAGTCATCGCGGACATCGCCCCGGCGATGACCCTCGCGGTCGTGCCGCCCTATTTCGATCATCCCGAATACATCCGGGCCATGACAGCCAATGCGTCCGTGTATTTGCAGCGGGATTACGACCACTTGCTCTTCAGTTTTCACGGCATACCCGAAAGACACCTGCGCAAATCCGACCCCACCGGACGCCATTGCCTGGAGACGCCGGACTGCTGCGGGGGCGCCTGCCCCGTCGTGAGCACCTGTTACCGCGCGCAATGTTACAGGACCGTCGAAGCCTTCACGCGCATGGCCTCCATTCCCAAAGACAGGCATTCCATCGCCTTCCAATCCCGCCTGGGCCGGGACCCGTGGCTCAAGCCCTACACGGACATGGTCCTGGAAGCGCTGCCCAAAGCCGGCATTCGGCGGCTGGTCGTCATCTGTCCCTCCTTCGTCTCCGACTGCCTGGAAACGCTGGAAGAAATGGGCCTGCGCGGCCGCCAAGCCTTCCTGGCAGCCGGCGGCAAAGACTTCCGCCTCGTCCCCTGCCTCAACGAGCACCCCCAATGGCTGGCCTTCCTGGAAAAGCTCGTCCGCGATTTCATAGCCGAAAAGCCCGCACTGCCGCCGACGGCGGCCAATTGAGGAGTGGCCAATCAGCATTATGGCAGGACGATGGCGGCGTGGAGACGCTGAAAATCTTGGGTAACGTAACATTGGAGGACACCGCAAATTTTTGAACCAGCGTTTGGAACGGCTTAAAAAATCAATATCCGGCGCAAGACGCAGGCTTGCTTGAGTTCGCAAAGGCCATTAGATTGCCAGCATGGTCATCATACGATTTGGCGATCAAGAATCCAAACGAAGGGCGCTCGGTTTCATCGCCAGACGCTTCGCGGGCAAGAGCTGGGCAACGGGCGAGGTGATGGTGCCGGAAACAGCTTTGGCCGCGCTCGCCGCGGAAAGTTTTCATTTCACCGTCGAAGGTCCTGCTGCGTATGAGCGCCTCACGTCGTTACGAGAGACTCCTGCCGCTGCGGTTCAATGACGGCCAATCTGTGCCGGACGCGCTGATTTCCGACACGCTCATTGAATTGCCAGCCCGCCGGTGGCATACTCGACGCGATGAAAGTGTTCATTATTCTCGCCCATGCCGAGCCGCGCAGTTTCAATGGCGCATTGCTGCGCATGGCGCAGGAAACCCTGCATTCCGCCGGCCATGCCGTCGTCGTCTCGGATCTTTACGCCATGAGGTTTGACCCGGTGTCGGACCGCCGCAATTTCACCACGATCAAGAATCCTGAGTTCTTCAAGCAACAGATTGAGGAAATGCACGCCACCGAAGCCGGCGGCTTTGCTCCCGACGTGGAGGCGGAGCTGCGCAAAATGGAGACGTGCGACCTGATGATCTGGCAATTTCCGCTTTGGTGGTTTGGTCTGCCGGGAATTCTCAAAGGCTGGGCAGATCGCGTCTTTGCCATGGGCCGAACATACGGTGGTGAACGGTTCTACGAAAACGGTGTGTTCAAGGGGAAGCGCGCCTTGTTGTCGCTGACGACGGGCGGACCGGAAGAGGCCTACCAGAAGGGCGGGTGGAACGGGGACATTCACGCTATTCTGCGCCCGATCCAGCGAGGGATTCTGCGTTTTACTGGCTGGGATGTGCTCCCGCCGAACATCGTCTATGCGCCGGTTCGCGTTTCAGATGAACAACGTCAGGCCAGCCTGGCGGCCTGGGCGACGCGTTTGCGCGCCATCGAAAGCGAGCGTCCAATCGAAGTCGGAGAATACTGATAGATCACATCAAGGGGCAAGAGGTCGCTGGAATAATGATAGAGTTGACCCCAATGGCCACGTATGTCAGGCGGATAAGCTTGCCGCGGCCCAAACGGGCGCATCCCACCTTTGTGTTTGAATTATTCCTGCCGGTGAAGACAATCGAGGATGCGTTGAATGATAATCCCTCAAGTGAATACCTGATTTAGCCGATATGAAACCGGTGAACTGGACGTACAAAAAGGGACCTGCTCAATTTGAGCTGAGATTTCTTCTTTTTCTCTTTTGCGCGACGGCCATCGGCCTTGCCGCGGCACAGGCCTCCGATTCCGCCGTCTCGGAGCGCCATCACGGTGCGTTCGGGATCGGCACATGGAAAACGGCCGCGGAATTCAAGGATATTGTCGTTACCAGCAACGGCGTGACGCTTTATAGGAGCGACTCTCAAAACCAGGGCACTAACGACAGTATCCTGCTGGACGGAGACTGGAGCTTTACCAACGGGGTGTTCCGGCAATCCGCCATCCTGCCGCATTGCCGCTTGTTTCTGGGCAACACCAACTGGGCGGATTACACCGTATCGTTGCGCGCCCGCAAGACCGGCGGTGATGAGGGTTTTTTTGTCTTTGTCAACTCTTTTGATGTGAACAACTTCACGTCGTTTAACGTGGGGGGTTGGACGAACACACTGGCTTCCGTGGACCGGCAAACCAGCGCCGGGCAGTGGACCTTGTGCGACCGCATTCCCCTGGCGATCAAGAGCAACGTCTGGTATGAGGTCCGGCTGGAATTGCACGGCGCGCGCATCGACTGCTACGTGGACTCGAAGCTGATCCAAACCGGCATCTATTCGGAGCCGCCGCCGCCCGTCACCGTTGCCGGCACCCTGGGCGCGGAATCCACGCAAACCGACATCAAAAGAAACAACGCCGCACTGAGGGCCGTATTTGGTGATCCGGTCTGTCAAGGCGGCATAGGCTTTGGCTCCTACGATAGATTCTGTCCCCTATGATGGG
>PLGF01000056.1 GCA_003138485.1 Verrucomicrobiales bacterium | reverse complement strand
CCCTGATCCTCGCTTAACGACCGCAAACCGGAAAGAGGACCGTGCAAGACAAGTACCTTCAATATCTGTGCCAATATAGAAAACCGAGTGAACCGCGAACCACGCGAACGACGCGAAAAATCCAGATGTTTCGTGTGGTTCGCGTGGTTCGCGGTTCAAGAAAAATTCCTTAGGCGAGGATTTGGGCTTCCAGGTGGCGCTTGCAAAAACTTGAAAAAATAGTTTCGCCGCTTTCGTTCCACCACGATTATCAAAGCAAGTTCTGGAAGAAGCAGATCGAAACGTGCCGCAAGGAATCGGCCAATGGCGTCGCTTGGGCAGGCGCCCAGATAAAGCGCATTGTCTCCGAACATAAGAGTGCGGATGCGAAAAACGTGCATGAAGCCGATTTGCTTCGCGCGGCGGGCGCCTTGTCTGTTTTCGGCCTCAATTTGAGTCTTTATCTTACGAAAGGCTATGACTGTCCCAAGAGCCAGTTCAGTTTTTGCGGCTTTCCTGCCTACCCATGTCCTGTTGAAATCAAGAAGCGCTCCTCAGGATTTGATTACCAGATACTGCGCTACGCGGACCTCCCCAGAGCCGTCGTCCTGTGCCTCCAGCATGATCTGGTCAACCCGCCGGATCATGTTGATGTTTTGGAACTTTCGGCCTTCGCAGACTATATTCGCAGTTAAATGAGGCGCGCCGACATCGAACCGATCCTTGAAGCCATCCCGGCTGCCCGGCAGGAGGACGCGCGGCATTACGGGGTGCATCCTTACTTCACACGCCGGCCGGCCAATGTCGTTCGCAAATACATCGAGCAATACTCGCGGGCGGGCGACACGGTGCTCGACCCGTTCGGCGGCACGGGTGTCACGGCCATTGAAGCGTTCCTCCTCGGACGCGACGCCATCCAAAACGACTTGAATCCCTTTGCCAATTTCATCGCCTCCAACATCGCGGATACCACGCTGCTCTCGACCGCGCCCCTGCGCCAGGCCTTCGAGCGCGTGGAGAAAGAGTGCGCGCCAACAGTCCGGGAAATCGAAGGAGACGAGGCCGCCGCAAAGCGATGGCTCAAGGAACTGCCGCTGCCGGAAAACATCGCCTTGCCGCGCAATTCGGACGCGGAGTTCTTTTACGACATGTTCACGCCCCGCCAGTTGGCCGGGTTGGCGGTGATCAAACAGGCCGTTGAGCGCGAGGAGGGTGTCCTCCGCGACTTGCTGCTCTTAGCGTGGTCGGCCTCGGTGGCCAAGCTCAACAAGACCTTCCTCTCGGCCAAGGGCCGCGCCGAAAGCCGGGGCGGTTCGAGCATCTTCAGCATCTACCGCTACAAACTTGCCGCGCAATCCGTGGAACTGCCGATCTGGGAGACCTTTCGCGGCCGCTTCTCGAATGTCCTTGCCGCAAAGGAGGAGGTCTTGCGTTTGCGCGACTATCGCCAACAACCCTCCGGCGGCGCGCTCCTTCTCGACAGCCGGAAGCATTTTCGCGTCCTGGCACGGGACGCCGCCACGCTTGACCAGGCCATCAAGCCAGCCAGCGTTGATTACATTTTTACAGACCCGCCTTACGGGGCATTCATCAGCTATCTCGACCTCTCCATCTTGTGGAATCACTGGCTGGGCTTTCCCGTCACGGCTGCAACGCGCCGGCAGGAAACCATTGTCGGCGGCGAGCAGGGCCACACGGAGGAGCATTACAGGAGCAGTTTGGCCCAGAGCATCAAAACCTGTTTCCATCTTCTGCGTCCTGACCGCTGGTTTTCGATTGTCTTTCAACATTGGGACACAAGCTATTTTGCCACGATCCTCGAAACGGCCAGCGATTGCGGCGGCGAACTCAAGGCGGCCATCACCCAGACCGGCGACGTTATCTGGTCCATGCACAAAAAGAAAAACTCCGCCAGCGTGCTGGCCGGCGAAATGATATTGACCTTTTACAAACCGGCCAGCGTTCGCAAGCCGTCCAAAACCCCTCAATCCGCCCCGGCAGCCGACTCAGCCGGAATTCTCTCGGACGTTGTGGACGCCTGCCTGGGCAACGGGACGATGAGCTTTTCGAGCGAAGCATTATTCAACCGGCTGGTCATTGAACTCTGGCATCGCCGCGCCTTGCATTGCTTGAATCTGAATCGCGAGGAATTTGCCAGGCAGTTGGAGCGGCGGGGCTGGACCTACAACACCCGCCATCATTTGTGGTCCAAAGCCGGCTATCCCAAAAGCGCCTTCGCTCCCATGATGCTCTTTGAGGGCGAGAGCGACTGAATGCCTGAGCTTTGACGTTAAATCCCGGTTCATTCCGAAGGAAAGTGTACTTTCATTTATTGTGTACAGCGAGCTTCGCACCCTTTTCATTTTGATCCGCCCAGCGGTTAGCACGCTGGCGCGGACTGTGGTGTAGTAGCGCCATGCCAAGACATTGGCCGGGCAGGGGCCGTCAGCGGGCGAGAGGGTGGTTTTCGTGAACGCCCTGCCATTCCATCGGCTGGCGGCGGAAACGGGCGGATAGAGCCGGTCTGGGAAACCCCGTCAAGGTCAGTCAAGGTCANNGGTCAGTCAAGGTCAGTCAAGGTAAAACTTCTGGTGTGACCGTCCGCGGGATCGCGGTAGTGACGCCGGTTACCCGGCGCCCCTGCCGCGAACCCGTCGTTTGGCTGGGCCACTTTCCACTTGGAAGCGGGCGGCGGAGATTGCTACCCTGTTGGGATGGCTATTGTCTTTGCCAAAATGAACGGGGCGGGTAACGATTTTATCCTGATCGATAATCGGTTGGGGGAGGTCCGGCTCCAACCCGCCCAGATCGTCCGGCTGTGCGACCGACATCGGGGCGTGGGGGCCGATGGGGTGATTCTGCTGACGCCATGCGCGTCGGGGCGGGCGGATTGGGCGTGGGAGTTTTACAACAGCGACGGCAGTTCGGCCGAGATGTGCGGAAACGGGGCGCGCTGCTTCGCGCGGTTTGTGGCGCGGTTGACGGGCGTGGAGAGGGAGTTCCGTTTTGAAACGCGGGCCGGCATCATCACGGCGCGGTTCGAGGGCCAATGGGTAAGGGTGAGCCTGACGGACCCGGCGGACATGCGTTTGCGCCAGAAGATCGACCTGAGCACCGGGCCGGCGGAGATTCACTCGATCAATACAGGCGTGCCGCACGCGGTGCTGTTCGTGGAGGACGCCGACCAGGCGATGGTGGGGACGCTGGGACCGGAAATACGGCATCACGCGCGGTTCGCGCCGCGCGGCGTCAATGTGAATTTTGTCCAGGCGCGCGGCCCCGGAGCGATCCGGGTGCGGACTTACGAGCGCGGGGTGGAAGGGGAGACGCTGGCCTGCGGCACCGGCTTGACGGCCTCGGCCCTGATCGCGGCGGAACTGCGGGGGTTCAAATTGCCGGTGCAAGTCCAGGCGCGCGGCGGCGACCTGCTGGAGGTGGGCTTTGAGCGGCGCGACGGACAGTTTGCCGGCGTCACTCTGGCCGGGCCGGCGGAATTCGTGTTTGAGGGAAGGATCCAGGTGTAATGGAGCGTGCGCCCAACCCGTACGCGATCCTGCGGAACTGGGACTTTTTATTCTATTTGACGGGCCGTTTCATCGCCTCCTTCGGACAGCAGATGCTCACCGTGGCGGTGGGATGGGAAATCTACGAGCGGACCGGTTCGTCGCTCGCCCTGGGTCTGGTGGGTTTGATGACGTATCTGCCCCAGGTGCTGATGACGCTGCCGGCGGGGCACGTCGCCGACACGCGCGATCGCAAGAGGGTCATCATCGCCATGCAGGCGGTGATGGCGGTGGCGTCTCTGGGTCTGGCGGTGGTTTCATGGCGGCAGGCGCCGGTCTTGTGGGTGTATATTTGTCTCTTTGGGGCGGGTGTGGCGCGGACGTTTTTGTGGTCGGCCAGCGCGTCGTTTTTGCCGCAGTTGGTGGAGCGGAAGGAATTTCCGCTGGCGATGACGTGGTCGGCGAGCACCTTCCAATTGGCCGCGGTGACGGGTCCCGCGGCGGGCGGCACCCTCATAGGGCTGACGCACAGCGCGGTGATTGTTTATGTGGCCAACGGGGCGGCGGCGCTGGTGTGCCTGGGAATGTTCTCGCTGGTGCGCGCCCGACACCAAGCCCCGCCGAAGGAGGCGTTTTCCATGGACACGCTCCTGGGCGGGTTCCGTTTTGTGTTTGGCCATCGGATCATTCTGGGAGCGATCACGCTGGACATGTTCGCGGTGCTTTTCGGTGGCGCGACGGCGCTGCTGCCGGTGTACGCGAAGGACATCCTGCGGGTTGGGCCGCAAGGTTTGGGCTGGCTCCAGGCGGCTCTGCCAATCGGCGCGGTGACGTGCGCCATGATGATGGCGCACCGGCCGCCGATGCAAAAGGCGGGGCGTTCGCTTATCGTGGCGGTGGTCGTCTTCGGGTTGGCGACGATTGGTTTTGGCTGGTCGAAATGGTTCTGGCTCTCCCTGCTCATGCTCTTCCTGTGTGGGTTCGCCGACAACGTCAGCGTCATCGTCCGCCACACACTGGTGCAACTGCTCACGCCGGACCCGATGCGGGGCCGCGTGTCGGCTGTCAACAACCTTTTTATCGGCACCTCCAACGAGCTGGGCGGGTTTGAATCAGGTCTGGTGAGCCAGTTTTCCAGCCCGGTCATTTCGGTCGTCTCCGGCGGGGTGGCGACGATCCTTGTGGTGATGGCGGTGGCCTGGTATTGGCCGGAAATCCCGCGTTTCGGACAATTGGTGCAGCCGGAAGGAGAGACGCCGGCGAATGCGGAGCGCAAACCGTGAGTCGTACGCCTGGGCGTGAGTCACCGTTTAATGGGTTTTCGCAAGGCGCCGATGTTTTCGGCCAGAGGCCGAAAACCGCGACCGGGACGGTCGCGCTCGTGCGCTTGAGAATGAGCGTGCATTGGAGGGTGGAAGTCCCTCTGTGGCGGTGCTTCCCGCCACGAGTTGAAAGTAACTGCGTCCTGGCGACAGGGCGTGGAGAGCAACTGGAAACGAAAGGATAGTCCGTAGAACTGACGGGCCAAAACGGCCCGCGACACAAACTCGATACGGCCTTATGCGACTGACGAGACTGCGAGCAACGTGCGAAGTCCGAAGAACCGCCGACAGCCCGACAAGGCGAATCGGAGGTCAAGCCCGCCCGGAGCAAGGAGCATTGCCGGGAGACGGGGGCGCATGGGGTGGTTGGAGACGGAATGTC
>PLGF01000110.1 GCA_003138485.1 Verrucomicrobiales bacterium | reverse complement strand
GCGGGCATCGACTATCCAGTTCCGTCTGCAGCTTCGCCCTGCCAAGCTATGAAATATGCGGGTTAAGGACTGGGGCTTCATCGCGGCCCGGCTTACTCGAGTAATTCCCGGCGCGCCCCGCCCAGGAGCTGCTCCAGGAAACTGGTCGAATACACCCCGCGCCGGAAGTTGGGGTCCTGCAGGATGGCCTGCTCGAACGCGATGGTCGTCTTGACTCCGGTGATCATGTATTCGCCCAGCGCGCGGCTCATCTTGTCCATCGCCTCGCGGCGGTCCTTGCCCACCGTGATTAACTTGGCGATCATCGAATCGTAATGGGATGGGATCGTGTAGCCGGCATAAACATGGCTGTCCACCCGCGTCCCGCGCCCGCCCGGCGCGTAATACATCTCGACGCGGCCCGGACAGGGGCGGAAGTCGTCGAATGGGTCCTCGGCGTTGATGCGGCATTCGATGGCGTGGCCGCGCAGATGGACGTCCCCTTGCGACAGGCGCAACGGCTCGCCCATGGCGATGGCGATCTGGGTCTTGACCAGGTCGATGCCGGTGACTTCCTCCGTGATGGCGTGTTCGACCTGGATGCGTTTGTTGACTTCCAGAAAGTAGTATTGGCCATTTTCATCCACCAGAAACTCCACCGTTCCGGCGTTGGTATAATGAGCCGCCTCGGCTATGCGCACCGCGGCTTTGCCCATCTTTTTTCGGAGGTCCTTGAACTTGCCTTCAATCAGCGGCGAAGGGGTCTCTTCCACCAGCTTCTGATTGCGGCGTTGCACCGAGCAATCCCGTTCTCCCAAATGAATGATCGCCCCGCGGCTGTCCGCCAGAATCTGAAATTCGATATGGTGCGAGTTCTCTATCAACTTCTCTATATAGACCTCCGAATTCCCAAACGCGCTCTCCGCCTCGCTCCGCGCCGTGTGATACCCCTTGACCAGTGAAACGTCATTATGCGCCGGCCTCATCCCGCGCCCGCCCCCGCCGGCTATCGCCTTGATCATCACGGGGTAGCCGATCTTCTTGGCCACCGCCAGAGCGTCCGCCTCGTTCTCGACCGCCCCCTCAGAACCCGGCGGAGTCGGCACCCCGGCCTTCTTGGCCAGGGTCCGGCTGACGGCCTTGTTTTCCAACGCGTTCATCGCCCGCGAACTGGGCCCGATAAAGCGGATGTTGCAGCTTTCGCAGACATCGGCAAAGTGAGCGTTTTCCGAAAGAAAGCCATAGCCGGGATGAATGGCATCGACATCGGCGATCTCGGCCGCGCTGATGATCCGGTCGATCCGCAAATAGCTTTCGCTGCTGGGCCCCTTGCCAATGCAGATCGCTTCATCCGCCATCTGGACGTGCATGGAATTGGCGTCCACCTCCGAGTACACCGCCACCGTGCGGACGTTCATTTCCTTGCAGGCGCGAAGGATGCGGATGGCAATTTCTCCGCGATTGGCAACGAGAATCTTCTCGAACATGCGTTATGAGTTCCAACCGCCGGCTTAGGCCGGGCGGATGCGGAACAAAGGCTGGCCAAACTCGACGGGCTTGGCGTTCTCGACAAGGATATGCGTGACCACCCCTTTGACCTCCGCCTTGATCTCGTTCATCACCTTCATGGCCTCGATCAGACAGACCACCGTTTCCGGCGTCACTTCCGTCCCGATTTCGACGTAATCCGCCGATTCCGGCGACGGCGCACGGTAAAATGTCCCAATCATGGGAGATTTGATCTCCAGCAGTGACGCGGCGGGGGGCGCAAGGGCCGGAACAGCGGCCGGCGGCGGCGCGCCTGCTGGCAGCGCCATGACTTGCGGGGCGCCATAAGCAAGCGCCGCAGTGTCCTCGGCTGGCAACATCGGCCCGCTTACCCCGCGTTTGAGTTTGATCTTGAAGTCCTGCTTCTCCAGCTCGAATTCCGACAAGGCATTCTTCCGCATCAAGTCTATGATGGCTTTAATGTCTTTTAAATCCATGATGCCTCCCGTTGGATAATCAGTTTCTTGCGGTTGTAGTTATTCCACATGACAATTGAAGGAATAAACCAGTTGTCGAATCGACCACTGCTTTTTATATCATTCTTCCAAATCTGCGTCCAGCCTATCCGAGTCACTACACAACGTCAAGCCCTAAAATTTGCATCAAGACCCAATGCCCACGCTTTTCATCTTTTCTTCCACAAAGCCGGTGCATAAATCATGCGTTATCGTTAAAGCACAGCCCCGAACAGCCAGCCAAACAGGAAAAACATCGGCCACGCCAGCGCTGGTATGTAAAGATGGAACTCCACCATGCTGTGGAGGCATATCCCAAGCAGTCCAAGCCACACTCCAAATTGGAGCCAATTCACCGGATTCTTATTGCCTCTATATCGATATAGCCTGCACAAAAGCATGAATATCATCCCCGTGTAACTTATCATCCCGAATACGCCCGAATCGCACCCCTGTTCCAGGTAATCGTTGTGCGTCAGCCGCGCCATTTCGTCGTCCGGCCGTTTGATCCTCCCGTATGGGACTTGAAATGTTCCCGGCCCGGTTCCAAATAGCGGATGCGTTTCGATGATGATTCCCGCCGCACGCCAGTACGCAAACCGCGCGCCCACGCTGTTTCTTTCCTTCTGAAAAAAACCGGCGTACTTGATGCCAAATCCTGCCACTCCCGCTATAAGGACACCTCCAATCAACCACCGCTTCCACCTCAACGACAGCGCCGAGTGACCCAGTCCAACCAATCCCACCGTCAGCGCCACCAGCCAGCCAGCCTTGGACCCCGACCAATACAAGCACGCCAGACCGCAGCCGCCCAGAATCACAACAAACCCAATCCGCGCAACCGTACGCACCTTGGGCGTCAGCCGCCATAGAAACGTTAACGTTAACGGCATCAGCAGCACCAATCCTCCGGCCAGCGCGTTGGCATAGACAAAACTCGAATAGATTCGATTACTGTTGAGCCTGCTTTGAAAGATGGGGTTCTTGAGCGTCTCCTCTGTGATTGCCGGAATGCCTTGCCCGGATTGAACCAATTTACGCGTCGCCTCCAGACCCCCGTAATGCTGGTCAAAGCCGCCCCGAATCACACAGCAGAGCGCCAGCGCCATTGCCGTCCACACCGGCCACGCCGGGGTGTTTCGGTTCAGCGCGAAGCAGCCGAGATAAAACAGAACCACGCAAACACTGAAATGCTCCAATGTCACCCGCGTCAGCTCCGGCCGCACGGTCTGTGTCCCGGCCAGGAACTCCCACCCCAGCCAAATCGCCGGCAACGCCAAAGCCCAATGCCCTCGCAACCGTTTCCATGGCACCGCAAGAAGTCCCATCGCCACCAATGGCGTCACCAGCCACGGCCACCACCTCGACGGCCACGATTGGTAAAACAACTCCGTGGCGTCCTGCGGAGCGGCCAATTTGTAATCAAGGATGACCGGGTTCCCGAATTTGTTGATTACAATGAAGAAGAACAGCCCTGCCGCCGCCGCAAAAGCCAGCGGCGCCAGCCGGCCTCCCCAAACGTTGCAGCCCTTTTCGTGAGTTGGCATGGGTCCCGCCGATCACAGTTTAAGTTTGAGCAACCCCACCTCCAGCGCCAGCGCCTCCTGCACGTTGGTGTAGAGCTGCCGTTGCATCCGGTCCACTTCCTCCAGGTTGGACAGCGCCTCCGCCGGCGAAATCCGCCGCGCCACAGCCTTCGCCGCCGGCGCCAGGCTCGGAAACGAAGTCATCTCCGCGCCCACCGCCAGCGTTTCCAGCCAGACATCGCGCAGCCACCATTGCAGCAGCCCGATCAAATCCGTCCTCTGCCGCCGGTATTCGGCCTCGACCGCCGCCTCCAGTTCATCCTCCAGCTTGTCCCGCATATTGGATTCCAGATCGTCATAGCGCTCCAGCGGCGACGCCGCCCCAAGCGCCTTCTCGATCTCCGCCCGTTGCTCGCCCAGCTTCTTGAGAATCAACCCCAGCAGCCGGTAACGCCCCAGCAACCCCGCGGCTCCGGCCCCGGCCACGCTGCTGAAACCCGCCAGCCATACCGTCTGCCCGGCGTCAAATTGGACCCGTTCCCCCGCGAAACAGAGCCGCAAACACCGCGAAAGAATCGTCTCCAGAATCCGTTGCGGCTCCGTCGTCAGCAAAACCAGGATCGACTTGTCCGGCGGTTCCTCCAGCGTCTTCAAAAAAGCGTTCGCCGCCTGCGCGTTCAAACGGTCTGCTGCGACGATCACCCCCACTTTATACTCCGCCAGCGACGGCTTCAAATTCACCGCCCTCATCAACTCGCGCATTTGATCGATCGTGATGATCCGCGACTTCGATTCCGGCCGCAGCACCAGCACGTCGGGATGATTCCCCTCGTCAATCCGCCGGCAACTGTCGCAACGGTCGCAACAATCCAGCCCCATCCCATCGGCGCCCCGGCGCGGGGGCGACGCGCAATTGAGCGTCTTGGCCAGCGTCCGCGCCATCGCCTCCAACTCGCCCAGCCCGTTGCCGGTGAACAAATAAGCGTGCGCCAGCCGATGCCGCTCCAAGCTGCGTTGCAGCAATTGGGCCACCCTCAATTGCTCTGGAAAATCGGAAAACATGCCGGAAACTCCCGCGCCCTTCAGGGCGTCTTTGGCTCCAGCTTCTGCACCGTCAGCGGAATCCCGCACAGCGCGCTTCCATCCATCGCCAGATTCACCGAGTAATTCCCCGCCTTGGCGAACACAATTTGCTGAATGTTCACGATGAAATTCCGCGAAATGAAATTCGATTCCGGCGGGAACAGCACTTCCCCCGGCAGCCTCATGGCGCGCATGATCGGCTGTCCGTCCTCATCGACAAATCCCACCTCCAGCGTATGCGGCCCCTCCTCCGTCCGCTCAAACCCGATCCGCACCGCGACCGAGCACTGCGGATGCTGGGCGGGCAGCGCCGGCGCAAAAATGGTGTCAAACGTTCCCAGCAGATTCAGTTTCCCGTTGTAATCCGTCGCCGCGTCGCACAATACCGCCACCTGGATCATCATAGAATTTGCCCAAGTTTAGGGCCGCCCCCGGAATAATCCAGCAGCATTTTCCCCGGCCCGCCTGCTCTTTATCTGGAGTGGTTCAGCGAGGCCAACGGCCGGGTCGTTATCGAAAGCGCCGACTATGAACTGACATTGTGAAATTTCCGATCCACTATTAGGCTTGGCTCCATGAAGGGCAATCGCTGAAAAATTATGAGCAAGTCTGGCCGCAATGACCCCTGCCCGCGCGGGAGTGGGAAGAAATACAAGAAATGCTGCCTGCCCCGCGATGAGGCGGCGCGGCCCCGGGCCGTCGTCAACGATCCCGCGGAACCGTTCGTCGCTGAATTGAGAGCCGACTTGGACGCGGCGGTGGATCGCTTGTTGGAAAAACTGGATTTGGGCGCGGGCCGCGCGGTCGAACCCGAAATCAAAGCCCTGCTCGAAAAGAACCCACGCTATCACATGACCCATTATGCGATGGGCGTGTACCGCGCAACGGTCATGAAGGACCCTGTTGGCGCAATCCCGTTTTAATGCCTGTCGCGCCTGATCGCGGAGCCGCTTCTGGAAGAGCGAGCCGCCCGCGCCACCGGCAAAGGCTTGAACAAGTTTTTGGCTCAGGTTCCGAGCGCCGAGCCTCCAGAATGGACAAAGCTCTGGTGACCTCTCTGATGACCCCTTTGACGCTTGGTGGAACGTCTGGCGGAGGACCTGCAAAAGGAATTTCCCGGCACGGCCGGACTGTCTTCGCTTAATCCCTGGAGGATGCGGGCTTTTTATTCTGCTTACCGGAATCAACTCGAAATTCTGTCACAAGCTGTGACAGAATCCTCCGCGCAAAAACTGTCACAGGCTGTGACAGAATCGGCCATCGCGCCGCCCGAACCAATGGCCTCGTTGCCGTGGGGACATAACATTGTGCTGCTGCACAAGCTTGAATCCAACACTGGCCGTTTTTGGTATGCGCACAAGGCCATCGAACATGGCTGGTCCCGTGCGGTGCTCACGCACCACATTGAAACGCAATGGCACAAACGCGAAGGCAAAGCCGTCACCAACTTTCAACGCACCCTGGCGCCGCCGCGGTCCGACCTCGCCGGCGAGGTCCAGCGGACCGCTCCAACGTCCGCCGTCCCCAGCACTCGGCCGTCGCGGGCGTCGAGCATCGCGATTCCCGCCGCGTTGTCCGTCAGGGCAAACACTCTCCGATTCACCACTACGGGCGATGAATATTCACACTGACCAATCCGGGTCTCCCATACGGCCTTGCCGCTCTTCAATTCACAGCACCTAATCGTAAACTGGCTTTTATGCCCGGTCGCCCGGGCGCCGTCCCCATCCAAGTGGATGAATCCAGGGTTGACCAAGTAAACGAAATTCGAGTCAGCGGCCGGAGTGGAGTCTTCTTCACCGTAAGGAATATGCCACAGTTCCTCAGGCTTTTCGGAGGATAGACCAAAGCCTCGTAGTTCACCTCGACTCAAGGCAATCAGCAAATCGCCTGACACCAATGGCGTAAGTCCATAATCACTGAAACCCTTGCCTCCTCCAGGCAGCTCCCAAACGACCTTGCCTGTTCTTGCCTCCAAACAGCAAAGGCGGTACTTCCCGCCGTAGATAATTCGGTCGCCGGGACACTCTACAGCGGATGATATCCCCCTTGCCCATCCACCGGGATCGGAGGCCTTCCACAGCAACGCTCCTGTTCTGAGGTCATATCCGTGCGCCTCTCCGCCAAGGACTACCGCAACTCCGGCAACGAGGGCGAAGGAGGAACACACTTCCGCATCAACACCCGGGTTTTTCGCCCAGATGAGGTCCCCGGTGGCAGCGTCCAAACAGTAGCAAGCCATTGTTCCATTGACCAGGCAGCGGCCTTCCGCCACGCATGGCGTTCCCGAAGCCTCATGCATCGAAACCTTGGGGAAAGCAAAGTCCCTTTCCCAATATTCAGTGCCCGTTTTTTCGTCGAGGCACACAACAGTGTCCTTCATCGCGTCCCGTTGCTGAATGTAAACATAGACGCGCCCGTTGGCTATGACGGGGCTGCCACAGCCTCCAGAAGGCAAATCATGCGATCTCCAAACCACCGGCGGCCCTTCGGCCGACCACGAATCTGCCAGGGGCGTGGCGGAAATCCCAGTCCCGTTGCGGTACGGCCCGCGCCATCGCGGCCAATCGGATGCTCCCGCCCGCACCTTTGCATTGATGGCGTTTTGGGCGGCGGCCAATGCGGCGGCTTCCCGATTGGCGCGTTCTTGCCGCGTTGTTTTTTTGGCCGCTTGTGCGTCAAGATATTTTATGGCTTCAACGGGGTCGTAGTGCTAGCGGGCTTGGAGTTCCGGCGGCAGATTGCTAATCGGGATTCTTTCGACGCCGCCGCCGCTCCACGAGACGGTGACGGTGGCCGGGGTGACTGAACTTATGGTGGCGTTGGTGTAGGCGGCGTTCGAGCAACACAGAAGTGGAAAGAAGTTGGTTTGCGCCGCCGCCAGATGGCAGATGAAGAGCGCTAAAACGGCGGTCACTTTCACGGGCCACATGTCTCTTTGTCGCCGCGCTCCGTCAAGGTTCTTGATAATGCGCCACATCTGAAGTGTCAAACCAAAGTTCTGTCCAATCTATGCGCTTGCCTTTGACCGGACCAGGCGGTCCCAGATCACTCCGGCCCGCCGCTCCGTTCCGGCCTTCAGCATTATGACTGCCCAGCACAACTGGCGCAAGTTGAACAATTCTTTGGGCGGACGCTTGCGCGTTTTGCGGGCTGCCTGCGCCGCAGTTTGTCAACAGCACAGGCAAAAAAACTGTCACCGCGCTTCGCCGGCGGAGCGGATGAAGGCGCTGGCTACTTTGATATTCGCCGCCTTGGCCTTGTCCATGACCTTCACCTCCTGGCCCCAGGGGGCTTCGCTGTCCGCTCGAATCGCCAGCTTGCCCGGATCGCTCCTGGCCCGCTGCCTCTGACGTGGCGTGACCGCATCCCCCCGCGGCCTCATCCGCCTCGCAAGCCCGATCTATGGAATGGACAAAGCCTTGGTCTGACGGGACAATTGCAGCACTGAGCAAGCCTTGGCCGCAGCCCGATTTGACATGTAATAAAAGACAACAACACTAATGAAACGATATCTGCCGCTCGGCAAATT
The DNA here is from genome assembly GCA_003138485.1 of Verrucomicrobiales bacterium. Classification (GTDB taxonomy): domain Bacteria; phylum Verrucomicrobiota; class Verrucomicrobiia; order Limisphaerales; family Palsa-1400; genus PLGF01. The sequence goes on along the minus strand of PLGF01000110.1, from coordinate 34,993 downwards.
CTCATTGGGAATGGGCGACCGGTTTGCTCATCAGGGCAAAGCGCAACTGCGCGCATGTCTGCTGGCCGCCGAACTGGGTTTCGATGTGGTGCCGGTTTGGAACAAATCCAACCGCGAACACAACTTCATCGGCACCGAACCAGCCAGTCTGCGGGCCGAGGCCGATGCCGCCGTCAAGGCGCTGGGTTGGAAAAGACCGTATCACGTGGACGCCGACCACATTCGGATCGACACCGTGGGCCGTTTTATCCCGTCATCAGATTTTTTTACGATTGATGTGGCCGACTCGATAGGCAAGCCCGCCTCCGAGGACGAAGTGCGTGCGTTTGTTGAGCGCCATCCTGAGCTTTCCGGGAAAATTATCATTCCGAACCTTGATCACCCGCTTGAAATTTCCCCTGCCGAAGTTAAATGCGTTGCCCGCAAATACCTGCGTGCGTCGCGGGAGGCAGGCGAAATTTACCGGTTCATTGCCGCGATGAAGGGCGCGGAACATTTTATCACCGAAATTTCGATGGACGAGACGGACTGCCCGCAGACGCCCCAGGAGTTACTGATGATTCTGGCCGCCCTCGCGGACGAACAAATCCCCTTGCAAACCCTTGCGCCAAAGTTTACGGGGCGTTTCAACAAGGGGGTGGATTATGTGGGGGACCTCCGGCAGTTCGAGAGGGAATTCAGTGAGGATCTTGCGATCATTGCGTTTGTCATCAACCGGTACACTCTGCCTCCGTCGCTCAAGTTGAGCGTGCACTCAGGGAGCGACAAATTCTCCCTTTACGAGCCAATCCGCCGGGCATTGAAACGATTCGGCGCGGGTTTGCATGTCAAAACAGCGGGGACCACCTGGCTGGAAGAAGTCATCGGTCTGGCTGAGGCGGGCGGCGAGGGATTGGAAATCGCCAGGGATATTTACGCCGTGGCACTCGAACATGTGGTTGAATTCTGCGCGCCCTACGCCAGCGTCATTGACATTGACCGCGCGCAATTGCCAGATATCGCAACGGTCCGGGGCTGGAGTTCACCACAGTTTGTTTCAGCTTTGCGTCACGACCCTGCAAATCCCGCCTACAACCCGAACTTCCGCCAGTTATTGCATGTCAGTTTCAAAGTGGCCACGAAGTTTGGAGACCGATATCTTGATGCGCTCAAAAGGCATGAGGAAATCATTGCCCGGAACGTCACCGAAAATTTGTTCGCGCGGCACCTTAAACCCTTGTTTCGAGACCTTGAGGCTGAAGATTAGGTTCATCCCAATGTTATTCGGCAACCTCCCAATGAGAATATCCCATGTTTCAAGCCGGCCGGTCCTATTCGCTGTCATCCTGTGCCTCGTGGGCGGGGTCGCCGGCATCGCTAACGCGACAGGGCCGATCACCATCCGCCAGTACCTTTCGGGGCACGACGGCGAACACACCGTGCCGTGGGATTTCATCTGTTACGACGGGCGCAACAGCGGCGTGTGGACCAACATCGCCGTGCCGTCTTGCTGGGAGTTGCAGGGCTTTGGAAAATTTCGTTACGGCCTTGAGGACAAATCCTACACCGCGATCCATGCCGACTTCCGCCACCGTTTCAATGTCCCGGCCGACTGGCAGGGACGGCGGGTCTTCCTCGTGTTCGAGGGCGTCATGACCGACGCGGCGGTGAAGGTCAACGGCGTCCCGGCCGGCCCCGTGCATCAGGGCGCGTTTTATCGGTTCAAATATGACGTCACCCCGCTGCTCAAGATCGGCGGAGAAAACCTCCTCGAAGTTTCCGTGAGCGACAAATCGGCGGATGCCTCGGTCAACGCCGCCGAGCGTTACGCCGACTTTTGGGTCTTCGGCGGGATTTTCCGTCCGGTCTGGCTGCAGGCCGAGCCGGCGCAGTTCGTGGACCGCGTGGCGATTGACGCCCGCGCCGACGGCGCGTTCACGTTGGATTATTATCTTGGCGGCGAAGGACAGGCCGACACGGTGGACGCGACGCTGCTGGACGGGCTGGGAAACCCCGTCGGCGAACCGGTTTCCGTGCCGGTTGCGGCGGGACGCATCAGCACCAAACTTTCCGCGCCGGCGTTGTGGACGGCGGAGACGCCGGCGCTTTACACGGCGGTGGTGCGGCTCAAGCAGGGCGCGAACGTGCTGCATGAACTCGAACAGCGATTCGGCTTTCGCACGGTCGAAGTGGCGCCGGGCAGGGGCTTGCTGGTCAACGGCCAGCGCGTGCGATTGCGCGGGATCTGCCACCATGTCGCGTGGCCCACGCTGGGACGTTCTTCGTCCGACCGGATTGCCGCCTTGGATGTGGATTTGATCCAGGACATGAATATGGACGCGGTGCGCATGTCGCATTATCCGCCCGACGAGGAATTTCTGAATTTGTGCGATGAAAAGGGGTTGTACGTCCTCGACGAGCTTACCGGCTGGCAGCACAAATATGACACGGAGGTGGGGCGCCAGCACGTTCGGGAGATGATCACACGGGATGTAAATCATCCGAGCATCATCATTTGGGACAACGGCAACGAAGGTGGCTGGAACACCAACTTGGACGCCGATTTTGGGGAACTTGATCCGCAGCATCGCGCCGTGAATCATCCCTGGGCAAAGTTTGGCAACATTGATGACAGGCATTATCCGGACTACAGATCGCTGCTGCGCGGGTTGGGAGGCAGCGCCGTTTTTATGCCTACGGAGTTTCTGCACGGTCTTTACGATGGCGGCCATGGCGCGGGGCTGGATGATTATTGGAACGCGATGCTTGGCAGCAAGGTTTCGGCGGGCGGGTTCCTGTGGGTGTTCGCCGATGAAGGGGTGGCGCGCAACGATTCGGCCAACACGATGGACGTGAAGGGCAACTGGGCTCCGGATGGCATCATGGGGCCGTACCGCGAAAAGGAAGCCAGCTACTACACNNGGCACGCTGCCGGTGGAAAATCGTTATGAGTTTACGAGTCTGGCGCAATGCCGATTTTCCTGGCAACCGCGGCGGTTCGGCACGGTCGCCGGTTTTGAAGCCGTTGCCAAAGGCGCGATCCCAAGCCCTCCGGTTGCGCCGGGCCAGTCCGGCCGCCTGAAGCTCCCCTTGCCGGCGGGTTGGAAGAACGCCGAGGCGCTGGCGGTGACGGCATGCAATCCGCAAGGACACGAATTGTGGACATGGGTCTGGCCCTTGCAGCCGAACCGTGAATTTGCGCCCGCGGGCGCGCCCATCGCATCCACCCCGATGGACGACCGGCTGCTTTTAAAAAATGGCGGCATGGAAGTGGCCATTGGGGCGCGGACGGAACAATTGCTCAGCGTCAAGGTCGGCGGCAAAGACTTCTCGCTGACGAGCGGTCCGCTGGCCCAGGCAAAGTGGACCTTGCTGGATTCGGGTTGGCTGAAACTGGAATACGCCGTTGATCCGGCACGGCAAACCAACGTCGTTGGCGTGGCGTTTGATTATCCCGAGGCGAAAATGCTTGGGAAATCCTGGCTGGGTGACGGTCCATACCGTGTCTGGCGCAACCGGCTTAAAGGCCAGACCTTTGGCGTCTGGCAGACGGCTTACAACACAACGGAAACCGGTTTCAAAGACTGGGTTTATCCCGAATTCGCCGGCTATTTTGCCAGGGTGCGCTGGCTGAAACTGGCGACAACGGAGGGTACGCTCATCATGATGATTCCTGATGAGAACACGTTTGTGCGCGTCGGCACGCCATCGTTTCCTCCAGTGGAACTGGCGGGGAAGACCGTGGTAAACATGCCCTCGGGCAATCTCGCCGTGCTGCGCGACTTGCCCCCCATCGGCACCAAGTTTCATACCGCCGCGCAAATTGGACCACAAGGGACCACCCCGCTGGTGAGCCAGCCGTATCAAGGGACGGTTTATTTCCGCTTTGAGTCAGCAGCGGGGACGGCCAATTAAACGCCATGAGAACCAGCATAACGTAACGGGGGCGGTTCAGGATTGTTGTGGGCAAAACGGCAGGTAAAGATTTTGTATGACGAAACGAAAAACTACGGCCACAGGTTTGGCAAGAACCAGCGGACAGAGTGGCAGACTGCCCGGCGCGCTTCCCGCTGGTTACACCACGCTCCTCGCCGACCTCAAGGCGCGGGTCCGCGCGGCGCAACTTCGCGCGGTGGTTTCGGTCAACCGCGAGTTGATTCTGCTTTATTGGGACATCGGCAGAACCATTGTCGAGGGGCAAAAGACCAAGGGCTACGGCAAACAGGTGGTCGAACGTCTGGCGGAAGACCTGCAAAAGGAATTTCCCGGCACGGCAGGTTTCTCGCCGCAAAACGTCTGGCATATGCGGAGCTTTTATCTCGGTTGGACCAAGGAACCTCAAAAACTCCAACAGCCTGTTGGAGAATCCACCTCGAAGATCCTCCCACAGCTTGTTGGAGAATTGGCTGGATCAAATTTGCCGCAACCTGTGGCGGAAATTCCTTGGGGACACAATTTGGTTTTGCTGGCCAAATTGAAAACCCCGCTCATCCGGCTCTGGTATGCTCACAAAGTCATCGAACGCGGCTGGTCACGGGCGGTGCTCACGCACCACATCGAAACACAACTGCACAAGCGCGAAGGCAGAGCCGTCACCAACTTTCAACGCACCCTGGCGCCGCCGCGGTCCGACCTCGCCGAACAAACGCTCAAAGACCCCTACAGTTTTGATTTGACAGTTGAGTATGCGTTACGCGATTTGAAAAAGCCCATCGGCGTCGCCCAATGGCAGACCAAACTGGTCGAATCCCTGCCCAGGAACTTGACAGGCAGCCTGCCGACCGTGGCGGAAATTGAAGCTGAACTTGACAATGCACGCCCCAAATAAAGTGATTTCCTCCAGGCGTCAACTTTGGGAGCCGCGCTCTTCCGGCTGCCCATCCGCAAACGGTCCGCGATTTCTTATATCGTCATCGTCGTCTCCCGCCGCAGCCTCATCCGCGTTGCAAGCCCGGACTATGGAATGGACAAAAACGGCGATGCGCTTCCGCCACCAGCGCGTCGCCGCGCAAACCGGCGTGTCGCTTTGCGAACTGGTCCATTTTCATCCGAACCGCAGGGGCTACGATTGCCGCATTCCTGCCCAATGGCGTCAACTTCCAGGTTCGGTCTTCATCCGACAATAAACCTCGCTCGGTAAGCCGTCGCCTTTCTGCATAAGACGTAAACGAAAAGCCGCCCTATCTGTAAGGCACGAATTCGTATGTGGGACTCTCTTCGCTTTCCTGACAGTACAGGAATAGCAACTTCTGGAAATCCAGGTTGCCGACCTCGCCACCGTGGGCGTCAAGCAGGGCCAGAAGGCATTTTTGGCGGTCAAAAAGCATAATTTGGTTTATCTATTTTGGCTTCATCCGGCAACCCCAAAGAAGCCCCCGCGCCAAAGGGCGCCCATTGCATGGACTCCGTGCAAATGTCATAGAAGTGCAGGTGTCACCTCTTTTTGCACTTTTCTATTCATGGGAAGCGATGCGGGCGGCGGTTTTGCGGGGTGCCACGCAGGCAGGCGCATGGAGTATGGCGTGCAATGCTGCCTGCGCCACGCTTTGTCAGCAGGCCCGGCGAAAAAACTGTCACCGCGCTTCGCCGGTGGAGCGGATGAAGGCGCTGGCTACTTTGATGTTCGCCGCCTTGGCTGCGTCCATGACGTTCACCACCCGGCCCCAGGGGGCGTCCTTGTCTGCTCGTATCGCCAGCGTCGTGTCGGGGTTGGCGAGGACGGCCTCCTCCAGGCGCTTCTCCAGGATGTCCTTGGTCACGGCGTTCCCTTTCAGGGAAAGAATGCCTTCCTTGGAGATAGTCACCTCTAGGGAGTGGTCGGACGCGCCGATTTTTTCCTGCTTGGATTCGGGCAGGGCCAGCTTGACCGCCGGCTGCTGCTTGAATGTGGTGGTCACCATGAGAAAAATGAGGACCACCAGGAGCACGTCGATCAGGGACACGATGATGACGCTGGGGGCCTGGCGGTGTTTGTGGGCGATGAATTGCATGGCGATTTAATGGCGGCCGGACGCGGGCGTTTCGGCAAGCCGGGACGCTTTGTCCTCGCCGTGGTAGAGTTGATGCAGGAAGGTGTCGCACACCGCGGCCATTTCGACGGCGAGGCTCTCGACTTTTCTGTTGTAATAGTTCCAGGCGACCAGGGAGGGGATGGCGGTGATCAAACCCAGAAAGGTCGCTCGAAGCGCCAGCGCGATCCCTTCGGACAACACGTTGGTTTCTCCGAGGGCGGAGGCGCCGATTCCTGCGAACACAGCCATGATGCCGTAAATGGTGCCCACCAAGCCGAGGAGGGGGCCGACGCCCACGATGATTTCCAAAATGACCAGGCCGCGTTCCAGGCGGGAGACTTCCTGGCGGGCGCTGGTTTCCAGCGCGCTGGCGTTGTCTTCGCGGGACCAATGGCGATTCTTGTCCGCCAGCAGCACCAGCCGGCTCAGCGGGGCGGGATGCTGCTCGCAAATTTGGCGCACCATCGGCAAGTCATCCGGCCCGCGGCAGGCCTGCAACGCGCCCAGCACCGGCGGAGGGATGACCTTCGCCCCGCGCAAAGCCACGCCGCGTTCAATAATAAAGGTCAGCCCGATGACCGACGCCAGGAGCAGCACGCCAATTATGATCGTTTCCATGATAGAGTTTTTCTCGCAAGCAGGACAGGATAGTTCATTCCAAATCGTAAAAGAAAGTAAATTGCACGTCGCGGAAATCCGCCGGGATGTCCAGGCGCATTTGTTTGGGCCAGGGCGCGTAGGGCGCCGGGTCGAGAATGGCCTGCTGGCAGATCATCGACAGCAGATCGCTGACCTCGTTGAGGGTCACTTTGAGATCGGTGATGCGGCCGTCGGGGTGCATGCGGAACTCCACCACCACTTTTCCGGGAAGGTTCGGGCTGCGGTCGCCCAGCAACTGATACCAGCGGTTCCGGACCGCCTCGACGAACAGCGCGTCATAGGCGCCGATCGGGCTGCCTGCCACGTCGAGGGCCGATTTCATCTGCAAATTGTTGACGCCGCCGGTTTGCCGCGCCGGTTCCCCAAGTGTCCCCTGCCTGGCCTTGGCCTCGGCGAGCGTCCGGGGCCGCTCGTAAGCCGCCGGCGGTTGCGGCTGGACGGTCGCGTCCGCGTCGCTCTTGCCGTCCTTCTCCTTGGATTTGTTGACAGGCGGGGCCATCGCCATGTCGCCGGGCGTGTCGGATTTCTTCGGCGCGGGCTGGCTGGGGGCGGGTTGGGGCTGTGGCGGCGGAGCGGGCTGGAGGGGCACTGCTTTGGGCGGGGCGTTCTCCGTCGTTTTCATCACTTTGTCCTGGCGGCCCTCAATGTTGGGGACTTCCGATTGAATCTTGATCTCTTTGTTCGCGGCGGCTGAATTCTCCGCGCCGTAGAACTTGGGCGCCTTGGGCGGTTGCTGCGTGATCATGTCCGGATCAACATCCACAAACACGATGGGGGGCGCCGGGGTCAACAGGGCGGCTTTTCTGGGGGCGACAGGGAGCAGCGCCTTGGCAGCCGCTTGCATCCAGCGCGGCAAGGCCAGATTGCTCCACCAACCCTGCGCCAGGCCCATTTTCCAAGTCCCGAAGACCAGGCCATGCAGCAACAGCGACAAAATCAGCGCCCTGAGCAGGAGTTTCTCAGTCGATCTGGCAGTGTTTACTTCGGACACGGTCACGGGGAGAGGGTGGCAAATCCGGGGCGCAAATCCCAGCGCGAAGTTTGCCCTGGGTGTATCGCTCTGGACAGAAGCCGGAGCAGTCAAAGAGCGAAGCCACAATACACCGGGGGAAAATGACGAATGACGAAATCCCAATGACGAAAGAATGCTCAAATGACTCAACGACGAAATAGCCGTCCGGATGCGCTTTAGTCTTTCGAGCTTCGTCATTCTTTCGTCATTGGTGCTTAGGCATGAGTCATTCTCAGCGGCCTTACCGCCGCCATTTTGCCCTTTAAACTCCCCTCGCCGGCCGCTATAACTCCGCTGAATTTATGAGCGCCTCACCTCACGCGGATAAATCTTCGGCCGCCGCTTCGGCTGCCGGCCCAGCCGCAAAGCCGCGCGCCGCCCGAAAATTGCTCGTCGCCAATCGCAATGAAATCGCCATTCGTGTCTTCCGCGCCGCGACGGAGCTGGGGTTGCGCACCGTGGCCATTTACGCCCAGGAAGACCGCCTGAGCATCCATCGTTTCAAGGCGGACGAAGCGTATTTGATCGGACAGGGCCAGGGCCCGGTGAGCGCGTACCTGGATATTCCCGGTTTGCTGGCGCTGGCCAGGGAGAAGGAGGTGGATATGATTCATCCGGGTTACGGCTTTTTGGCGGAGAACGCCGACTTTGCCCGGGCCTGCGCCGGGGCGGGCATCATCTTTGTCGGCCCGCGCCCGGAGATCATCGAATTGATGGGCAACAAGGTGGCGGCGCGCGAGCTGGCCCGCAAGAATAACGTCCCCACCCTGGCCGGAACGGACGAGCCGGTCGAAGACCGCGCGCAGGCGCTCAAGCTGGCTCACCAGATCGGGTTCCCCCTCATCATCAAGGCGGCCTTTGGCGGGGGCGGACGCGGGATGCGCGTGGTGCATCGTTCCTCCGACCTGCCTCATCTGTTGGACGAAGCGCAGGGCGAAGCGGGCCGCGCCTTCGGCAACCCGGCGGTTTTCCTGGAGAAATACATCGCGCGCGCCAAGCACATTGAAGTGCAGATACTGGGCGACCAGCACGGCGCCGTGGCGCATCTCCATGAGCGCGATTGCTCCGTGCAGCGCCGGCATCAAAAAGTCATCGAGATCGCCCCCTCCTGCGGCCTGGACGACGCGGTGCGCCAAGACCTGTGCCAGGCGGCTGTGACCCTGGCCCGGGCCGTCAAGTACGACAACGCCGGCACTGTCGAGTTCCTCTACGACCTGGACGGGCGCCGCTGGTTTTTCATCGAAGTCAACCCGCGCATCCAGGTCGAGCACACCGTCACCGAAGTAATCACGGGGGTGGACCTGGTGCGCTCGCAGATATTGATCGCGCAAGGGTGCGCCCTGCGCGGCCCGGAGGTCCATCTGCCGGCGCAGGAGCAAATGCCGCGCATCGGCTGCGCCGTTCAATGCCGGGTCACAACTGAGGACCCGGAAAACAAGTTCACGCCCGATTACGGGAGAATCCTCACCTACCGCTCGACGGGCGGCTACGGCGTGCGGCTGGACGGCGGGATGGGTTACGCCGGGGCGGTCATCACCCCCTTTTACGATTCGCTCCTGGTGAAGATCACCGGTTACGGCAGCACCTTCGACCTGGCCCTCCAGCGCGTGGACCGCGCCCTGCGCGAATTCCGCATCCGCGGCGTCAAGACCAATATCCCCTTCCTCGAAAACGTCGTCGCCAACCCGGTCTTCCGCTCCGGGCAGGCCACCACGACACTGATCGACACGACGCCGGATTTGTTCCAGTTCAAGCCGCGGCGCGACCGCGCCAGCAAGCTGCTGGCCTTCCTGAGCGACGTCATCGTCAACGGCAATCCGCAGGTCAAAGGGGTCGAACTGAAGACGCCGCTCCCGCCGGTGGCGCCGCCCGGATACGACCACAAGATAGCGCCGCCGCCGGGGACGCGGCAGTTGCTGCTGGAAATGGGGCCGGAGAAATTCGCCGCCTGGACGCTTCGCCAGAAGCGGCTGCTGATCACCGACACCACCTTTCGCGACGCCCACCAGTCGCTGCTGGCCACTCGTGTGCGAACGTTCGACATGCTGGCCGCCGCCGCCGCCGTTGCCCGGCGGGCGCCGCAACTGTTCAGCCTGGAAATGTGGGGCGGGGCCACCTTCGACACCGCCATGCGGTTCCTGCATGAGGACCCGTGGGACCGTTTGCGCCTGCTGCGGGAACGGGTTCCCAACATCTGCTTTCAAATGCTCTTCCGCGGCGCCAATGCCGTCGGTTACTCCAATTACCCGGACAACGTCGTGGCGGGATTCGTGCGCCACGCGGCGGCCGGCGGCATTGACATCTTCCGCATCTTCGATTCGCTCAATTACGCGCCCAACCTCAAGGTGGCGATGGAGGCCGTGCGGGACACCCCGGCTGTTTGCGAGGCCGCCATCTGTTACACCGGCGACATACTCGATCCGAAGCGGACCAAGTATTCCCTCAATTATTACGTGCGTCTGGCCCGGGAGCTGGAGAGGATGGGAGCGCATTTCCTGTGCGTCAAGGACATGGCGGGCTTGTGCCGGCCCTTTGCGGCGCACGCGCTGGTCAGGGCGCTCAAGGAAGAAACGGGCCTGCCCGTCCATTTTCACACGCACGACACCAGCGGCGTCAACGCCGCGTCGGTCCTCAAAGCCAGCGAGGCGGGGGTCGATGTCGCCGATCTGGCCATCGCCTCCATGAGCGGTTCGACCAGCCAGCCCAACCTCAATTCCATCGTCGCCGCCCTGGCTCACACCCCGCGCGACACGGGGCTGGACTTGGCGGCCCTGAACGAATTCTCCGAATACTGGGAAAACGCCGCCGCCGCGTACGCGCCCTTTGACACCGCCCCGCGCAGCGGCACGGCGGAGGTCTATAACCACGAAATGCCCGGCGGCCAGTTCACCAACCTCAAAGAGCAGGCCGCCAGCATGGGCCTGGGCCAGCGATGGCCCGAAATCGCCCGCGCCTATGCCGGCGTCAACGCTCTCTTCGGCGACATTGTCAAAGTCACACCCAGCAGCAAAGTCGTCGGGGACATGGCCATGTTCCTCATTTCCCGCGGCCTCAAACCCGCCGATGTCCTCAACCTCGAACCGGGCGCGATGCCCTTCCCCGCCTCTGTTATTGACATGCTCATGGGGAATCTGGGCCAGCCCGCGGGGGGATGGCCCAAGGCGCTGCGGAAGGTCATCCTCGGCGGCCGCAAGCCCCTGCGTCGCCGTCCGGGAGCGGGCCTCAAGCCGCTGCCGTTGAAAAAGACCAGGGACGAACTTTCCGCCAAGCTCAAACGAGAGGCGGACGACGACGATCTTTACAGCCACCTGATGTACCCCGAAGTGTTCGCCGAATTCGCCAGGTTTTCCCGCGATCACGGCAACGTCGCCGTCCTGCCCACCTCCGCCTTTTTCTACGGACTCAAGCCGGGGGAGGAAATCTCCGTCGATATCGAGGAGGGAAAAACCCTTTTCATCAAACTCATCCACGTCGGCGCGGCGGACAAGGACGGACGCCGCACCGTGACGTTCGAACTGAACGGCATGACGCGCGAGGTGACGGTCCCCGACCGCTCCGCCCCAGCCAAAGCCAAGGCGCGCCCGAAGGCCGACCCAGCCGACGCGCTGCAAGTTGGCGCGCCCATTCCGGGCTTGATCACCGCGCTGGCCGTGAGCCTGGGCGCGAAAGTCAGCCGCGGAGACAAATTATTGACGCTCGAAGCGATGAAGATGCAGACAACGATCTATGCGGCGGGCGACGGCACAGTGGACGGCATCTTCGCGCAGGTGGGCGAGACGGTGGAAAGCAAGGACCTGCTGCTTAAACTGCGGAAGTGACATGAATGTCCCCGTCATCATGAGGCGCAGTTCAGCTTTTGCAGCGCAGACTTCCAAGTCTGCTGTGCCGCAGGCCCACGCGCCAGCGTCTTTCCAACAATTTGTTCACTTCTCCAAGCCTGCTTCGGCGATGACTTTACGCGACGCGCCGATTTGGAAATCGGCGGCACAGCAGGTTTGGAAACCTGCGCTACAAAAACAGATTTGCGCCCGCGATTGAAACGATTGAAAATTGGTCATTGAAGATTTGTCATTTGTTATTTAAGCAGTATCGCCATGTCATTGCTTGAGGGAAAAATCGGTCTCGTTGTCGGCGTTGCCAACAAACGTTCCATAGCCTGGGCCATAGCCCAGGCCTGGCGCAACGCCGGCGCCACGCTCGCCTTCACCTACCAGGGCGAACGGCTCAAGGAAAACGTCGAGGAACTTGCCGGCGCCTTCGGCCCGGACACCCTCCTGCTTCCGTGCGACGTAACCCGGGACGAGGAGATCGCGGGCGTCTTCGCCGCCATCGCCGCCAAATTCGGCAAACTGGATTTGTTGCTTCATTCCGTCGCCTTCGCCCCGCGCGACGCTCTGGAAGGCTCATTTGTCAATACGACGCGCGACGCTTTCCGCGTCGCCCACGACGTCAGCGCCTATTCGCTGGTCGCGCTGGCCCGCGGGGCCGCGCCGCTGATGACCGGGGGCGGCAGCATTCTGGCCATGACCTATTATGGCTCGGAAAAAGTGGTGCCGCATTACAACGTCATGGGCGTGGCCAAAGCCTCGCTGGAAGCCAGCGCGCGCTACCTGGCCTACGACCTTGGCCCGAAAAAAATCCGTGTCAACTGCATCAGCGCCGGCCCGGTCAACACCGTGGCCGCGCGGGGCATCGCCGGGTTTGGCGACATGTTCAAGCACTACGAGGCCCGCTCGCCGCTCCGGCGCAACGTGCTGGCGGAGGAATTGGGCGCGACGGGGACCTTCCTGGCCAGCGACGGCGCCGCCGCCATCACCGGCCAGGTCCTCTACGTCGATTGCGGTTACCAGATCATGGGGATGTAAGAGTTATTTTGCTTGCCCAAATGGCCGGAAAGCTCCAAGTATTTCGCCAGTCTTTTGATTGTCATGGCCAAAAAAGCGCGTCAAGCGAAACAAGTGCCCAAGGGCCGCAAGAAGCCGGCCCGCCCGGTCGCGCGCAAGCGTCGCAAGATCAAGATGCTCCGCGCCGCCAGCCCGCCGCCTGCCGCGCCTGCCGCGGAATGGGCCGGCGATATTCCGCGCGAGGGCGAGAGCTTCAATCCCGCGCAGGAGAGGGAACGCGCCCCGTACGACGGCGAAACGGCGATCAAGTTGTATCTGCGCGAGATCGGCCAGGTTAAATTGCTGACGCCGCAGGAGGAGATCGACCTGGCGGCGCGCATCAAGAAGGGCGACAGGAAGGCCCGCGAACAAATGATCAAGGCCAACCTCCGGCTGGTCGTCAAGATTGCCCACGATTACGAGAATTTCGGCCTGCCGTTGCTGGATTTGATCAATGAGGGCAATATCGGCCTGATGAAGGCCGTCGAGCGCTTCGACCCCTCCAAGGGCGGCAAGCTTTCCACCTACGGCTCCTGGTGGATCAAGCAATCCATCAAGCGCGCCCTGGCCAACCAGTCCAAGACCATCCGCCTGCCCGTCCATCTGGTGGACAAGATCGCCAAGATGCGCCGCATGGCAATGAAGTTGCAGGAAATCTTCGGACGCGAGCCGACCGACGAAGAGCTGGCCGAGGAAATGGGCATGGCCCCCTCCCGCGTCGCCCAGATGCGCACCGCCGCCATCCGGCCCGCTTCGCTGGACGCCCCGATTGGCGATGATGAAAGCAATAATTTCGCCGAAGTGGTCCAGGACGAAAACGCCAACACCCCTTACGAACAACTCGAGGGCAAGACTGTCACGAACATGCTCCGTGAAATGGTCAAGACCCTCGATCCCCGCGAGTCCACCATTTTGCAATACCGCTTCGGCTTGGACGGCGGCAGCGAGAAGACGCTGGAGGAAGTGGGCGAGAAGTTCGGCGTCACCCGCGAGCGGGTGCGGCAGATTCAGAATATCGCCCTGAACAAACTTCGCAAAATGATCGAGAAACTTGAGGCTGTCCAATCCTGAACCGCCCCGCTACCTTCGCCCGATGACACACCCAATCGTCACAGTCGCCGACATCGCCAAGGCCATTCGCAACGTGCCGGATTTTCCCCAGCCGGGCATCCAATTCAAGGACATCACCCCCGTTCTGGCGGACCCGCGCCTCTTCGCGGCAACCATAGATCATTTGACAGGCGCGCTCAAGCCAGGGTCCGTCGATGCGGTCGTGGGGATTGACGCGCGCGGCTTTATATTCGCCGCCGCCGCCGCTTACAAGCTGGGATGCGGCTTTGTGCCCGTTCGCAAGAAAGGCAAGCTGCCTTTCAAGACTTTCGAGGAAAGCTACCAATTGGAGTACGGCACCAATACCGTGGCCATTCACACGGACGCTGTCCGGCCCGGCAGCCGGGTTTTGCTGGTGGATGATTTGCTGGCCACGGGCGGAACGGCGGCGGCGGCCNNGTGGACGACCTGCTGGCCACCGGCGGCACCGCCGCCGCCGCCGCCGCCCTCGTGCACAGGCTCGGGGCGCAGATTCTGGAGATCGCCTTCCTCATCGAACTGAAGTTTCTCAATGGGCGCGACCGCCTCAAGGATTTCCCGGTGCGTTCGCTCGTTGTCTATTGACCAGCCGTGGTGAATGCCCTCTCCTCCGTCGATGTCTCCCTGTTCCGATTCATCAACTCATCCTTCAGCAACAGCTTCTTCGATTGGTTGATGCCTTGGGCCAGCAACCCGCCCGGCCTGGTTGCGCTCCTCCTCCTGGTGTGTTTGGCCTTGCTCTGGAAAGGCGGCGCCCGCGGGCGGCTGTGCGTCCTCATGCTCGCGCTGGCCCTGGTCCTGGGCAATTGGCTGATTTGCGATTCCCTCAAACACGCCGTCGCACGCTTGCGCCCATTTCAAGCCCTGGCCGATGTTCATCTGCGCGCCGGCCCCGGCGGCAGTTTCAGCATGCCCTCCTCCCACGCCGCCAACTGGTTCAGCGCCGTGGTCATCCTCCTTGTTTATTACAGGCGGACAATTTGGTGGACACTCCCTTCGGCGCTGCTGGTCTGCCTGTCGCGGGTTTACAATGGCGTCCATTATCCAAGCGACGTTCTGGCCGGCGCGCTGCTCGGCGCGGGCTATGGCGCGGGCGTCTTATGGGGCCTGGATGCCCTCTGGCAGTCGCTCGGTCCCCGCTGGTTTCCCATCTGGCACGCGCGGCTCCCCTCCCTCGCGCGCCCGCTTGTCAAGGAAAGGCCGCCCGGAACCGCGCCCGGCGCCACTGACTCGCACTGGCTGCGCCTGGGCTATGTTCTGATCGCGCTGTCCCTGGGTCTGGGGCTGGCGTATCTCGCCACGAGCAAGATCGAGTTAAGCGAAGACGAAGCGTATCAATGGATTTGGTCCAAGCATCCCGCCTTGTCCTACTACAGCAAACCGCCGATGATCGCCGTCGCGCAATTCCTTGGCACTCATATTTGGGGCGACAATGAATTCGGCGTGCGCTTCCTTTCGCCGGTCATCGCTGCGGTGCTCTCGATCCTGGTCCTCCGTTTCCTGGCGCGCGAGGCCTGCGGGCGGCTGGCTTTTATCGTTCTGGTGATCATGAACGTCACCCCGCTGACCGCGCTGGGAGCGACAGTGATGACGGTTGACCCGCTCTCGGTTCTGTTTTGGACCGCTGCCATGCTGGCGGGGTGGCGGGCCGCGCAACCGGACGGCGTCACGCGCCAATGGCTGTGGGTGGGGCTGTGGATGGCCCTGGGCTTTCTGAGCAAATACACCAATCTATTTCAATACGTCTGTTGGGGTGTCTTCTTCTTCCTTTGGCCGCCGGCGCGACGACACCTGCGCCGGCCGGGTCCGTATTGGGCCGCCCTCCTGGGGCTGCTCGGCACGCTGCCGGTGGTGATTTGGAATGCGCAGCATCACTGGATCACCGTGGAGCACGTTGCCACCGACGGCCAACTGGACCAGGCGTGGCGTCACATCTACGTCGTGCCCTTCCTGCTGGAGGAGGCTGGCGCGCTGCATCCGGTCTTCTTTGTGGCGGCGCTTTGGGCGGCGGTGGCGTTTTGGCGCCGGGGGCGGCGCGATCCCCTCCAGCTTTTCCTTTTCAGCATGGGCGCGCCTCTGTTCGTTTTCTATTTCCTCCTGAGCTGCCACAGCCAGATTTTGGCCAATTGGATCGCCCCCGCCGTCATCCCGCTCTTCTGTCTCATGGGGGTCTATTGGTGGAAGCGGTGGGGAGAAGGTGTCAAGCTGCTCCAACCGCTGTTGATGGTTTCAGTCGCCGTGGGCGCGTTGGCGGTCATCTTTATGCACGACTCGAATCTGGCCGGCAAGGTCCTGGGGCGCAAATTGCCGGCCCGGCTCGACATTCTGCACCGGGTGCGCGGCTGGAAGGAGATGGCCCAATTGGTGGGGGAGGCGCGCCAGAAGCTCCAGGACCAAGGCCCGCCCGCCTTCATCCTCTGCGAACACTACGGCTTCACTTCCCAGATCACCTTCTATCTCCCCGAAGCCAAAAGCCGCGTTGTTTCCGATCCGCTGGTTTTTTTCTACGCCAGCCGCCATCCGTGGAACCAGTTCTATTTCTGGCCCAATTACCTCAACCGCCCCGGCCAGAACGCCCTCTTCGTCCGCCAGATTTCCCTTCCCTCCTTGCGCCCCGGCTGGTTTTCCCTCTGGTGGAACAATGACCCGGACATTTTTACACACGACAAGCCCAGCCAATGGCCCTTGCCGCCCGAAGTGCGGAACCAATTCGACTCCTTCACCGATCTTGGTGTCAAAGACATCGTGGCCAACGGCGCCGTGGTCCGCCGCGTTCAACTTTTCGAGTGCCACCATCTCCGCTGACATGACCCTTTTCCACGCCAGCTTCGCCGTCCAGCAATACGACCTGGCGGCCACGCTGGCCTCCGGCCAGACCTTCCGCTGGCGCCGGGCCGGCGATTCCTGGGAAGGCGTCGTCGCCGCCCGCTGGGTCCGGTTGCGCCAGGAACCGGGCCGCATCCGCGCCCAGACCGCCGTCCCCGCCGGCGATTGGCAATGGCTGCGCCACTATCTGCAACTGGACATCCGCCTGGAAGAAGTCCTGGCGACCTTTCCCGACGACGAACCGATGCGCCAATCGATAGCCGCCTGCCGCGGGCTGCGCCTGCTGCGGCAGGAGCCGTGGGAATGTCTGGCCTCGTTCATCTGCTCATCCACCAAGCAGATCGTGCAAATCCAACAGATCATCGCCTTGCTCTGCCGCCGTTACGGCGACCCGCTTCCGACGCCCGAAGGCGTCGGGCCGGCGTGGTCGTTTCCCACCGCAGCGCGTCTGGCGTCCGTGTCGGCGCTGGAACTGCGCGAATGCAAGTTGGGCTTTCGCGCCCCCTACCTGGCCGGCGCCGCCGCGAAACTGGCCGCCGGCGAACTCGACCTCTCCCGCCTCTCCGCCTTGCCCCTCGAAGAAGCGCGCGCCGCCCTGCTGGAATTGCATGGCGTGGGCGTCAAAATCGCCGACTGTGTTTTGCTCTTCGCGCACGGTTTTCAAGAGGCCTTTCCCGTCGATGTCTGGATCGCCCGCGCGTTGCGGCGCCTTTATTTCCCCCGGCGCGGCGCCAACCTCCCCCGCCTGCGCCGTTTCAGTCAAACCCATTTCGGCCCCCACGCCGGCTACGCCCAGCAATACCTTTTTCACTACATTCGGACCAGGGACACTCAAACATATAAACGCGGGGCGCGCAGGGGAAAGCGGCGCTGACGCGCGCGCACTCCAAGACCTGGCGGATTTTCGCAAGCTTCCCGTGTGCGCGAAGCGTCTTGGAGTGCGCGCGCGCCAGCGCCGCTTTGTTCCTCAAACAGGCGTCATGCCCCAACCAAAGGAATTTTGTCCCGCACCCTTTGGCGGGTCAGCCTGAAATTTTACCTTAAAGCCGCTGGCCTTTGCGTCCAACGATAATCAAGGTGCCTCTTTTCCTCCCCACTCCTTGGCGTAGCTCGGCAGGGCGAATGGGCTGCCGAGCCGATTCCGCGGGAGAAGACTCCGCGTCGCCCTACCGGCCTCACCTATTCCGTGACGGATGCTCCGTTTCGATAAGGATCGGGGCTCATTGTGGTTTGCGGCTTCGGCGCATGCCCTGAAATGTGAGTTGGTTTATTCTTCCGACATGGGTTCGGTTAATGAGATTGAAACCGCCGTCAGCAAGCTTTCCCGACAGGAGCTTTTGGCTTTCCGCGACTGGTTCTCCGGGTTCGACGCGGCCGCGTGGGACAAACAGTTCGAGGAGGACGTTGCCGCCGGACATTTGGACGCCCTTGCAGATGAGGCCATCCGTGATTTGCGCGAGGGGCGCTGCCGGGACCTGTGAAGCATCGCGCGCCTTTGACATGATGCGGTCGAACGCGGCGCGGTTCGCCCGCCTGGCCCGCGTTTCCTTGTCGTCACCGCCAGCCGCCGCGGACGAAGACGTGATGGCCGTTGCGATAGACGTACTGGTGCGCCACCCAATGCGCGCCCCGATATGGCGGTCGCGCCCAGCGCCCGGTTTCCCATCGCCACGCGGAGCCGCCCCAAACCCAGCCTCCGCCGATCCAGACAAAACCCGGTCCGGGCGCCATGACCTGCGCCTCATAGATGGGCGCCGGCGGCGGGCCTTGGGCGTAAATCTCGCCCGAAACCGCCACGGCTGGCGGCGGCGGCGGGGCCACTTGCACGGTGCATCCAGCCCCCAGGAAAGCTCCCAGCGAAATCAGGACGCCAAATTTTATCATGTCGGACTTTTTCATAATCACTTCCTCCTTGAAAAACATCCATCCCGCTCCGGCAAATGTCAAGCAAGCCGCCCTCCCGAATCATTAGCGTCCCACTTGCGAACTCACCAAAATGGTGAGGAGGTCTTGGACGGGGGATTCCGTCGGCGGGACGCCGACGGGGGCGACCGAGACGGTCACGCTCCTGGAGAAGTCGCTAATGATCGAGGCGCCCTTGTTATTCCGCCGGAAATGGGTATTCTTAACGCATGTTGAAGAAGGCCATTTGGCTCCCCATTGTGCTCTTCGCCGCCGCGGCGCCCGCGGCCACGGTGGAACTCAAGGGCAAAGCCTCTGTCACCGGAACCATTCTCGCTGAAAAACGCGACCAGATCGTCATCGACATCGGCTACACCGTTCTGGTCATCCCGCGAAGCCAGGTCTCCAAACTCCTCACCGATAACGACGCCAAAGCCATGGCCATTGCGATCCCGCCAACTCCCGCCCCCGCGGCCGACCCGCTTGCGCCGCTCTCCCGCGCCGCCGCCGACACGGCCCCGGCCCAGGGTTTCTACAAAATTTCGTCCGTTTCACCGCGCGAAAAGGCTGTCCGCGAGCTGGTCGAGGACCTCGGCGAAGCCGTCGTGCAAGTGCGCACGCCGGCGGGGCTGGGTTCGGGCTTTTTCATCAACGCGGACGGCTATTTGATGACCAACTTCCATGTCACGGAGGGCGAAATTCAAATCTCGGTGGAAGTCTATCACCTCAAAGAAGGGCAGTTGACGCGCACCAGTTACAAGCAAGTCAAGATCATCGCGCTGAACAAGTTCGCCGATCTGGCCTTGCTCCACATCGAGGACAAGGGCGCGCCCCGTTTTGCCAGCGTGGTGCTGGGCGATGCCGATCAACTGGCGGTGGGTGAAAGCGTGTTCGCCATCGGCAGCCCGATGGGTCTGGAGCGGACCGTCACGCAAGGCATCGTCAGCACCAAGACGCGGGAGTTTGAAGGCACCTTGTATCTCCAGACCACCGCGCAGATCAACCCCGGCAACAGCGGCGGCCCTCTTTTCAACCTCCGCGGCGAAGTCGTCGGCGTCACCAACATGAAGATCACCTTCGGCGAGGGCCTGGGTTTCGCCATCCCCATCGAGGCGGTGAAATACTTTTTGAACCATCGCGAGTCCTTCGCCTACGACAACGACAATCCCATCAGTCCGTACCGTTACCTCGATCCCCCCAACCGGACGAACCAGAACAGGGCGGAGTAGGTTTCTTTCGCCGGTCCATCCAAACATACATGAGCAAACACATTATCCTGATGCTGGCCGCCATCTGCGGTTGCATCCCCCTGCGCGCGGCAGCCCTCCCACCTGAAAAACTCCTCCCCAACGACACCGTCCTGGTCGTCACGGCGCCGGACTGGGCCAAGGCACGGATGTTCCTGACCAACCTGCCTTATGCCCGCCTTTGGCAGGACCCGGCGATCAAGCCGTTCAAAGACAAGTTCATGGACAAATTCACCGCCGAAGTTGTCGCGCCGGCCGAGAGGAATTTCAAAATCAAGTTCCCGGACTATCAAGCCCTCGCTCAAGGCCAGGTGACTTTTGCCCTCATCCCGGCCGGCGCGCCGGACAACGCCGGCATTCATTTCGCCCACATCCTGATTGTTGACACCAAAGACCGCTCCGCCCAACTCAAGTCCAACCTGGCCGACATCCAGAAGAAATGGGCCGACGCCGGCCGTCCGATGAAATCGCAGAAACTGCGCGACCTCCCATTCACCACCTTGATCGTTTCCCCGGACGATCTTTCGTGGGACAAGATTTTCCAGAAAGCCAAACCCGCCGAGGCCGACGACGCCGCAGGCAAGCCGCCGCCCAAGAACGTGGAACTCACCATCGGCCAGAGTGATTCCCTTCTCATCGTCGGCGATTCGACCGAAGCCATCGAGAAAGTCCTCAGCCGGCAGGCGGGCGGGCTGGCCGCGCCGCTGGACGAACAGGCCGATTTCCAAGCCGATTTCGCCGCCCGCCTGCGCAACTCGCCCGCTTACGCCTGGGCCAACACGCGGGCCTTGCTGGATTCCCTGGCCAGGCCGCCCGCCGGCGCCAGCGAAGACTCGGCCGCCGAAGCCGCCGTTCGCGCGGCAACTGTCAACACCATGCTGCGCATTCTGGGCTTGGGCGACGTGACTTCGGCCTCCTTCAGCTATCAAAGTTCCCCGGGCGGCGTGACGGCTCAATTCTTCATGCGCATTCCGGAGGGAAAACGCCAGGGCCTCCTGAAAGCCTTCGCGCCGGAACCCAAAGACGCCAACCCGCCCTCCTTCGTCCCGGCCGACGCGGTCAAGTTCTGGCGCTGGCGGGTGGACATTCCGCATGGCTGGACGCAACTGGAATCGACCCTCAATGAACAGAATCCCATGCTCATGGCCGCCGCCAACTCCTACCTCAACACGGCGGGCAAGGACAAAGACAAAAATTACGATTTGAAAGCCGAATTGCTCGCCAACATGGGAGACGACATCATCGGTTATGACAAGCTCCCCAACGGCAGCACGCTGGCGGAGCTGAAGTCGGCGCCGTCTATTTTCCTCATTGGCTCGCCCAATCCGGAGAAGCTCGCCGCGGCCGTCAAGGTCGGCCTTAGCCTGGTCTCCGGCAGTTCCGGCGGCATCAAAGACCGCGAGTTCCTCGGCCGCACCATTTCCACCCTGACCACCACGCCCGCCCCCGGGAGTGCGGCGTCTGCTTTCAGCTTTTCCGCCAGCGGCGGCTACCTGGCCATGTCAGCCGACGCCGGCATTCTGGAAGAGTTCCTGCGCAGCAGCGACAGCAAAGCCAAAAAGTTGGACGAGACCGCCGGCCTGGCGGAGGCGGCTCAGATAGTCGGCGGCACGGGGACGGGCTGGTTTGGTTATGACAACCAGAGTCAAAACATGCGGCCCGTTTTTAACGTCGTCCGCAAACAACCTCTCACGCTCTCGGATATCCTGGGCACGCCGCAGCAGGCCCTCAGCGCCGTGGGTGCCGGCGACACCGCGGCCAACCTGCGCGAGTGGGCCGATTTCTCCCTCCTGCCTTCCTTCGACGCCATATCGAAGTACTTCTATTATTCCGTCTATGCCGGCGGCTTTTCCCCGGAAGGCTTCACCCTGAAAATCTTCGCGCCCACGCCGCCCGGCCTGCGCTGACTTTCTTTGAACCAATCCCCGACTTCCGGGGATTGATACATAGATGGACATTACGGATGACCCCATCGAGTTGCTTGATGCGGGAGAAGCTCTCGCGCGCGCCCGCGCCGGGGACGCGGACGCTTTTTGCAATTTGACCGGGCCGCTGCACACCCGCTTGCTGCGGCAGGCCGCCGCATTGTCGGGCGATCTCAGCGCGGCGGAAGACCTCGTGGCCGAAACCCTCGTCGAAGCCTGGAAAAGTCTGGCGCGATACGATGAAAGCTGCCGGTTCTCCACCTGGCTTTACGCGATTCTCCTGCACCGCCACCAAAAATGGCTCCGCCGCGCCCGCTCCCGTCCGCTGGCTCTGGCCTGGCTGCCCCTCTTCGAGCGCGACCACCTGGTGGCGCGGCAGGAAAACGTCCCTTCGCCAGAGCCTTCGCCGGCGGAAAACGCGGCCCGGAACGAGAATTCCGCCCAACTCCGCGCCTGCATCGCCCGCCTGCCCGAAGAACATCGGCGCGTCATCCTGCTGCGCTTCTTCGAGGACGCCTCTCTCCCGGATATGGCGCGCGTTTTGGGCTGCCCGCTTGGCACGGTCAAATCCCGGCTGCACCACGCCTTGGAAAAATTGCGCAAAATAAGAATGAACCTCCCCGATTCCACAGGAGATAAACAGCTATGAAATGGATTGCGAATCGTTGCCGCCGCCGCCGCGACATCTCTCTTCTGGCCGCCGGCGCTCTGGGCGGCGCGGAGAAGGCCGGCTTGGAAAGCCACCTGGCCGGCTGTCAGGAATGCCGCGATTATTACGCCGCGCTGACAACTCTGACCGCGCCGCTGGCGGATTGGGAGGAAAGCTTGTCTGCCATCGAAGCCACTCCCGCCGCGCGGATGCGCTGGGCCGGAGCCGTGCGGGAGGCGGCGGTGTCCTCCGCCGTTCGGCCGTCGCGGCTGGCCAATGTTTGGCAGAGTTTTTGGCGCGAATTGATCTGGCCCAGCCGTTACGCCTGGACCGGCATGGCGGCCCTTTGGGTGCTCATTCTGGCCGTCAACGGGCGAATTTCAGACCGTCCCATCATCGAGGCCGGCGCTCATTCCTCATCGCCGCGGGAAATGATGCAGGCGTGGGAAGAGCAGAACCGCATTCTGGCCGAACTGGCTCAACCCTCCTTTGTCGCTCCCGCCGCGCCTCCCAACGTCCCCCGTCCGCGCAGCCAACGGGAGCGGGACTGGGCAATTATCTAGCCCGCATGTTGTCACTTTATGAATCCTCCCCAAACAAAACGCTGGCGCACCCTTCGCCGTTGCCTGGTCGGCCTCGCCGTCTGTCTCACCCTCATCGGTCTATTTTACACTGTTGAAAACTGGCGCGGCAAACGGGCCTGGAATAATTGCAAACGCGCCATGCAAGCCCAAGGCGTCAATCTCGATTGGGCCGCTTACATTCCCGCTTCGGTGCCCAATGACCAGAACGTCTTCGGCGTCCCGGAGATGCAGAAATGGTTCACCGGACGCGGCACAACGGAATTGTCGAAGAGACTATTTTATCCCGGCTACGGCAGCACCAACAGAGCGCGCTTGGTCTTGGCCGAATTGACGATAGTCCTGCCAGGAACCAGCGCCCCCAGTGCCAGTGGCGCCACCGTGTTGCAATGGGGAGATCCCCAGGCAAAGGTGGAAGCGGCCCGGCTGCTCAAAGACGCCCTCGGCCCAGTGGTCGTGGACCCGATCGGTTCCACCCGCGTGTTGCGCTCGCCGGAGGAAATTCGCCCCGCGCAAATCCTGCTGCACTGTCAGAGCGCGCCGGCCTCGGCGGAGTTGCTGCAATTCCTGCCCAAACCCATCGCTAACGCGACCTTTCCCGACAGCGAAGGAATCCGGGTCGAACTGACTGGCAGCGATTCCTACAAAGTAACCATGGCCGCGCCGGACACGGTTGCAGACTATCTCAAATGGAGCGACCAGCTTGAACCGCAATTCGCGCTCATCCGCCAGGCCTTGCAGCGTCCCCATGCGCGGATGGAAGGCAACTACGAGGAACCCTCGGAAACGCCCATTCCCAATTTCGTCACCGTGCGGATCCTCGTGCAAATGCTGGCGGCGCGGGCGCAATGTTATTTTTTGGCGGGCCAGCCGGAAGAAGCGTTGCGCGACTTGACGCTCATGCACGACATCTGCCGCCCGGTCATGGAAGAGAACAAGCCCATGACTTTAGTGGCAGCGATGATCAATGTGGCGGTGAGAGGACTTTACGCGCAGACGATTGCTGACGGAATGAGATTGCAAGCCTGGCGCGAGCCGCAATTGGCGACGCTGGAAGGGCAACTCAAACAAATCAATGTCCTGTCGCCGGTGCAACGGGCCTTCGAGTTGGAGCCGGTGTTTCTTTGCCACGAGCTGGGAACCAAGACTCCGGCGCAGTTGGCCAAACTTTATCTGTCGTATGAGACCGATTACAAAGCCAATTCATGGAAGGCCCGGGAAATCTCGGTTCTTGCGGCGCTGATCCCGCGCGGCTGGGTCTATCAGAACAGGGTCACCGGCGCCAAACTCTTCCCCAACCTCGTTGCCTGCATGGATTCCGCCGGCCAAATGGTTTTCCCGGATAAAACCTCCGCCTACAGCGCCTTCAAAAAACAAGTGGATGCGTCGTCTTCTCATTGGTCACCCTATACCTTTATGGCCAGTTTCGGGATTCCCAATTATGACAAGGCTTGTCAAACCACCGCACGCAACCAAACCATGATCAACCAGGCGCTCATCGTCTGCGCTCTGGAGCGTTTCCGCCTGGCGCATGGCCAATATCCCGAAACCCTCGACGCTCTCGCCCCGCAATTCATCGCCGCGATTCCCCACGACGTCATCGGCGGCCAGCCCCTCCATTATCGCCGCGCCGCCGACGGTACATTTCTTCTTTACTCCGTCGGCTGGAATGGCCTGGACGACGGCGGCACGCCCGGCAAGTCAATCACGGAGGGCGACTGGGTTTGGCCTGTTTTCCCGTAGGGCGGCGCCACAGGGACTTTGAGTTCGCGGTTGGTTGGGTGCATTGTGTCAACGGATATGCCGAACTTGCTGGAAAGAATCACCGTGAATCCCCGCCAATGCGGCGGGCGGCCTTGTGTGCGCGGGATGCGGATTCGTGTCAGCGACGTTCTGGACCTCTATGCCTCCGGGCTTGATGCGTCGCAGATTTTGGCGGAAATGCCAGACTTGGAGGCTGACGATTTGAAAGCTTGCATCCTTTTCGCCCGGCGACGCCTTGACCATCCGGTCCTGGCCGTATGACGGTTTGGAATGCTCCGTTGATGGTTCGATTCAGCAAGGCCCAGCTCATTTGGCGGCCTCGAGTTTGCTCCACAGGAACGTGTAGGCCAGCGCTTCCATGAAGGCTGATTGCCGGTTGTTGGCCGCCGCGCCGTGGCCTCCTTCGATGTTTTCGTAATACAGAACCTCGTGCCCTTGCTGCTGCAATCGCGCCGCCATCTTCCGCGCATGGCCCGGATGCACCCGGTCGTCCCGCGTCGAGGTCGTGATCA
Organism: Verrucomicrobiales bacterium; assembly: GCA_003138485.1. GTDB lineage: Bacteria > Verrucomicrobiota > Verrucomicrobiia > Limisphaerales > Palsa-1400 > PLGF01. Next base: position 9,953 of record PLGF01000110.1, on the reverse strand, counting down.
GTATGGGCGGATACTTCCTGTCCGCGCGCGCGTTCTGGTAAGGGGAATACTTCTGGATGTAGGCCCAGTCCTCCGGCTTGTCGGGGTCGCCGTATTCGTCCATCCAACTGGCCCCGGCCAGGAGCTTGTTGTATCGGCGCATGTCCAGCAACGGCGAGCCGCAATGCACCGCGCCGAACAAGTCCGGTCGCTCCGTGAGCATCACCCCCATGAGCAGGCCGCCGTTGGAGCGCCCTTCGATCCCCAGCCGCCGCGGCGCGGTCACCCCGCGCGCGATCAGGTCCTCCGCCACCGCGATGAAATCGTCGTAGGCCCGCTGCCGGTTTTCTTTCCGCGCCGCTTCGTGCCACTTGGGACCAAACTCCCCGCCGCCGCGGATGTTGGCCAGGACATACACCCCGCCGCGCTCCAGCCAGGCCGCGCCGCTGAGCGGTTTGTAATCGGGCAACATCGCTATCTCGAAGCCGCCGTAGCCGTTGAGCAACGTGATATTGCGGCCGTCCAGCTTGAGGTCTTTAGACCCCACCTGAAAATAGGGAACCGCCGTGCCGTCCCTGGACTTCGCCTCAAACTGCCGCGTCTCCAATCCGTCCGCGGAGAATAAGGCGGGCAGGTTCTTGATCTTTTCCGCCGGTCCCCCGCCCGCGACGCCCAGGCAAAGGCGCGGCGGCGTGAGAAAGTCCGCCAGCCGCATGAAGTAATCATCCGATTCCTCCGCGTCGATCCCCTCCACGCCGGCCGTCCCGAACGCCGGCGCCTCCAGCGCCGCGCGCACCCATTGGCCGCCCTTGAATCGCAACAATTGGAGCCGGCTGCGGACGTTATCCAACTCCGTCAATACCAAATAATGCCGGGTCGCCGTTGTCGAGGAGAGCGACACCCGTTCCGCCGGCTCGAACAGCACGGCAAGCTCGCGGCGGCCCCGCAGATACTCGCCCAAATCCTCCGCCAGCAGCGAGCCGGCGGCGAATGTTTTGCCCCCGATCCTCCAGTCCGAGCGGAGGCGCAACATCAAAAAATCCCCAAACGTCCCCGCCACCGCGTCATCCGGCTTGTCCAGCCGGACCCATTCTCCGCCGCGCCGCAGAAAGGCCGCCCCGCTGAAAAAAGTCATGTCGCGCCGGATCCATTCATAGACGCGCCCGTGGTCGTGGTCCACCTCGACACTCACGCCGACATCGCCCGGCTCACCCTCAAAAACCGTGCGGGCTTCGGACAGGGGCGTCCCGCGCCGCCATTCCTTGATGACGCGCGGGTAGCCCGAAGCCGTCAACGAACCGGGGCCGAAATCCGTCCCGATATACAACGTGTCGAGATCGCGCCAGGCCGCGTCCGTCTTGGCTTCCGGGGCGGAAAAGCCGCCGGGCGTGAAAGCCTTTCTAGTCAAATCGAATTCGCGGAGAACCGACGCGTCCGCGCCGCCGCGGGACAGTTCCAGCAGGCAGCGGTCGCCGCGCGGTTCGAGAAAGACGGCGCCTTGCCAGACCCAATTCTCCTTTTCCGCCGCCGCCAACTGGTCCAGGTCGAGCACGGTTTCCCAGGCCGGGGCCGCCTTCTTGTATTCCGCCAGCGTGGTGCGGCGCCAGAGGCCGCGCGCGTTTTGGTCGTCGCGCCAGAAATTGTAATAGAACCGGCCGTGTTTGCTGACGAACGGGATGCGGTCGCGCGAATTGAGAATCCGCAGGAGCCGATCCCGCAGGGCCGCGAAGCCCGGCGCGGATTCCAATGGGCCGGCGCTGAGCGCGTTTTGGGCGCGGACCCATTGCAAAGGCGCTTCGCCGGCGACCTCCTCCAACCAGAGGTTCGGGTCATCGTTGGTGGCATTCATATCGTTGGCGGCAAACAGGGCCGTAGCGGCAAGACAGACCGCGCAGCCGGCGGCGCGCAGGCCCGCGCGAGTCTTGAATGAAACGGACATGAGCACAGTCCATCATGCCGCCTGCGCCGCTTTGTTTACAACCTGGAATTATCCGTTGTGTTTTTGGACACAAGCCGGGGGAAAATGACGAATGATGAAATCCGAATGACGAAAGAATTCCCAAATGACTCAATGACGAAATGGCCGTTCGGAGCTGTATTAGTCATTGGGACTTCGTCATTCTTTCGTCATTAGTGCTTGGACCTTAGTCATTCCAGCGCCTCCGTGCCCGTCGGATTGCTGAAATTGGTCATTGAAAATTTGTCATCTTTATGTAATAAGTATCGGCATGAGGCCCCAAGCAGACAGACTCTATGAGATCCAGGATGCATCGCCGTTCGTTTCTTAAACGCGCCGCCCTGACGGCAGGAGCGCTGTCCGCCGCCCGTTACCTGGCTTTCCCGAACGTCCTATCCGCCCGCGAGCCGGGTGACTTGCTCAATTGCGCGGTCATCGGTTGCGGCGGCCGGGGGGAAACTCATCTCGAACAAGTCATCGTCAACCAGAAGCAACGCCTCGTGGCCTTGGTGGACCCGGATGAAAAACAAATCGCAGCCAGAAAAAAGTGGCTCGCCAACAACTACCAGATCAAGACTGACAACGTGTTGGTCTTCTCCGACTACCGCGTCATGTTCGACAAGATCGGCGGACAGATTGACGCCGTGTTTGTGGCCGCGCCAAACCATCACCACGCCGCCGCCGCCATGATGGCCATGCAAGCGGGCAAGAACGTCTATTGCGAAAAGCCTCTCTGCCGCGACATCGCCCAGGCCAGGGAACTGAGCCGCGCCTCTCTTCATTACAGCAAGGTCGCCACTCAAATGGGCAATCAGGGCCACTGCGAGGAGGGTTACCGCCGCCTCTGCGAGTTTATTTGGGGCGGCGTCATCGGCAACGTCACCGAAACCCATAGCTGGACTGACCGCGCCAATGGAGGCGAAGGGCCGCGCCCTCCCGCCAAGCCCGTCCCCGCGGGCATGCAATGGGACACATGGATCGGACCCGCGCCATTCCGGAATTTCCATCATGACCTTCATCCCCACGAATGGCATGGCTGGTGCGATTTCGGCAACGGCTCACTCGGAAACATGGGCTGCCACGTCCTGGAAGGCGTCTTCTGGGCCTTGAAAGTTGAGCATCCCTCCAGCGTCGAAATGGAATTCGTCCGCGGCGGCACTGATGAGCGCTTCCCGCTGGGCAGCCGCGTGCGCTGGGACATCCCCGCCCGCGGCGCCATGCCGCCCCTCAAAGCTTATTGGTACGAAGGCCTCAACCCGGCCACCACGGACCACCCCGGACGCAGCACCCACGCCGCCGAAGGCCCGGCCCGCAATCTTCCCCCGCTCGTCGCCGAACTTCAGGCCAAATATCCCGATGAGGACTTGGACGGGAAGGGAGTCGATAGCGGCACATTGTACGTTGGCGACAAGGGCATCATCTTCACGGGAACCTACGGCGGCAGAATGCACATCTTGCCCCGTGAAAAAATGAAGAGCATCACCCAGCCGCCCATCACCCTGCCCCGGCCCAATCCCAATCCTTTTATTGACTTTGTCGATGCCTGCCGGGCCGGCCGCGCCGACACCGCGACGCCGTTTGAATACGGAGCGCGCCTGACCGAATTCGTTCTTCTGGGCAACCTCGCCCAGTACGCCGGCAAGGAACGGAAGGTCCAATGGGACGGCCCCAACATGAAAGTCACCAACTTCCCCGAACTCAATCAGTGGATCACCCGCGCCCCACGCTCCGGCTGGCTTGCCTGACCTCGAACTCAGGCCGGTTCGGCGATCAGGTCGTAATCGGTGTGCCCGATGATTTTCACGCGCGCGAATTCCCCCGCCGCCACCGCCCCGCGCACATAGACCCGGCCATCAATGTCCGGCGCGTCCGCCTCGCCCCGCGCGACAAAGTACCGGCCGGGACGCGCCTGGGCCATTCTCCGCGAGCCGCGCGCTGAACGGATCAAGCCGTGTTCCCAGGAACGCACGGCGGCGGCCTGCGCTTCGCCGGCGCGCGCTTCGCCTTCCACCAGCACCGTCGCCTCCCGCCCCACCCGCGACGCGGAAATCTGGCGCGCGATCTTCAACTGTTCGGACATGGCCCGCTCCTGCCGCAGTTTTTTGACAGCGTCGGGAACCTGGCCCTCCATCTTCGCCGCCCGCGTCCCCTCTTGCCGGGAATAGGTGAAGACGCCCAGCCGCTCAAAGCGCGCCGCCCGGATGAACTCCAGCAAGCTCTCGAAACACGCCTCCGTCTCGCCGGGGAACCCGACGATGAACGTCGTGCGCAGCGCGATGCCGGGGATGCCCGCGCGGATTTTCGCAATCAAGTCAACAATATGTCCGCGCGACGTTTCGCGGCGCATCCGCTCCAGCATGGCTTCGTGGATGTGCTGCAAGGGCATATCGACGTAGCGCGCCACTTTCGGGCATTCAGCCAGCGTGCGGATCAACTCATCGGTCCAGTGGGCCGGATGCGTGTAGAGCAGGCGGACCCAGAATTGGCCGGGCAGGCCGTTCAATTCGCGCAGCAGCGTGGAAAGCGTGGCGGCGCCCGCCGGCAGCCCCTGGGCCGCGGCGGTGAATTTTTCCGGCGACGAAATGGCCCGCGTGTGGCCGGGCCGCAAATCCAGCCCGTAGTAGGTGGAGTCCTGGGAAATGAGATTCAACTCCTTGACGCCGTCGGCGAGCAGTTGCCGCGCCTCGCTCACGATGTCCGCCTGGGCGCGGCTGCGATGCGAGCCGCGCATCCGCGGGATGATGCAAAAGCTGCACGGATGATTGCACCCCTCCGCGATCTTCACGTAGGCAAAATGTTTGGGCGTCAGCCGAAAGCGCGGCGTGGCAAAATCGGGAATGTAACTGGGGCGCGCCTCGACGTTGACCAGCGGCGCAGGGTCAATCCCGCCCGGGCGCCGGGCCAGTTCGATTTTCTTCGCCGGCCGCGCCGCCTTCTGTTCCATCTCCCGGGCGGGGAGCGCCGCGGCTGCTTCCAGTTTCTGTCGCCGCCGGGCCAGGGCCTGCTCGACGATCTGGGCCGCCTGCGCCACTTGATCGATTCCCATGAACGCATCGACCTCCGGCAGCAATTTGGGCAGGTCATCGCGGAAACGCTGCGGCAGGCACCCCGAAACGATCAGCCCCTGGGCCGGGTTGCATTGCGAGCGGACCTGGGCCGACTCGAGGATGGCGTCGATGCTTTCCTGCTGGGCGGCGTCGATGAACGAGCAGGTATTGACGATGAGAACATCGGCGGCGCGGGCATCGTTGGTGATTTCGAGGCCGCACTTGAGCAGCGAGCCGAGCATGATTTCCGCATCGACCAGGTTTTTGGCGCAGCCGAGCGAAATCAACCCCACGCGAACCGGCGCTTTCTTGGGATTAGACATCCTCAGACACCTTACGTGCGCGGAAGAAAAAAACAACCATTCATCAAGACCCGCGCCCAATTGAATCGGAGGGCGAATATGGGCTGGATTGAGGAACGAATGTTCGTTACGGTAATCGGCACCGATGATCAAGGTACTCAAATTTGCGAATTTTCGGGGCTTTACGGAATTATAGATTGCGCCGCTGCAACGAATCAATCTGATTGCAGGCGCCAATAACACGGGGAAGACCGGCATCCTCGAGGGGCTTTATTTGCTTCTGAATAACCCGCAGGAGTTCGCGCAGCTTCCGTCGGTGTTTAGAAGTTCGAGCAACCCTATCGCCGCTCAAACCAGTGCGGACAATTATATCACCTTCTGGCAATCGCTGATCCATGATCGGGAGTTTAAACTGGCGGCAATGATTGCAGCGGAGGACGGGACAGACAACGCACCGAATTGCAGGATTATTGCGGATGAAAATCGGATGATTCAGTTTATCCATGAAATACCGCCAAGGGGCGAAATAGATCAGTCGGTCCTGGCCGATCAGCTTTCCACTCGCGTTATGCCGAATGAAACAGTTAAACCGGGGCTGAACCCGTTCGCGCGCAATCTCATCGTGCTCTCCACCCACATCGAGAATCCGGTTCGTGATGCGGATCTTTTCAATCAGTTGGTTGTTCGTGGAGGCGGCGAGGAGAAACTCATCCAGTTGCTCAAGGAGATTGATCCACGACTGGAAAAGCTTCGCTACCTCAAGGCCCCCGGCACGTTCCAGGCGTTGGTCTATGCCTATTTTGGATTGAAAAATGCCGTGTGCATAAACCAAACCGGGCAGGGCTTCAGCAAGTTGTTTTCGCTCTTTTGCAGGATGATTCTGGCGGACGCCAAGGTTCTGCTCATCGACGAGATCGAGAACGGACTTTACTATGAGGCGATGCCGGACATCTGGCGGGGAATCGCAACGCTGGCGGCGGCGGCGGATATTCAAGTGTTCGCCACCACGCACAGCCGCGAGTGCATCATCGCCGCGCATGAAACGCTCAAGACGATGTCCAGCTATGATTTTGCGCTGCACCGCTTGCAGCGCGTCAATGGCCGCATCGAAGCGGTTACCCACGATCAAGGGATGTTGGAAGTGGCCATTAAGTCCGGGCTGGAGGTGCGCTGATGAGCAGATGGCCCAGCTTGAACCGGCCCATCACGGCGCCCAAACAACTGCTGGTCGAAGGGCGCACTCCCGAAATATTCTTCCGTGAATGGATCGAGGCGCCCGGTCTGAAAGGAACCGTGGAAGTGCGGGATTTCGGCTCAATTGACGAACTCACCGATTTTCTAAAGGTCTTCACTGGCCGCCCGGAATTCCGGGAGGGCGTCAAGTCCATTGGCATCGTGAGAGACGCCGAGAAAGCCTCCCCGGCATCGGCTTTTGCCTCCATTTGTTCCGGTCTGAGTGCGGTTGGCCTGGCAAGCCCGCTTGGAATAGGCAAGTTTAGCCAGGAAACTCCCCGGACGGGAGTTTTTATTCTGCCTGACTGCTCGGGACAAGGGATGCTCGAAACGCTTTGCTGGTCGGTTCTGGCGAGCGATCCCAAAAACAGTCAACGGCTGGAATGTGTCGAGGGGTATCTAAGCTGCCTTCGAAGCGCCGGGGTCGAAACAGCCAATGCGGCCAAAGCGAAAATTTGGGCGTATCTGGCGGGGGAAGGAAAGTTTGAGCCTCAATTGGGGCGCGCCGCCCAAGTCAACATGTTTGACTGGGCCGCCCCGCCATTGGAGGCCCTGTCCACATTTCTAAAGTCGATCTGATTGGTAAGTCGAAATTGCCAGTGTTCTTCCTTTGCTCTTTCCCCCGCCCCGCCTTAATTTCTCTTTTTATGTTATGTTTTCGGGTGATGGGAAATTGGGTTGCGATGGTGTGGCTGGCGGTGTGCTGCTGCGGCTGCATTCCAGGCGACGCGCATGTCGATGAGGAGAAGGACCCTCATTTCCAGCGCGGCCGCAACCTGGTCAACGGCCAGGATTTCAAGGGGGCGGTCCAGGAATTTGAGAAGGCCCTGGATTCCAATCCGCGCTCGGCCGCGGCGCATTTTGAATTGGGCTGGCTCTACGAAGAGAAGGTGGGCGATTTTGCCGCCGCCATTTATCATTACCAAAGGTATCTGGAATTGCAGCCCGATTCGGAGCGTTCTCAGGCGATAGACGTGCCGGGCCGCATCCGCGGCTGCAAGCAGCGCCTGGCCAACACCGAGTTCCCGCTGCCCAACAGCCAGAATCTGCAGCGGGAGGTGGACCGCTTGACGGCGGAGAATATGCTGCTGCGCCAGCAGTTGGACGTGATCCGAAGCCAGGCGGCGGCCCATGCCAATATCGTGCCACCGCGCATCGAAACGGTAACGATGGCCCCCACGGCGGCGGTGGTTGCCCCGACGTCCAGGGTTGTCCAGGTCCAGGCGCCCGCGGCGAAACCGGCGGAGGGGCATCCGCGCGTTCATATCGTCAAGGGCGGGGAGACGATCACTTCGATTGCGGCCCAATACGGGGTCAAGGCCAGCGCGATAGAGGCGGCCAACCCGCAGGCGGACCCGCGCCGGTTGCGCGTTGGGCAAAGTTTGAACCTGCCCTGACGGAAATGATCTCGAACCTGGCCCTGACGGGCTGCGCGCGGCGCAAATCAGCTTTTGTAGCGCAGACTTCCAAGTCTGCTGTGCCGCCGATTTCCAAATCGGCGCGCGGGGAAAAGGACAATGCTTGACATGACGCCGTCCGCGACATTCGCCGCGCTGCTCAAGGGCGCGGAACCGCTGCTGGCCCTGGCGCCGATGCAGGACGTGACGGACCTGGCGTTCTGGCGGGTCATGGCCCGATACGGCGGAGCGGACGCTTACTGGACGGAATACTTCCGCGTCCACGCCGCTTCGCGGCCGGAGAAATGGATTGTTGACTCCATCCTCCAAAACCCGACCGGGCGGCCCGTCGTCGCGCAGATGATCGGCAACGACGCCGCGGCCCTGGCGCGCACGGCCGGGGAATTGCAGCGGCTGCCCATCGGGGCCATCGACCTGAACCTGGGCTGCCCCGCGCCGGTGGTGTACCGCAAATGCGCCGGCGGGGGATTGCTGCGCGAACCGGCGAAGATCGACGCGATTCTGGGCGCGCTGCGCGAGGCGGTTGCAATCCCGTTGACTGTCAAGACGCGGATTGGATTCGACTCGCCCGCCGCGTTCGAGGAGTTGCTGGCGATTTTTTCCAGGCACTCCATTGATCTGCTGACCGTTCACGGGAGAACGGTGGCGCAGATGTACCGTCCGGGCGTGCGGTACGATTTGATCGGCGAGGCGGCCCGGAGGCTGCGCTGCCCGGTGCTGGCCAACGGAAATGTTCATGGGCCGGACCATGCCCTGGCGGTGCTGGCGGAAACGGGCGCCGCCGGCCTGATGATCGGGCGCGGGGCGATCCGCAATCCGTGGCTGTTTGAGCAAATCCGCCAGCGCCGCCGCGGAGAGGCCGTCCGGCTTCCCGCCGGCCGCGAGGTGCTGGCGTATATTCACGAACTTTGGGATGCCCAGGCGACGCCCGGCTGCCCGGAGGCGGCCCAAGTGCAACGGCTCAAGAAGTTCATGAACTTCATCGGGGAAGGCGTCACGGAGGCCGGTCCTTTTCTCTTTGAAATCCGGCGGGTGACGACCCGGTGCGATTTCTTCCGGGCCTGCGCGGACCACCTGGACCACGACCGCCCGATGACTCTGGAGCCTGCGGAAGCGCACGCGGCGGACGCCGTCAATCAATAATAATCCCAGCCCGGATTGAGGGAGGAGAAGGTCAAGTCCGATTCCTTGAAGGTCTTGTAACTTTTGGCGTGCCAGTCGCCGAAGAGGATGTTGACGCGGTTGTTGTGGGTGGGCGAGGGCAGGGCAAATAACACATTGGTGTCGTTGTCGTTGAGGTCCGCGTTGATGGGGTATGAGGGAAAATTGCAGTCGCCGGAAAGGATGTAGGACGAGGGGTAGTTAAGGCCGCGCAAGTTCACGCTCGCCGGGGCGTCGCCCGCCGCCACGAAAAAGGCGACCGATCCCATGAAGTAGTTGCAGCCGGACTCCTTGTAAAAGCCGCTGAAGCCGGGGCAGCGCAGAAGGTTGGTGTTGCTGTAGTAGGGAAGGAGGGCAGCGGTCCAAGGCGTCGGGGCGTTTGTCCACGCGCCGTCGCCGGGCTTGCCAATGTTCGCGTAAGAGACGGGCAGGCGGTCATTGCTGTCGTCGCCGTACAGTTGCATGGCAATGCCGAGCTGATGGAGATTGTTGATGCAATAGATGGCGACGCCTTTCTCCTTCGCCTTGCCGAGGGCTGGCAGCAACATGCTGGCCAGGATCGAAATGATGGAGATGACCACCAACAGTTCGATCAGCGTAAAGGCGTTTCTCCTGTGCTTTCGCATATTACCTGGCTCCTGACATTAGCATAACCCGTCCGCGCCGGTTTGGCCAGCGAAAATGCTCTCGATGGCTCTCATGGTGGGAGTTGGGAGCGCGACCAGCCCGCAAAGCCCACGCGCAAGCGTCTGCCCAATAATTTGTTCACTTCTGCAGCCAGTAATTTGTTCTAGCCTCTCGGTCGCACCCAGTCGGCGTCTCGCCGACTGGAACCCCGGCGGCAAAACGACTCACC
>PLGF01000096.1 GCA_003138485.1 Verrucomicrobiales bacterium | reverse complement strand
AATCTTACCGGAGCGACACCGTTGTTCTGCGCGGTCTGGCGCGCTTTGACAAAATTGGGAATGGCGACAGCAGCGGCGGCGGTGGCGGCAATCGCAACCGGTGCGAACACCGCCTGGAGGTTGTGATTGCCGTTGGCAAAGGCCTCCCAACCTTCCGGCCCATTATAGCCAACGCTGTAGGAATGTGTGTTTGTTCCGGTATTTTTGAAATACTTTCGCATCGGCTCCGGGGCCTGTTGCTGCAATTGCACCAACGTGTTGCCAAAGGCGCCCGTGACGAGCGAGAAATTATTCCCCGCCGCCGGGATGCCTTGCGAGAGTTTCTTGAACTCATCGCCCGCCTTGTAGCCCTTCTTCTCCCCCGACTTCACCGCCAGAATCTCGCGCACCAGCGTGTCCGAGGTCGCCAGCAGAAGGTAATCCCCGCTTCGCGCTATGCTCGGCCTGAGGTCAATCGGCAGCGGAATGGGCAGCGCAACCGTGCGCATTTTCAAATTGGGCTCGTCCATTTTGATCGCCAGCGGATTGCCTTTGAGGGCCTGATCGACCCGGTCGAAAATGACATCGGAATTGACTTTAACCACGATGGCCAGGCCGGGATTGGGAATTTCCAGGGGGTTGCCCGGCACCGGCAGTGTGATTTTCTTGTGCTCATCCAGTGTGAGTATCAGGCCGTACTCGCCGCCCAGCGAACGCAGCACGTCATCCAACTGCAAACCCGTCTGCTTTTGAAACTGGGCCGGAAACTGGCCCAGCGCCTTGGACGCCTCGGGTATGTCCAGCTTGGCCGTTTGCTCCTCAATGTTGGTCCACGCCAGGGGCAGATCGAAATCGCTGAAAATCGCCAGCGCCGTGCTTTCCGGCAGCAAGTCCAGACCGTCCAATTGATGCGGCGTCTTGCCGAACAGCGACCAGATGATGCCCGCATTGTGGCCCTCCTGATGATACACCACCATCTTCCCGTAATAAAATCCCTCCTCGCGCGCGATGGAACTCATCCCGAACCCGCTGATTTCGCCCAACCCGCTGTCTTTGATGAATCCATTGAGAAACTCCGCCACCCGTCCAAGAGTTTCCCGTCCGTCGCCCGGGATGCTGGGAATCGCGGAAACCAGGTTGCTGAACGCCTCCACGCGGTTGGACAGCCCGCTCATGGTCTGTTCGGTGTCAAGAAAAACGTAGAGGTTGCCCCCCCGGTTCAGTTTGGCGGTCACCTGGTCAAAGCAGGTCTTCTCGGCGGAGACAATGGACTCGGCTGGGACAGCTGGTTTGGCCGGCGCGGTTTCCTCCTGCTGCCGCTTGCAACCGCCCAGAAAAACCAGACCGGCCAAAAGCGTGGTGGTGAATTGGATGACAGATTTTCGTGCGTTCATTTTTCCTTTCGTTTCGCCAAGCCAACTCCATTTCCCCCTCCGGCGCCAGAATAAACTCCGCTCTGTTTTGTAATTGACCCATTTCGGGCTGCGCCTCCGTCTTCGATGCCGATTCCCGTCCGGCGCGGCCAGCCGCGCCCAATGCCTGTCGATTCATCTCTCGGACCGCCGCGCCGTTCCCTCCGCCCATTCGCATCTCTGTGCGTGGCACTCATTTAGCTATAACGAGCATTTCGTAAGGATTAGAACATGAATTTAACTCTGATGGAGCCGGGGGCGCGAACCGCTTTTACTGCCGAATCGTTGCCGGATCATCCGCTGTTTGAGGGCATGATCGGCCGCCACCGCCATATACTCGCCCAATGCGCCATGCCCGCCAACTTTGAACCGGGCGAAACAATCGTCGAAACCGGCGAACCGGCCAGTTGCTTCTACTTGGTAATCAACGGGTTAATCGGTTTGGAATGTCCGGGCGCGCCATCCGTCCTCCGCGTTCAAACCATCGGCTCAGGCGATATTCTCGGCTGGTCCTGGCTTTTCTCACCCTATTACTGGCATTTCAATGCCTCCGCCGAAATTCCCACGGAAGCCATCCTCCTCTACGGCAGCCGTTTGCGCCGCGAATGCGACCGCGACCACGACTTCGGCTACGAACTATTCAGGCGTATGTCCAGTATCTTCATCGCCCGCCTCCAGGCCACGCGCGAGAAATGGATTGAGGCCGCCCAATTGAACCCTCCGCTCCCCGGCGTCCCCGCCGATTACCTTATCATCTAACTCACCCGTAACGAAACGGCGCCGTCAAAGTGAACGTGTTGGGCAAGTGCCGGATTTCCAGCACCCTCTCGTCCTCCAGCAGCACTTCGACAATGTCAAACCGGATTTTGACCGGCGGGTTCTTCAGCAGCCGCAGGTAATCAAAGGCGCAACGCGTCAACCGCAGCCGCTTGCCGGCGTTCACCGCGCGCGCCGGCCGCACCCGGCCCCCGCTGCGTGTCTTGACTTCGACAAACACAAGGCAATCCCCGTCCCGGAACACCAGGTCGATCTCACCCCGCTCGGTGCGGAAATTGGCGGTCAAAAACTTCAGCCCGTTCTTTTTCAGGTAATCTTTGGCGGTTTCTTCGCCCAAGCGTCCGCGCCGCGCCGTCAACGGGCCTTCGTCGTCCTGGCGCCATCGTTTGATTCGGTCGAGCAGGCCCATACTCAGCCAAACAATTCCACCTGGGACGGCCCCCGGCACGGCGCAAACGACCGGCGGTGAATGGGGCAGGCGCCCAGCGCCGCCAGCGCGGCCTTGTGCCGGCGCGTGCCGTACCCCTTGTGCTCGGCAAAACCGTATCCGGGATACACCCTGTCCATCTCAATCATCAGCCGGTCGCGGCTCACTTTGGCCAGGATGCTCGCCGCGGCAATGGAGTAGCTCAAGGCGTCGCCCGACACCAGCGCCGTTTGGGGCAGCGGCATGGAATCGAAGGGCAAGCCATCCACCAGCACATGCTCCGGCGGCGGACGCAACTGGGCCAGGGCCAGGTTCATCGCCCGATGCGTGGCGCGCAAGATGTTAATCTGATCGATCTCCGGCGCATCGACCCGCGCGATGCCGTATTGGATTTCCGGCCGCGCGGTCAGTTCGCCGAAAAGGGCTTCGCGCGTGGCGGCCGTCAACTGTTTGGAATCGTTGACCTTCCGCAGCCCTTCGGGCATACCCCGCCGCATCCAATCCGCCGGAAAAATCACCGCCGCGGCGAACACAGGTCCCGCCAGCGGACCGCGCCCCGCCTCATCCACCCCGGCGATGCGCGTCACACCCCGATCGAGCAATTCAAGCTCGAATCGAAAGCGCCTGGAAATCATTCTGGCCACGACGCCTAAATCTGAAGCAAATCCGCCGCCCCGCGCAACCAAAACCTGCCGGCAAAGGAGTTGTCCGGGGACACTCCGGCGGATAAGGCCGCGCTGGCAAGCCCTATTGGACTGCGGGAGAACTCCAGCACCCGCGCTTTTTATGGTGCACAAGGGTGCACAAGGGTGCATAAAGGTGCGAATGGGGCGCCCCACAACCCGTCAAAACCCCCGTTTATAACTTGCCAGAAGGCGCCATCGGGTGAAACCCCGGAACACCAGCCAACAAGGCAAAACAGCCTGTCTCGCGCAGAGTCGCAAGCGCAGAGAGCGGCAGAAAAAGACATTCAAGCACGGATTTCTCGGATGGACGCGGATGGGAGCTTTTTTATCCGTGTTAATCCGCGTCCATCCGTGGTTAAGGACTTTTGCCCATCCCCCCTACAGGCCGGAAACGGGGCCAGCGCTCCGCGCAAAGGCGGACTTGTCGCGCCGTAGCGCATAGCGCGAAGGCGGATCAACAGCCGCGACAATCGGGGCATGGCGTGGTTCGAACGGGTTCACCGCTCAAACGCCCC
>PLGF01000157.1 GCA_003138485.1 Verrucomicrobiales bacterium | reverse complement strand
CATTTGCTTCATCACGTAATAATAGACCATAATGGCGCCGGCTGGATGGTCGGGCGTCTGTTTGATCATCGAGGAAATCACGCGGTCACGGCGATCTGACGGGACCACTCCTTGATCTAGCGCAAAGACGTTGGCATGCAGCGTGGTCCGAGTCAGGCCATTTGTGCGTGGCATCGTCAAAGGTCGTTTCGCGGCGGCATTGGCGGCGACCTCGGCATCTGAAAAATAACCTGAAAAATAGGCGCCGGTTTTTTCATCCCACAGAACGGTGTTGATAAGCTTCGATAACTCCGTTGCGGCAATTTCGAAACGAGCGGCCTCCGATTTTTTTCCGATCAGCCGTCCCAGAAACGCGCTGTCATCGAGAGCGCGTCGCACAAACACATTGAGCGTCGTTGTTTGCCCCGTCAGGTATCCAAGCGGATTGCCCCAAACCACCCAGTCGCGGGCGGAAACGAGGCCTTTGTCGCCGCGATGCTTCAAAAAATAGTCCATCTGCGCCACGACCGCCGGCCAGATCTCCCGGATAATTTCTGTATCACCAGTTGCTTCATAATAGCCGCGAAGTCCCTCAATCCAGTCGCAGGCGCGATCTTCCATTTTGGCGTGGATGTCGTAACGATCCGAGCAGGTGTGCGCCTTCACCCACCCATCGGGCTGAAGCGTGAGTCCGGTGCGACGCACCAACTCTTCCAAAAGCCGCGGATCGCTGAAGACCGGTTTGCCATCCGTGCCAGCGGGACCTGCCATCACCGTCCGGGTTATGTCGAATCCGGGCGGAGTGTTGTCCATCCACTCCACGCGCTCACGGTCGGCGCAATCCACATACGAATCCTCGCTCAACACCTCGCACGAACGGGCGCACATTTCCCAAAGCTGGTTTAAAAACGGATCATTGCAGGAGAAGGTTCCCGCCCGCGTGTAGGGATACAACCGCTCCACGAGTTTCAGGTCTGTGATGGTTGCCCGGCCCTTCTTTACCATGATTTTAACTTTCGTCGTCCCCATCGAATCAATGGTAAAATAGGTTTGCGAACCGGCCTTGGCGACATAGTTCACCTTGTAAGGATCGATGGCAATCTCGGTGCCGGCATCCGCAGTGAATGAAATTACAGGATAAGCTTGCACGATGCGCGGCGTAGCCATGCCCAAACTTTGGCCATTTTGCAAAGTCACCGGCAGCGTGAGCCCATCTTCAATCTGAAACGCCTCCGAAGTTTCACGAAGTCTGGGAATGCGGCGGGCGGTAAGCGGCCCCCAAGCTTCGCCATCAATGCCAATGGCTGGCTTCCACCGGCCATCCTCGTAATTTGCAGCAGTCCAGTCGCCATCCTCGACGCGGGCGTCCACATGTTCCTCCACAAGGTCGGCCCAAGTGGCGCTGACTTTCCGATGGCGGGTTTCCAGACTGAATTTCCATGAAACATCGGTGCGTGTCATTTCCCGTCCGTCACATTCCAGAACCGCCGCCAAGCCTGGGATGTGCCGCATCACCTTGCCACCAGAGAGATTCCCAAACACCAGCAGTGCCAGAACATTGGAACCAGCTTGCAGATGGGAAGCAAGGTCAATGGTGTCGTATTCGGGACCGTTGGGCTGGAAGCGGGCCGGTCCGCGTTCAACGTATTGACCATTCACCCACAGGATGTATCGCGCGTCGGCGAAAACAAACAGATCGGCCTTGTCTGGCAGCCTGGTGAGCTGAAAAGTCCTTCGGAAAGCCGCAGCCACGCCATCGCCATTGGCCTCAGGTTCAGCCCAGATCATGGCGGACTGCAACTTTTTCCCAATCGCGTCGGATTGATTGGAAGGAAACGCATGCAGTGCGGGAGCTGCCGCCCTGAGCGGCAATACTTCCAGATTTGCGGTAATCGCAACGGCGATCAGCAGCAGCGATCTTTTCATAAATGCAACAAGCGCGGATCCGTTGAAATCATCCCACGTCATTCTCACCACTGGTAAAGCCAGACGTAAGTGGTATAGCGCGCGGGCGGCGGATCATAGAAAACTCTCCCGCCGATTTTTTCGCCGCAGCGGCACGTCAGGCGCAAGCCGTTTTGAAAGAAGACAGGGTCGTCCTCATGGAAACGATAGGCCGAGAATTCGTTCTCATTAGGCTCGAAGTGGGTCAAGCCGGCCACGGGAGTTGCATACCGGCCTTTGTTGAAATAGTAGGTGCCGAGAAAATAGTCCTCCAGGCCCGAAGAGAGGAACAGCGGCTCCTGCGCGCCGCCGATGTAGGCTCTCATGCACGCCTCCATAAAACTCAAATCCTTCCACCTTTGCTTGGCATCCTCCAATTTGCGCAGGCCTTTCGCGGCCATCGTGACCTGATAAAGCGCGCCGTCGCCTTTCACATCGCACAGCGCGAATTCTTCGAGCGGCTGGGCCGTGTGGTTTTCCAGCTTGTAAAGGTGTAACCGGGCGTTGTCCGGCAGGCGTACCCCACCCAGTTCTAAAGGCAGATTCTCTGTACCGCGTACGATCCACCAGAACTGCGGACTGTCGTCGGCGTCCGCAGCGCGTTGCGCAGTGACGCGGATGTTCTTGCCGAACGGAATGCGGTAAGTGTCATAGACATTGGCGCCACCGCCGGTTTTGCCGATGCGGGCAATTCCCCACGGCGCAAAATCATCGCCGAAGCCGATGCCGTGCCCGAAGAACAGTTCCATGTCAATTGAAGCGTTGGTCTCGCCGTCCACGTAAATGCGGATGCGCGTCTTCTCGCAACCTTTCCAGCCGCCGCCATACCACATGTGCGTCAGGCAGCCTTTCCCCGTGTGTTGGAACAACTCCGCTTCGTTGTCACCTTTGAGCACTCGCATTTCCTTGCCCGCAGTTCCGAATGTTGTGAGCACATTGCCCGCCGGTTGGGCGGCCATCGGCAACGCCGTCGGCAAAAAGGCCGCAAAGATCAAAAAACAAACTCGTTTCATTGAGAGTGAAATGATTTTGAATGGCATCGGGCCAGCCGTTTCAACTCCACCGAATTCCCGTTGATCAAGCCGTGTTTTTTGCCCCTGGACCAGCCCTTGAGTTGGCGTTCACCTTTGATGGCGGACAAGCGATCCGGATGAAGTTCGGAATAGACTGGTTCCACGGGTCTAAAGAGCGCGGTTGTTCTGCAGCCAGACCCGGCTTGGTGCTCGGCGAACCGGCGGCCAAGATCGTCGGTTGACCCGACGTAAAGCGGGCCGTTGGAGAGGCGCAACATATAGGTGTAAAAAGCCACGTTGGATAAAATGTCCATGTCCCCTCGACGCGCCACGCCTGCTCAGTGCCATTCGACTCGACCTATAACAGAGGCCCCGCCATGAGCGAGGCCTTCAAAAGGCCGAGTCGAATGGCTCCAAAGGTAGGACTCGAACCTACAACCCCACGGTTAACAGCCGCGTGCTCTACCATTGAGCTACTTTGGATGCCTCAAGGAACCGTCAATCTACAAACGGCCCTCTCCCGCGTCAACGGTTTTCAGATTTTTTCAGCACCGCCGCACCGCAGCCCGTTTCAGCCGGATTGCGGGAATTTCTGATAGAGCAACCAGTACACCAGGACGCCCGTCACCGAAACGTACATCCAAATCGGCCATGCCCAGCGCGCGATGCGCTTGTGCCGGTCAAATCGCCCCCGCAATCCCCGGCTTAACGTCATGAAAATCAATGGGACAATCACCACCGCCAGGACGGTGTGG
The DNA here is from genome assembly GCA_003138485.1 of Verrucomicrobiales bacterium. Taxonomy (GTDB): domain Bacteria; phylum Verrucomicrobiota; class Verrucomicrobiia; order Limisphaerales; family Palsa-1400; genus PLGF01. The sequence goes on along the minus strand of PLGF01000157.1, from coordinate 34,381 downwards.
GTCAGCAGAATGGTCAGGTAAATGGGCCGGAACCAGGGGGGATCGCGGAAGACGGTGACGTGGTGGACGACGATGTGGTAGGTGAGGTAACAGACCAGAAACAGGGCCGAGGTGACGAAGGCGCTGATCATGCAGTTGCGGTGCGCCTTCATGTTTTTTCTTTTGATGAAAACGTAGCCGGCGGTCAGAAAGGCCGCGCTCAACCCGTTCAGGGTCGCATTGACGGCGGGGAGGTCGTGCAGGGTCATGGGGGTATTTCAGCGGCGGGCCAGGGATTCGGCCGCTGCAAGGACTTGGGTGACGGCTTCCGGGGTTTCTCCGTCATAATATCCGCGGATGTTCCCGCTCTGGTCGATGAGGACGAACTTGGCGCTGTGAATGAAGAAATCGCTCTCGTTGTCCCGCTCGCCCGGCGGTTTGTCCATGACGGTGAGTTTCATTCCCATGACGGTGGCTTGGCGCAGGGCGGCTTTGTCACCCGTCAAAAATATCCAACGTCCGTCGTCCGCGCCGAATCGGGCGGCGTACTTTTTAAGAATGGCCGGCGTGTCGAAATCGGGGTCCGTGGTGAAGGAGACCAGTTTGACCGGAGAGCCTGGAGGCAGCGAGGCTTGAAGGTCTTTCATGTGGCCGGACATGATGAGGCATTGGCCGGCGCACCGGGTGAAGATCACATCGGCGATCCAGACCTGGCCGCGCAGGGTTTCGGGCGTCGTCGGCCGGCTGTCTTGATCGGTGAGTCGGAAGGCGGGCATGGCGCCGTACACGGGCAGCGGTTTGGCTTTGACTGGCGGGCCGATGAAGGCGGCGAGGATGACGGCCACCATCACGGCCAGCCCGCCCCAGAGCAACCATTCAGTTTTCTTGGCCGAAGGATTCATTCCTCTTGCAGCAGGGCGAGGCTCCTGCCGAGCCATTTTCCCGACGGCAATGAAAGGCTATTCATAACCGCCGCCCGCGCTGGCGCCGGCCTTGGATTTTTCTGCGACCCATTTGTCATAGTCGGTTTGCGACACAACCTTGATGGTGCCTCTCATGCCGTAATGCGAGAGGCCGCAAAGTTGCGCGCAGTTGATCTGGTAAGTTCCCAGCTTGACGGGCGTGAAGTGCGCCGGAAAGACCATGCCGGGAATCGCATCCTGCGTTATCCGCAGCGGCTTGCACGCGAAACAATGTATCACGTCCAGCGAAGAGATATACACCAGGACCGGCTTGCCCACCGGAACGACCAAGTCTTTGGCGACGATGAAATTCTCCTTGTAATGAGGGTCGCTTTTGTCCAGGCCGAAGGTGTTGTCGCCCGAGAAGAATTTCGCGTCGTTGGTGCAGAAGACGCCGTGCGGGCCGGGATACCAGCCGTTCCACTGAAACTGCTGGGCGATGACCTTGATGACCGTCGCCTCGTTTTCCTTGGGGAATTTGTCCACCGCGCGCGACCAGACGGGGATGGCGAAGCCGATGAGGAGGACGGCCTCGAAGATGGCCACCACGGCTTCAAGCCAGGTTGAAGCATGGCTTTTAACGCCCGCGTAATCGGCGACGGGCTGGCGGTTCTTGTTGAAGCGAAGGAGAACGTAGAAGAAGAAGCCGAGCCAGCCGACGAAGAGCGCGCCCATCAGGACATGCACGTAAGTAATCAAGTGGTCTATCTCGCCGCCCTGCGCGGAGTCGTTGCGCGGCATGTTGGCGGGCGAAATATTATAGACGACATAGCAGGTGGGGATGATGAGCAGGAGGGCCGAAGCAAAAAACAGCCACCAGTTCAGTCCTTTTTTGGGTGATTCTTGCATGGTTCAAGTTTGGGTTTTGGATGGGGAGGAGGCGCCCGGCTCTGATTGGGGCATGGATGCGGCCCTCCTGGCCAGAAAAACAAAGAACGAGGCCGCGCCCGCCAGAACCACGCCGACCACTCCCATCAACGTGAAGATGCTGGCGTTGAGGCTGCGCGCCATCGCGGAATCCGACTTGCCGTAACAGGCGGCGCAGGCCCAAACCGTGGAATGGGAAGCCAGCAAGAGCAGGGCAGGCAGTAGGGCGGAGCGGGTTCTTTTCATAGGTAACTGATGTGTTTGAGTTTGCGCAGGACGGATTTGCCGTAGCAGATCATCGCGCCGCCTGCCAAAAGGAAAACGACGGCGGCGGCCAGGTCCTGCGCGTGCCGGCTTGAGGCGTACTGGCGCAAGAGCCAAATCCCGCTGAAAAAGGCCAGAAGGATCGACATGACCAAAAATACAATATGAAACGCTTTCAGTGACATACTACCGGATTTGAATGACGCTGCCATGCGCCATCGACAACAGTGTAAGATACATCAAAGCGAGAAAAAAGAAACCCGTGCAGGCCAGCACGGCATAGATCATCTTCTTTTCCGAAATCAGGTGCATAAAAAAGCCGGCCACCAAAAAACCCTTCGCGCTGGCGATGATCAGCGCGGCGACGATGTTGATCTCCCGGCTGCCGAAGTCGATGAGCGAGGCCCAGACGGTCATGCCGGTGCCGATCATCAGCGCGACGCCGATGATCAAATAGCGCCTCATATCGCGCCGGATTTCCTCAGTGGAATGTCCGGCGGGGTGGGGGACTGTCGCGCTTTGGGTTGAGTGGCTCATAAGAGATAAAGAACGGGAAAGAGGAAGATCCAGACCAGATCGACAAAGTGCCAGAACAGGCCGGAGACTTCGACGCGGTTGATGTAACGTTCGGGGTCCTGTTCCCAGACCTTGGCCAAAGGCCCCCAGATGGCGAAAATGACAATCGCGCCGGCCAGGACATGCAGGGCGTGCAGACCCGTCAGCACGAAATATATCGCCGTGTAGGTGTTGTGCCACGGACCGTAATTCTCCATGGTTTTGATCTGTTTGCGGGGGATTTCAATCTTCTCCACCGGATGGCCCATCGGCGGGTCCATCAACGCGGCTTCATCCTTGGGCCACCAGCCCAGAAGCGCCACGGTGTCCGCGGTTGTTTGCCCCTTTTCAATATGCCCGTCCGCGATGCGTCCGTCGGTGAGGATGACCTCATAGTGGATGAATTTGTCGTGGTACTCGTATGATTTGATGCAAAGAAAGGTCAACGCGCAGAGGATGGTGACTCCTTGATAGAGTTTGTATCGTTTGAATTGCCCCATTTTGAGCGAGGCCCAGGAGAGAACGACGGTGACGCTGGAAAAAATCAGGACGATGGTATTGGTCATGCCCAGCCAGATGTTCAGCCAGTGGTGCGGCCACATCCCGTCGGGGGCGTTGACGCGCAGCAGGATGTACGAGCAGAAGAGCGCTCCGAAGAGCATCACTTCCGACGCCAGAAACAGCCAGATGCCGACTTTGGCGTTGTAAAGGCCGGTGTCCGGACGGGGTTTAACTGAGTAAGGGATTTCCATGTGGCGCGGGAGCGGCTGTCGGCGGTTCGTTTTGCGGTGTGAAATCGGTGGCGTGGCCGGGAACGCTGTACTCGTAAGGCCCCCGGAAAACTTCCACGGGCTTTTCAAAGTTCCCATGAGGAGGCGGCGTCGGCGTCTGCCATTCCAGGGTGGTCGCCTGCCACGGGTTATCCGAGGTGATTTTTTTGCCCCGCCGGATGCTCCAGAAAAAATTGATGACGAAGGGAAGCTGCGCGAGACCCAACGCCCAGACCGCGTGGGAAATGGGGATGTTCAGGCCGATGACCTGTTTGCTCAACCCGACGACGCCGTCCTGCGCGGCGTAGGTCGCCCCGCCATCGTACATGCGGCGGGACAATCCGGCCATGCCCTGGATGAACATGGGCATGAACACGAGGTTCATGAAAATGAAGGAAAGGGCGAAGTGGACCCGGCCCCAGAACTCGTTCATGAAGCGCCCGGTCACTTTCGGGTACCAGTAATAGATTCCGGCAAAAAGCGCGAAAATGGTTCCCGGCGCGACGACATAATGGAAATGCGCGATGACGTAATACGTGTCATGGAGGTGAATATCGCTGGCGTTGAATCCCAGGGGCAGGCCGGTCAGCCCGCCGATGCCGAACATGGGCAGGAAGCCCAGGGCAAAGAGCATCGGCGTGTTGAATCGCATCGACGCCCCCCAGAGCGAAATGAAGAGCGAGGTCAATATGATGACCGACGGAATCGAGATCATCATGGTGGTGGTTTGAAAGAAGGTGGCGATGCGCGTCCCCATTCCTGTCAAATACATGTGATGCGCCCACACGATGAACGACAGGAAGCCTATGGTGAGTACCGAATAGACCATCGAGCGGTAGCCCCAAATGGGCTTGCGCGTGTTGCAGGCGATGATTTCGGTCACGATCCCCATGCCCGGCAGTATCAACACATACACTTCCGGATGCCCCAGAAACCAGAACAGATGCTGCCACAGCAGCGGGCTGCCCCCGCCGCTGACGTGCAGGTGCTGGCCCGACACGACCAGGCCCGTCGGGAGGAAAAAGCTGGTGTGCAACAGATTGTCCCCCAGTTGCAGGACGGCCGCGGCTTCCAGTGGCGGAAAGGCCAGCAGAAGAAGGAAGCCGGTGACAAATTGCGCCCACACGAAGAACGGCAGCCGCATCCACGTCAATCCCTCGGCGCGCATTTGAATAATGGTCGTGATGAAGTTGACGGCTCCCAGCAGGGACGAACTGATCAGGAACACCATGCCGATTATCCAAAACGTCTGCCCGTTGGGTCGCGTCCCCATGTCCGCCACCGTCGCCAGCGGCGAATAAGAGGTCCAGCCCGACTGCGCGGCCCCGCCCGGAATGAAGAAGCTGGCCAGCATGATGATCCCGCCCATGAAATAGAATTGGTAGCTGACCATGTTGACGCGCGGAAACGCCATGTCCGGCGCGCCGATTTGGAGCGGAGTGACAAAGTTGCCGAACGCCCCGAAGGCCAGCGGCACAATGGCCAGAAACACCATGATCGTCCCGTGCATGGCCCCGAAGGAATTGTAGAGGCCCGGCATCATCACCCCGACATGGCCCGCCGCATCCTTGCCGACCATGTCCTCGCCGAGCACCCGGAAAAGCAGCTTGCCGACAATCGGGATGGGATGGCCGGGATAAGCCAATTGCCAGCGCATCATCGTCATCAGGCAGAACCCCATGAACAGAAACATCAGCCCGGTGATGCCGTACTGGAGGCCGATGACTTTGTGGTCGGTGGAAAAGATGTACTTTTGCCAGAAACCAGGCTCCTGGTGGGGCGGGGCGTGAGCGTCGTGCGTTGTCGATTCCATGTCTGTTTATTTTTTGTCCAGGACCATGAGGGCTAACAACAAGGGCAGGTAGATGATGGAAACGTAGAAAAGCGTCCGCGCCCGTTGCAAGGTCAAGTGCCGCGAAAACTGAAAGGCGCTCCACACGAAACCGGCCCCCAGGATCATGGCGCCGACAAGATATGCCGGCCCCACGAGCTTGAAGATGAAAGGACAAAGGCTGATCGGCAGAAGGCCCAAGGTGTGGCAGAGGGCCTGTTGTCCGGTCCGCTCCCCGGTTGGATCGACGACGGGCAGCATGACGAAGCCCGCCTTGGCGTATTCGTCCCGATACATCCACGCTATGGCCAGGAAATGGGGCAACTGCCAGAAGCAAAGGATGGCAAAGAGCGCCCAGCCGCCGCCGGAAGTCCCGCCCCGTGCGGCCGTCCAGCCCATGAGAGGAGGCAGCGCGCCGGGGATGGCGCCGATGACGGTGTTCAAAGTGGTGACGCGCTTGAGCGGAGTATAAATCAGGAGGTAGCAGCCCAGAGTGAGGGCGCCCAGAAGAGCGGTGACCGAATTGACGGTTAGCGCCAGGTAGAGAACTCCCGCGGCAGCGCAAACGCAGCCGATGATCAGGACGGTTTCCGGCGTCATCCGTCCAGAGGGCAGGGGACGATCCTGGGTGCGGCGCATTTTGGCGTCATACTCGCGCTCCATGAGTTGATTGAGGGCCGAGGCGCCGCCGGCCAGCAGAGCGGTGCCCAGGAGCATGTTGAGCATCAGCCCCCACGCCACCGGCGCGCTGGAGCCGAGATAGAAGCCGACCAGCGCGGTCAACAGAACCAGCGTCGTCAGGCGCAATTTGAATAATTCGCCCAGGACGGCCGCCGGCGATTTATCAGCGGCGCTTGATTTGACCAAGGGCGTGGTGACATCGAGTGTTTGAGAGGCGTATTTCATGTGATTTGGGGGCGCGGCAACCGGGCAGGCGTGTTCTTCTCCGCGAGAACGAACCGGGGCGCCGGCGCGAGCAATCGGAACGAAACAACTGACGCCAGGCCGCCCGTCATCAGGCATAGAGCGCCGCAGGCCACATGCGCGGTGGCCACGTCGGCGGATTTCCCGGTCCAAATGGTGGCGGCGCCGAGGAAAACCTGTGTGAGCACCAGGCCGAACCAAATTGCGCAGAAACGGGTCAGCGTGTGCCATGCTCCCAAATAACGCCAGGCCCGCCATAGACAAACGCCCACCGCCACAAAGACCAGCAGTGCCCCGATCCGATGCGCCATTTGCAAGTCGATCTGGAAAGCCGTGATGGGGTTTTCGCCCGCGGCCTCAAGGCGATCTTGATTGTGGCGCGCCACGGCGGCGGCGCCGGTGTCCGGCCAGATTTTGCCGTAGGCGGAGGGAAAATCCGGGATGGCCAGTCCGGCGTGTTGATGGCGCATGGTCGCGCCGAGAACGAGCTGCGCCAGGATCAAGGCGGCGCTGACCAGGAGGAGTGGGCGGAAGCGATGGCGGTCAATCGTGGCCTGGACGGGGAGGCGCCGCCAGAAATCGGTGTGGAACAGGGCGATGGCGGAAACCAGAAGGAAGAAGAGTTGTCCCAGCGCGGCATGAAAAACGCCCAATTGATCCTTCAATTGCGTGACCCGCAAGCCGCCCAAAACGCCTTGCGCCACGACGGCCAGGAAGGCAATCACCCCCAGCGCCCGGAGCCATTTCGCGGACGGTTCGCAGGCCGGCCAGAAAAAACTCGCGGCCACCGCGGCCAAGCCGACGCCCGCCAGCAGAAGGTTCTCCGCGGCGTGGGCGGGGAACATCCAGCAGAGCACGGCTCCGGCCGCGGCGAAAAGCAGTCCGCCGAAACGGAGCACCGGCCGGGCTTTGCGTCCGAAGAGCCACAACGCCAGGACGGTGGTGAGCAAGCCGACGGCCGAAGCGGCCAATCTGTGGGTGTGCTCATAAAAGATGTTGCCGATCCACTTGGATACGGGGAAGAGGAACATGTTGTAGCCGTAAGAGTTTGGCCAGTCCGGCACCGACAGGCCCGCTCCGTTGCTGGTGACCAGGCCGCCCATCCAAACGAGCAGAAAAGTGGCCATCGCGGTGAAAACCGCGAAGCGCTTCAAAACCATAGTATTGACTTGTGTCAAACTCACGTACAACAACAGACCACGTTTTCTCCGAAAAACTTCGGAAAACCCAAATACACAACAAACAACAACGACTCCGTAATACTCCGGCGGCCAGGAACGGAGGGTCCTGGAAAAAGCCGGCTCTCAACGGCTCTGCCGACCGGTTTTACTGTGGCGGCGGCGGCGGCACTTCGACCGTGAAATTGGCCGTTACCGGACTGTCAGCCACAGAAATCTCCTGGGCTTCCCCAGGTTTGGCGCCGTGCGCCTTCAAATGATAGGCCGTGAGGGTGTATTTGCCGGCCGGAACATTGGCGATCTTGAAATTGCCGTCTTTATCAGTGACCGCGAAATAAGGATGAGGCAGCACCCCGACGTAGGCGAACATCCACGGATGCACGTCGCATTTGAGTTTGACCAGGACCTCGGGATTTTTGATGCTTTCGGTCCATTTGGTGTCATTGACGTCGCCCTGGCTGGGCTGGGCGAAATTAAACTCGGTATTCCCATCCACCTTGGGCAGGGCGTGGATGTTGTGCATGATGGGATCGGAGTTCTTGATGCGCACGGTTTGGCCCGCCATGACGCCGGAGACGTAGGGTTGGTAATTGCAACCCTGCTGGTCCACTTCGACGGCGTCCGCCGGCGGGGTGAACTTCTTGCCTTCCAGACCCTTGGAAATATAAACAAAGACATTGGCCAGGCCGCCCTCTTTTCCGACGACGTAATGGCGTGTGGTGGTGACGGCGGGTTGCATCTTGCCGCAGGTGTCGTCGAAGGCGATCGGTTTTTCCGGGGGCGGCGTCCCTTTCAAAGTGACCTTCCCGGTAACGTCGCCAGCCGGGACGCCTTGGACGCAGGCCAGAGTGGCAACCGCAATCAGCAATGCAAATTTCTTCATACGCGCATAATTGACAAACGAACCGTATCGTCAAGAACTTTAACCGTCCGCGAAGTCAACGCAAGCGCATTGTGACACATTTCACAAAATCGAATGCTGATTGTTAGAAGATTGCATGTACCATGCCGCCGCCGCGCCGGTTGGCAACGATTGGCAAAGATTGGCCTTCGCGCCCCGTCCGGATCAACGCCGCCGGAGCGAGCGCATCACCCGCGCCATTTCCAGCGCGGTTTGCGCCGCTTCGGCGCCACGGTTGTGTTTCTTGTCAAGGCAGCGGACGACGGCTTGGGATTCGTTTTCCAGGAGCAGAACTTCGTGGATGACGGGCAGGGCGTGCTGAATCTGAAGTTGCGCCAGGGCGGCGCTGACCGCGTCGGCGATCTGTTGGGCATGGGTGGTTTGGCCGCGGAGAATCACACCCAGGCAGATGATGGCCGCGCACGGCGGGCGGGAGCGCGCCAGTTGCGCCGCCACAACCGGAATCTCAAAAGCCCCCGGCACGCGCACGAGGTGGATTTTCCCGGCGCCCGCCTTCGTCAATTCCTCGCGGGCGGCCTCGACCATCGCATCAACGTATCGCGCGTTGTATCGGGAGGCGACGATGGCGAAGGAACCGCCTGCGGCGCGGATTTTGCGGGGCTGAACGGGAGTCAACATGGCGGGTCGTGGCGGATCACAATAAATGCCCCATTTTTTCGCGCTTGGTTTTGAGATATTTTTCGTTGTGCGGATTGGGGCGGATTTTGATGGGAAGTTGCTCGACGATTTCCAGGCCGTAGCCTTTGAGTCCGACGATTTTTTTCGGATTATTTGTCAGCAGTGAAATGGTCTTCAACCCCAAGTCGGCCAGGATTTGGGCGCCCAATCCGTATTCGCGCAGGTCCATGCCATAACCGAGCTTGAGATTGGCCTCGACAGTGTCCAGGCCGCTCTCCTGCAATTTGTAGGCCTTGATCTTGGAGGCCAGTCCGATGCCGCGGCCTTCCTGGCGCATATAGACAATGACGCCCTGGCCGGCGGCCGCGATGCGCCGCATGGCCTCGTGCAACTGCGACCCGCAATCGCAGCGGCGCGATCCAAAGACATCGCCCGTGAGGCATTCGCTATGCACGCGCACCAGGACGTTCTTCTTCCCCGCAACCTGCCCGCGGGCCAGGGCCAGGTGGTGCTGGCCGTCGATCTTCGACCTGTAAAGGTAAAGATCGAAGTCTCCGTAGGCCGTGGGCATCTTCACCACCTCGACCCGCTCGACCAGTTTCTCCCGGGTGCGCCGGTAATGGATCAAATCGGCGACGGTGCAAATCTTGAGGCGATGCTTGCGAGCCAGGCGCTTCAATTCGGGCAAGCGCGCCATGGAGCCGTCTTCGCTCATGATTTCGCAGCAGATGCCGATGGCGCGACGGCCCGCCAGTTTGGCCAGATCGACGGACGCCTCCGTGTGCCCGGCCCTTTGCAGGACGCCGCCCGGCTTGGCCCGCAGCGGAAAGACGTGCCCCGGTTGAATTAAATCCTCCGGCACCGCCGTCGGGTCGGCCATGATCTTGATCGTCAATGCGCGGTCGGCGGCGCTGATGCCGGTGGTGATGCCGCGGGCGGCATCGACGCTGACTTGGAAATCCGTGCGAAAGGTTTCGGTATTTTGCATCACCATTTGTTCGATGCCCAATTGCTTGAGCCGCTCGTAGGTCATCGGGACGCAAATCAATCCCCGGCCATATTTGGCCATGAAGTTGATGGCTTCGGGAGTGACGCATTCGGCGGCCATGATGAAATCGCCTTCATTCTCACGGTCGGCGTCGTCCACCACCACGACCATGCGGCCGCGGCGCAAGTCGGCAAGAACGGCTTCAATGGAATCGAACTCTTGTTTCATATCAGGCGCCGGCTCCAATGAGCGTCCGCGCTTTCGCCAGCGCTTCGCCCAATTTGGAGACGTCTTTGCCGCCGCCGCGGGCGTTGTCAGGTTTGCCGCCGCCTTTGCCGCCGACAATGGGCGCGATGGATTGAATGATCTTCCCGGCGTGAAATTTGGCGGTGAATTCCGGCGAGACGGCGGCCACCAAGGCCACGGCGTTGCCGTTTGTTCCGCCGAGGACGATCACGCCCTTGAACTGGCCTTTGATCGCGTCGGCCACGGCTTGCAGAAAATCGCCATCCGCCGCCTCAATCTGCTCCACGACGCTGGGTACGGGGCGTGACATGTCCGCCCTGGCCGCCAGGCCGCGCGCGACTTCGCCCGCCTGTTTTTGGCGCATCGCCGCAAGCGCCTTCTCGAGTTCTTTCTGCTGGGCCAGGAGCGCATCGACTTTCTTTTCCAGCTCGGCCACGGGCGAATTGATCTTCCCGGCGACGGTTGAAATCAACGCGGCTTCATCCCTGGATTTTTCATAGGCGCGCAATCCGGCGACAGCCTCGATGCGCCGGATGCCCGCCGCCACCGCGCTCTCGCTGACGATGCGGAACATACCAATCTCGCCTGTCGCCCGCGTGTGAGTGCCGCCGCACAACTCCATGGAGTAGCCATTGAGCGCGCCCGGCGCGCCGCCGATCTGCACCACGCGAACGACGTCGCCGTACTTCTCCCCGAAAAACTGCATGACATCCTTGCGTCCTTTTACTTCCGCGTAAGGAACTTCCGACCACGCAAGGCCGGAGTTTTCGACAATCCGCTCATTGACCAGTTTTTCCACGTCGCCGACCTCCGCGCGCGTGAGCGCGGCGCCGCTGAAATCGAATGTCAATTTGTCCGGCCCGACGAAGGAGCCTTTTTGAGTGGCATCGGCGCTGACCACTTCGTGCAAGGCCCAATGCAGCAAATGAGTGACGGAATGGTGACGCTGAATGGCCGCGCGGCGCGGGGCGTTGACGTGGAGTTCGACCTTCGCGCCCGGCTCCGGCGCGGCTTTCCCGGCCAAAAGATGAAGGAACGTGCCCCCGTTTTTCTGAGTATTGACGATACTCCATATGCTTCCACCGGCCCGAATTTCGCCCGTGTCGCCGACCTGGCCGCCCATTTCGGCGTAGAAGGGAGACGTGTCGAGGATGACGGCGGTCTTGTCCTTGACGCTGACGGCGGCGAGGACGGCTGCAGAGGCGTGCAGGTGGTCGAATCCGACGAATTGGGTCGAATGGGAGGTGTCAATGTTGGATGCGGCGATGATTTCCTTTTTCTGGGCGGCGCGGGCGCGGGCGCGCTGCTCGTCCATGAGCTTTTCAAAGCTGGCGGTGTCCACGGTCAAACCGCGTTCGCGCGCCATCAATTCGGTCAGGTCCAACGGGAAGCCGTAGGTGTCGTAAAGTTTGAAAGCGAAGTCGCCGGAAATGGAGCGCACGCCTCCGGCGGCGATTTCTTCATTGAACAATTCGATCCCGCGGTCGAGTGTCTTGTTGAAGGCGTCCTCCTCGGCCAGGATGATCTCCTGGATGCGGGGCTGTTTGAGGCGGACTTCGGGAAAAACATCGCCCATTTGTTCCCCCAGCACACTAGCCAGTTTGTAAAAAAACGGATCGTGAAAACCGAGGGTCCGCCCGTAGCGAACGGCGCGGCGCAGGATCCGGCGCAGGACGTAGTTGCGGTCGTTGTTACCCGGCAGGATGCCGTCGGCAATCGAGAAGGCAAGAGTGCGGATGTGATCCGCGATGACGCGAAAGGCGATGTCGATCTGAATTTGTTCAGAGGCAGAGCCATTCGGGAGCGTCGAGGCGTATTTTTTGCCGCTGAGTTCTTCCAGCTTGTCAAAGAGCGGGCGGAAGATGTCGGTTTCGTAATTGGAGATGACGCGCGAAAAATCGGTGAAATCGCGCGTGTTCTGCATGATGCCCGTCACGCGCTCGAACCCCATGCCCGTATCGACGTGCCGGGCGGGCAGGGGGGAAAAACTCCCGTCCGGATTGGCGTTGAATTGAATGAAGACGAGGTTCCAAATTTCGATGCAACGGGCGTCGCCTTTGTTGACGAGCGAACCTTTGGTGTCGCCAGCGGGAGTCAAATCGACATGGATTTCCGAGCAGGGGCCGCAGGGGCCGGTTTCGCCCATCATCCAAAAGTTGTCTTTCTTGCCACCGTGAACGATGTGGACCTTGGGATCGAGACCGGCGGCGGAGAATTTCGCGGCCCAGAAGTCATAGGCATCGAGGTCAAAGTCGCTCGGATCGTTTCGGGATTTGTCGGGGCTATAGACAGTGGCGTAGAGGCGGTGGCGGGGGAATTTCCAGACCTCGGCGACCAGTTCCCAGGCCCAATCAATGGCCTCTTTCTTGAAATAATCGCCAAAGCTCCAGTTGCCCAGCATCTCGAAAAAGGTGTGGTGATAGGTGTCCAGGCCGACGTCTTCGAGGTCGTTGTGCTTGCCGCCGGCACGGATGCACTTCTGGGTGTCCGCGGCGCGGGTGGGCGCGCCCGGGATGGCGCCGGGCCATTTATCGACGTCGGGCGCGCGTTGGTTGAGGAATATCGGGACGAATTGATTCATGCCGGCGTTGGTGAAAAGCAGGCCGGGCGAATCGGGCATGAGGCTTGAGGAAGGGACAATGGAGTGCCCTTTGGATTTGAAGAAGTCCAAAAACGACTGGCGAATTTCGGCGGAAGTCATTCGAAATCAATGTAGTGTTTGCGCCCGGAACTTCAAAGTTCTTTTGCCGGGCCGTCGCCGCGCATGTAGCGGTGAACGAGGAAATAGTAAATCAACGCCAGGAAAGCCACCGCGCCTGCCAGCCATTTGGTGACGGAATGAAGATCGCCTTGCATGAGGCTGGCGTCCTGCCCCGCCTTCACGCCGACCCAGGCCAGCACCGCGCACCAGAGGGTCGAGCCGACGAGTGTAAAGACGGAATAAAGTTTAAAGTCCATTTTGACAATCCCCATCGGAATGCCGATCAAGTGGCGCACGACCGGGAGCAGGCGTGCCACAAAAACACCGAAGGAACCGAACCGGAGCGCCCACCGCTCGGCGGCGCGCAGTTTGGCCTCCGGCACAAGGAAATAGGCGCCGTAACGCACGACCAGGGGCCGCCCGGCCAGACGCGACGCCCAATACATGATCGTCGCGCCCACCCACGAACCAAGCGCCCCGGCGATGACGACGCCGGGGACGCTGAGATGACCCGCGGCCTGGGCCCGTTGGGCCGCGAAGGGAATAATCAGTTCGCTCGGTATCGGGAATATCGTGCTTTCAACCGCCATCAAAAGCGCGATGAGAGGATAGCCGCCCGCGTCCAGGGTGCTCTGATACCACTGGATCAAGTGGGCAATCGTCTCCTTCATCAATGGCGGCCGCCGTTAAACCTGGAACCGGGAATTCAAGACTTTGAACGCCGCGTTGGCAGCGTCCCGGCGTAAACCGCGTTCTTGCCCAGGATTTGTTCGATGCGGAGCAACTGATTGTACTTGGCCACGCGATCCGTGCGGCTCAACGAGCCGGTCTTGATCTGGCCCGCGTTGGTCGCGACCGCGATGTCGGCAATGGTGGCGTCCTCGGTCTCGCCGGAACGATGGCTGATGACGACCGTGTAGCCGTTGTTTTGCGCCAGCTCGACCGTGTCCAGGGTTTCCGTCAACGAACCGATTTGATTGACTTTTACCAGGATTGAATTGGCCACGCCCTCGTCAATTCCCCGGCGGAGAAACTTGACGTTGGTGACAAAAAGATCGTCGCCGACCAACTGCAATTTGCCGCCCAGTTTGTCAGTGATAAGTTTCCAGGTTTTCCAGTCATTTTCGGCGCAACCGTCCTCAATGCTGAAAATGGGATATTTGGCGGCCAATTCGGAATACAGCGCGACCAGTTCCTCGCCCTTCAATTTTTCGCCCGATCCCTTTTTGAACACGTAAAGCCCCGACGCGCTGTCGTAGAACTCGGAAGAGGCCGGGTCCAACGCCAGGAAAATATCCTTGCCCGCCTTGTAGCCGGCGTCCTTGATCGCCTGCAGGATCGTCTCGATCGCCGCCTCAGCGCTCTCCAGTTTCGGGGCGAAACCGCCTTCATCGCCCACGGCGGTGGAGCAACCCTTTTTCTTGAGAACGGCCTTGAGGGCGTGAAACACCTCCACGATGGCCTCCAACCCCAGAGAGAAAGTCGGTAAACCCTTGGGCGCGATCATGAATTCCTGGAAATCAATCGGCGCGTCCGAGTGGGCGCCGCCGTTGATGACGTTGGCCATCGGAACGGGCAGGACCTTGGCGTTGGGGCCGCCCAGGTATTTGAAGAGGGGCAGGTCCAACTCCGCCGCAGCCGCCTTGGCGTTGGCCAGAGACACCGCTAGGATGGCGTTGGCGCCCAGTTTGGATTTCGTTTCCGTCCCATCCAATTTGAGCATGATGCCGTCCACCGTGAGTTGATCCAGGGCTTCGACGTGGAGCAAGGCGGGGAGGATTTTGTCGGTGACATTTTTGACAGCCTTGGTCACGCCCTTGCCGTTGTAGCGGGCTTTGTCGCCATCGCGCAATTCGAGGGCTTCGTGCTCGCCGGTGCTGGCGCCGGAAGGAACAGCCGCGCGGCCCGCCGCGCCGCTGGCCAGGAGCACATCGACTTCAATGGTTGGGTTGCCGCGCGAATCCAGTATCTCGCGCGCCTGTATATTAGAGATTTCACTCATAGTTGGGGCGCATCATAAAACGGGCTGTTCGCCAGTCAAGGCGCAAGACGATGCAAAGTCAATCCGGGTAGCCATCCGGGTGGGCCTGATGCCATCGCCATGCGTGCGCGACGATCTGCTCCAACTTCGGATACCGCGGTTTCCATCCCAGTTCGTGCGCGGCCTTCTCGGCGGAGGCAACCAGCTTGGGCGGGTCGCCCGCCCGACGGGGCTTCTCGACGGTGGGAATGGGGCGGCCGACCGTTTTTTCACAGACATGGATCACCTGGCGCACGGAATAACCGTCGCCGTTGCCCAGATTGTAAAAGCCCTGGCGTCCCGCCGGCAGGGCCAGGATATGAGCCTGGGCCAGATCTATAATGTGGATGTAATCCCGGATGCAGGTGCCGTCGGGCGTCGGGTAGTCCGTCCCAAAAATCTCGACGTGGTCCGCTCGGCCCAAGGGCACTTGGAGGATGTTGGGGATGAGATGCGTTTCGACGCGGTGATGCTCCCCGAATTTTTCGCTCGCCCCCGCCGCGTTGAAGTAGCGGAAGGCGACAAATTCCAACCCGTGTATCTGCCGGTACCAGTGGAGCATTTTCTCGAACATGAGTTTGGATTCGCCGTAGGGATTGATGGGGCGTTGCGGCAGGTCTTCCGTCATCGGCACGCGATCGGGCGGCCCATAGGTCGCACACGTCGAACTGAAGACAAACTTCTTGACGCCGGCGGCCACGGCCGCGTCCAGGAGGTTCAATCCGTTGCAGACGTTGTTGCGAAAGTACTTCCCCGGATTGGTCATGGATTCGCCCACCTGCGCATTGGCCGCAAAATGAACGACGGCGTCCGCCTTTGCATGGCGCACTGCGGCGGTGATGGTTTCCACGTCGCTCGCGCGGGCCAGAACAAAGACGGCGCGCTTGTCCACCGCCGAGCGATGCCCTTCGGTGAGATTGTCAAAAACAGTGACGTCGTGTCCGGCGTTGAGCAATTCCTCAACGCAGACAGACCCGATGTACCCCGCGCCGCCAGTTACAAAAACCTTCACAAGCCCGAGTGTATTACACCCCCAGGCAATGCTCAATGAAATTGGGAGGGGGTATCCTAAAACGCGCAAAAGCCGGGATGCGGGCGCGCCGGGGACTGGGAGCGGTCAATGTTTGACGGTTGCGGGAAGGTAGATGTTGAAGGCGGCGCCTTCTCCGGGCTTGGAATGGATGTGCATGCAGCCCCGGGCTTCTTTGAGAAGCCTGTGGACGATGGCCAGGCCAAGGCCGGTGCCTTTGCCGGGCGGCTTGGTGGTGAAATAGGGTTGGAAGATTTTCGGCAGGACTTCGGGCGGTATCCCGGGGCCGTTGTCCCGGACCGTTAGGACCAACAGCGGGGGCGTGTTGGCGAAGCCTTGGCCATAGAGGATGCGGTCGGTCGGCCCCTCGAAGATGCGGGAAAAGTCGGCGCCGGTGTCGAGCAACTGGCCGGAGATTTCGACGATGTGCGGGTCGGGGGAGCATTGCAAGGCGTTGATGGCCAGGTTGAGGAGGATTTGGATGAGGTCGGTGCCGTTCATCTGCAATTCAACCTCGCGGTCCAGGGACTGGATTTTCAGGGTGTTGTCACCCTTGCTGGGATGGACGTTCAACAGCTCGCGCAAATCCTCAAGAATTTGATTGACATTGATGCGGGCGGGAGCGGAGGGTTGCTGCCGCATGAAGCTCAGGTAGCGGTGCGAAATTTCTATGCAATTGCTCACCTGCCGGGTTATGCGCCGGAGCCGGTCCTTGACCATCTCCATGTCGTCGCCTTCCAGCCGCTTGGATTCGCCCATGCGCTGGTTGATGATTTGAATGAAGCCGGAGATGATGGTCAGAGGGCCGTTGATGTCGTGGATGATGCTGGCGTAAATCTCGCCGCGGGTGCGCGTGATTTCCTCCTGGAGGCGCTGGTCTTGCAATTCGACCTGGAGCGCGGCCAGCTTCTCGTTGTTGGCCCGGATTTCGTCGGAAAAGGAATGGCGCTCCATTGCGGTCGCGACGGTTTTGCGGATGGAGGGCACGTCGAAGGGTTTGTTGAGGTAATCGCAGGCGCCCAGTCGCAACGCCTGCCGCACGGTGTCCACCGACTCGTAGGCCGTGAGCATGATCACTTCAATGGAGGGCTGGATTCCTTTGAGCTTCTCCAGGACTTCCGTCCCGCTCATCCCCGTCATGCGGATGTCCAGCACGGCCGCGTTGATCTTGTTTTTTTGGGCCAGTTCGATTGCGTCGCGCCCGTTGGAGGCGATCAGGAGGTTGTAATCGTCCTTGAAAACGATCCGCAAAGATTGCCTTGGACCTTCCTCATCGTCCACGATGAGCAAAGTCTGGCGCGCCTTCGGCGCCGCGGTGTCTTTACCTTCAGAAATGATAGCCGAGGTTAATGCTGATTGCATGGCTTAAGAATTCGTAGGTCCCATTGGCCGGCACGTCGGCGTCACCGCTCACCGTGCGGGACGGACTCCACCCCAGTTGATACGCCGCATCCCAACTGAAATGCTGGTATTTCTTTCCGACGCCCAGGCTGAATATGTGGCGGTCCGAATCGGGAATGAGCTGGTTGAATGAGGAGGACGGGACCGAGTTGAGGCTGTACATGTATCCGCCGCTAATCCGCCAGCCATCGCCAAGATAGCGCGTCGCCCCGAAGTCAATCATCCAGCTTTGATCCCAGTTGAATGCGAGGGTTTCCGGAGGCGCCCCCTGCGGTTTGACCGTCAAGCCTTGCAGCGTAGTCCAGTCGGTCCAATTGGCATCGGCCTCAAAATTCCATTTAGGTGTCGGGCGGAACGAGTAGCCGAAGGCGAGCGTCTGCGGGAAATGATAATTGGCCGTCGCGCCCGTGTTGGCGGTAAAGGGCGGGGCAGGCACGGTGGCGTGGCCGGAGTAGTTCATGTCCGTCGCGCTCCGATACGTAATGCCCACCGAGTGCGGGTCGGACGGGTGCCACAGCACGCCGATGTTGTAGCCAACGTCCATGTCGCGTCCGCGGAAGTGGTTTACAAAGCCGGGGTATTCTTTCAGATCGGCTTGCGAATAATTGATCGTGGGACCGGCGGCGATCGAAATGGAGGGAACCACCTGCCAGGCAACGACCGGGTTGATGGTGTAATAATGAATCTCGCCCGTTTCGCCGCCGGCAAGGAATCCGCTGGCGATCAGAGCCTCGGTCGCCGGCCATTCGTTCCTGAGGCCGTAAGGGCAATAACCACCCAAGCCAAGTGTCAGATGATATTCCGGCAAGCTGTAGGTCGAGAACAACTGCGGCAGGACGGCCAATTGCGTTTGGCTGTTAACGGAGGTAGTGCCGCTTTTGTAACTGGAACCATAGTCAATGCCGTATGCCCCCAATGAAAGGTTCGCGCCCGTCAATTGCGAAATGCCCGCCGGATTGTAGTACACGGCCGCCGGGTCGTCCGCAGTGGCAACAAACGCGTTGCCGCGGGCGGTGGCAAAAGCGTCCTGATCAGGCAGCGCGACACCCAGGCCGAAAAGGGATGCGGGCGCCAATGCCGCGCCGCATAGAACTGTGGCGCCGAGCCAGGGGGCTGGGTGAAGGCGAAGGCCGGTTCTTCTTCCGGCAAGGCATTGTGCTAACATGCGTCTGAGGAGATTCTTGGCAAAACCGCGGCTTTTCAGCAAGCCAATTCTTCGGGGAGTTCTTTGATTATCCCAGGATGCGATTGCCTTCGGTGAGAAAGATTCCCTGGAAATTCATTTCCAGCGCCTGGGCATTGGTCGCCTTGGCCAGCGCGTCCTTTTGCGAAACGACGCCGTCCTTGACCAATTGGAACAGGGATTGATTGAAATTAAGCATCCCATCGTCGCCCCCGGTTTCGATGGCGGCAGGCAGTTTTTCCAGGCGGTTCTCCTCAATAAGTTTCCGCACGGTGCCGGTGTTGATCATGATTTCCAGGGCAGGGGTCATGCCGCCGGCGATGGTCGGAACCATGCGCTGGCAGACCACCGCTTGCATCGTGGCCGCGATTTGCCGCCGGATCTGCTCCCGCTCGTCCGGCTTGAAGAAATCCAAAATGCGCCCGATCGATTGCGCGGCGTTGGTGGTGTGCAGGGTCGAAAGCACCAGATGCCCGGTGTCAGCCGCGCTCATCGCCGCCGAGAAACTCGTAGCGTCGCGCATTTCCCCGATCATGATCACGTCGGGGTCCTGGCGCAGGACATGACGGAGGCCATCCGTAAAGGACGGGGTGTCCAAGCCAATTTCGCGCTGTTCGAGGATCGATTGGTTGTCCTCGAAGACATATTCAATGGGGTCTTCCAGCGTGATGATGTGCTTGCGGCTGTTGGCGTTGATGTGCTCGATCATCGCCGCAAGCGTGGTCGATTTGCCGCAACCGGTCGATCCTGACAGCAACACGATGCCTCGTGGCGCTTGGGCGATTTGCTTCAAAACCGCCAGCAACCCCAATTCCTCGAAGCTTGGCACCTGCGTCTTGACAAAGCGCATGGCCAGGCAGGGCTGTCCCCGCTGATGAAAACAGTTGGTCCGGAATCGGCCCACTCCGGGCAGAAAATAGGAAAAATCGCATTCGTGGTGGCTGCGCAGGATTTCCTTCGTGTGCTGCGGCACGATCTCATCGACCACTTTGCGCATCCACTCCTCGCTGGGCTGCGGCCCATCGACGTTGACGAGCTTGCGGTTGATGCGAAAGATGATGGGCGTGCCGATCTTGAGATGAACATCGGACGCTCCACCCTCCACTGCGGCGGTCAGTATGCGACGAAAAGTTTCCATCGCCCGCACTCTACAGCATCAACCGGGGAATAATCCAGTCAGGAATAAGCCATTAATCGCGCTTGCGACTGGCGCGATACATGTGTGAAAAGCATCGAGATGGCGTAACCCTCCGCGCGGTTGCCGGCGCACTCGACGACGACCCCGGTGAAATTCACCCTTTTGGCTTCGCCTGGACCCTGCAGCGTCACGGTCATTTCGGTCCAGGGTGTCAGGGGGACATCGTTGTGAAATTCAATGCCGGTCTTCCGGATATGGACGGAACTGGCTGAAAGTGTCAGACATTGAGTGGGGCGGGGGGATAACCCGAGCGGACTATTTTCGATTTTTCTGGCGCTCATACGTTTAGGAACATAGCACCTAATGCTGGCTCGTCAAACGCGGATTTTCACTAATACGTCAATCACGCATGTGAGGGGCGGCTCGCCGAGCCGTCCGCATGAATTTCTTCCCGGGTGGTCGCCTCGGCGCGGCGACCCTGCCATTCCCCGGCCCGTCGTCACGATTTTCAGGGGTGAGAGAAGATTCGCAGGAACAAACACGTCTCACCGGGGCGCTCTTTGAGCTTTGAACTGCCGCCCTGGGAATTGCCGGTGCCGCGAACGTTGAATTGCCCCCGCGCGCATTGCGCGGGCACGAGGCAGAATTGCCCCGCGGCCAGTTCCACCAGCTCGCCGGCGCCCTCAATCCGCGCCGCCCCTTCCAGCATCCCGATGATTTCCATGCGGCCATCCGCCAGCGGAAGTTCCTCACCGCCGCCCAACTGCCTGAGACTGACTTCGAAGAGGTCATTCTTCACCAGCCGGCGAGCCAGGCCCGGCAAAGCAGGCTCAAATCCACCCGGCAACAGCGACGGCTCGAAATCGGAAAAATCGATGCTGGCCAGCGATTGCTGCACATGGAGTTGGCGCGCTTTCCCATCCCGATCCACCCGGTTCCAGTCGAAAACACGATAGGTCGTGTCGGAGTTCTGTTGGATTTCAAAAATCACGATCTTCGCTCCCAGCGCGTGGACTCGCCCGCTGGGCAGGAACATCGCGTCGCCCGCTTTGACCGGGATGCGATGGAAGCATTCGGCGACATTCTGGCCAGCCAGTTTGCCTTCAAACTCCGCGCGGCTGACGCCCTTTTTCAAGCCGACGAACAACTCAGCGGCCGGTCCGGCGCGGGCCACGTACCACATCTCCGTCTTCGGTTCGCCGCCCAGCGACGCGGCCACCGCCGCGGGGGGATGAACCTGCAAGGACAAGGTCGCCTGGGCGTCGATGATTTTCACCAACAAGGGAAAACGCGGCGGCGGCGGCCCGCTCATTCCCAGCATCTCGGACGGACATTGCTCCATCAGCCAATGCAGCGTTTTGCCGCGCAACGCCCCGCGCGCAATGACGCTCTGGTCGCCGGGCCGGTCGCTGATTTCCCAGGACTCGCCTACCGCGATGCCAGGCGGGAGAGGCTTGCCGTAAAGGGATTGGAGGTTGCGCCCGCCCCATAGACGCTCCTTGAAAATGGGTTGGAAGGTCAGCGGATAAAGTTTCACAAGATGGGACCGCCGGGGTTGGAGGACGGCAAGGCGACCGCGCCGTTGGCGGCGGGGTGGCCGTTTTCAGAGGCGCCCTCGTTCAAGGCGGTTTTCTCTTTGACCTCCAGGAACTGGCCATAGGCCCGGTATTTTTGGTAGCGCGAATTCAGGCGGTCGCCGGAAGAGTGCCTCTTGAGGCTGGCCAGGTTCCTGACCAGGACGCTCTTGAGGGTTTGCGCCGTGCCGGCCCAGTCGTTGTGGGCGCCGCCGAGCGGTTCGGGGACGATTTCATCGACCAACCCCAGTTCCAACAAATCCTTTGCTGTGATGCGCAGCGCCTCGGCCGCCTTGGGGGCGGCGAAGCGGTCTCTCCAAAGTATGGCCGCGCAACCCTCCGGGCTGATGACCGAATAATAGGCGTTTTCCAGCATCAACACGCGGTCGGCCACGCCGATGCCCAAGGCCCCGCCCGACCCGCCCTCGCCAATGACGACGGCGATAATGGGCACCTCCAGCAACATCATTTCGCGCAGGTTCACCGCGATGGCTTCGGCCACGTGCCGTTCCTCGGCCCCGATGCCGGGATAAGCCCCCGATGTGTCGATCATCGTGATGATGGGCAATCCGAATTTGTCGGCCAGCTTCATCAACCGCAGCGCCTTGCGATAACCCTCCGGATGCGCCGACCCGAAATTGCGCATGATGTTTTCCTTGGTGTCCCGGCCCTTTTGCGTGCCGATGACGACCAGCTTCTGGTCGTTCAACTTGGCCAGGCCTCCCACCACCGCGTGATCGTCGGCAAACAGCCGGTCCCCATGCAATTCCGTAAAGTCCGTCATCATGGCGCTGATATAGTCCAGCGTGAAGGGCCGTTTGGGGTGCCGCGCGATCTTGACCCGGTCCCACGGGCTGATCTGCTCAAAAATCTGCCGCCGGGTGTCCGCGATCTTCTGCTCCAACTGGGCGACTTCCTCCTGGTGGCTCATGCCTGGGGCATGGGTCTCTGGGTGCTTTTTAAGCTCGTCCAGTTTGCGCTGCAGCTCCACAATCGGTTTTTCAAAATCGAGCTGATGTTTCATGCAACCCCCATTCTAAGTTCCCCAAGCCGCACAGGCAACCGCGAAAATCTTGGGGGGACGGAAAAACCCCTTGTTTTTGGCGGCCGGGTGCGGGATGTTATTCCGGCTCTTGGATTGAGGGCCGGCAATGCTGGAAACGATATGTCCCAAAACTTTGCGTCCTTTCTCAAACGTTGGATGATTACCACGGTCGCCGTCATGCTGGCCGCCAATATCGTTCCGGGCATTACGTACACGGCGTCAGGCTTGATCCTGGCGACGCTCCTGCTCGGCTTGCTCAATGCCTTTGTTCGCCCGATCATCCTGGTGCTTTCGCTTCCGTTCCTGATTATGACCTTGGGCCTTTTCCTCCTCTTCATCAACGCTCTCCTCCTTTATTGGGTGGGGCATATCCTGAGGGGGTTTCACGTTGAAACTTTCACGGCGGCGTTTTGGGGTTCGCTCATTGTCAGCATCGTCTCAATGATGCTTAACATGCTCATGAAGGGCGGCGGGCCGCGCGTCGAGATTCGCCGCGGCAACCCGCCCCGGCCGCCCTCCGGCGACGGTGGCGGGCCGGTCATTGATGTTTAAGGAGGCGGCCCGGCAAGTTGATACGCCGCGCGCAACGTGGGGACGCCTCGTTTGAGGAAGCCACGCTCGAAATCGGTCAACACCGCCGCCAGCGCCTCCGGCGTCGCGATTTCCACGAATGACGGTCTGGCGGCGAATACCGCTTTCATCTGCGCGTAATAATCCGCGTCATCCGTCCTCAAATAAACCGCGCCGCCCTCCGCCAGGGCTTCGCCGGCCAGGGTTGGGAATCGTTCGTTAATAAGGCGGTGCTTGCGGTGCTTGCGCTTGGGCCACGGGTCAGGAAAATAAATGTGCAGCGCCCGGGCCGATTTCGGCGGCAGCAACCACTCCAGGAAATAGGACGCTTCGATGCGCACCGCCCGCAAGTTGGCCAGCCCCAGCCGCCGGCCCTTCCTGTCCAGTTTGCGCAACCGCCCCAGCAGACGTTCCACGCCGACAAAATCGCTCCCGGGATGCAGCGCCGCGTATTCCGCCAGAAACGAGCCATCGCCGCTCCCCAACTCAACTTCCAGCGGCCTTCCGGTGGGAAACAATTGCGCCAAATCGAGCCGTTCGACAATTGAGGCCAGCGGATGGATGAGACTCGGTTCGGCACTCTGGCTGGATTCAGTGTTCAATTGGGTGCAACTCCAGGCCCTGGCGACTACCAGTTTGGATTGGCACCAGAATCGGCGGCCCGCCACAGGTAGTGGGCGGCATGGGTGCGATGAGGAGCCCAACGGACGCCGTGCCTGGCCAATTGTTCCGGCGTCGGCAACTGGCGCTTTTTGTAGGCGATCTGAAAGCCCTTTCGCACTCCCAAATCGCCAACAGGCAGCACATCCGGGCGGCCCAGATTGAACATGAGAAACATCTCCACCGTCCAGCGTCCGATTCCCTTGATCTCCGTCAGTCTGGCGATGATCTCCTCGTCGCTCAGATGATCGCAGTCATCAAGGCTGGGAATCGATCCCGCGTTGCAACGTGTCGCCAGATCAATGATGTATGCCGCCTTGGGACGGGACAACCCCGCCGTCCTCAAGCGGTCCACCGAACTCTTTGCGACCTGGCCGGGAGCGGGGAAATCGCGCTCTCCGAAGAGCTTCTTGAATCTTTCGAGAATTGTTCCCGCGGCAGTGCCGTTCAATTGTTGGTGAATGATGGCGTGCGCGAGAGACTGGAAAGGCGGGAGGCGCCGAGGGTGCAATCGTATTGGACCGACGTGGCCGATCAATGCCGACATCACCGGATCGGAACTCAAATGGGTCATGGCGCGTTTGCTCACGGTCAACTTGATTTGATAATATGGAATTCACCCAACCCGGCAAACCAAATCTGTTTGAGATGCGTCCGGCTTGCTGCGCCGCGTCGTCGCGTTCCGTCTCCCGATTGCACCCCAATATCTCCGTAACCGACGAACTTTTCACCTTCCTAATCCGGATAACCCTTACACCGCCGTCAATTTAAGCCGCAAATAGGCGCAAATTACCGCAAATCGGGCGCCCCACATCCCGTCTGATTGGAAGAACTCGGACTGGACAAAGCAGCCGTCAAAGGATATGAGGCGTCTATGGAAGGGCGGGTGCTGGAGTTGGGAATGAGGGCCGGGCGGACTGAATGGGAGACAAAATGGGGAGATGGCGCATTACAGCCGGGTGAGCAAAGCGGTCAGCCGGATGGCTCGAAGGCTCGGCCGGAATTGTGATTCTTCAAAGCAGGGGGTTTTTTCAGCAGAATCCAAACTATGGCTTGATCCCTGGTTGTGCCAGGTCTCTGCTCAAAAAATGCGGCGAACGCCAGTTNNGCACTCTGGCGAGTGCCGCCATTGTCAATCTTCAAGCGTTGGTCCCCGCTCGCCACCCCCCCTTTGCTCCGTGGCGGCTTTCGGCCCTTGACGGGGCGGGGGGCTTTGGGCATAAGACTGCCGTTGAGGTCTGAGCCGTGAATACCCTGATTCTTCCGCTTTGCGTCTGGCTGGCCGCCGGGCTTTCCTGCGCCTGCGCCGCCCCGGCCACCATCACCGCGAACAGCTTTTCGGGGCAATTCGTCGCGCGGGAATTGGAGCCGGAGACGCCCGACCCCGCCCTCAAAGGGGTTCGCACACCCATCGCCGGAGGATGGGCGTTCGTGCTCACGCCGCGTCCGTTGGCGGAGGCCACCAACACGGATGAAATCACCCTCCAACCTGCCGTCCTGGTCGTCTCTTGCGAGCGGCTCAAGGCATTGTTTCTGGCTCAACTGGGCTTGGCCGACCACTGGCGCGGCTGGGTCGATTTGCGCATCAACCCGGCATTGGCGCCAGAGCGGGGGCCGCAGCTCACCGCGGTGCAAGACCCCGGCGGCTGGAACTACGAGATGGAACTGCCCAAGCGCGTGCCGGCGGACATTCTTCAGGAAGCCTTGGTGCAGACCTTGCTTCTGGAACTGGTCAACCGCAACGCCACCAACCGGTGCGCCGAAATCCCGACATGGCTCATTGATGGCTTTAGCGCCCATCTCAAGGCTTTCAATCTGCCCACCTTTATGCTTCAGCCGGGTGTCCAGCAGGTTGGAACGATGCGACTGGAAGGCTCGACTCCCGCCCGCGACCTTCTCCGCCGACAATCGCCCTTGTCCTTCCAGCAATTATGCTGGCCGCAGCCCGGCGACATGAGCGGCGACGGCCTGGCACTGTACCGCGTCTGCTCCCAATTGTTTTTCGAGGGTCTCTTGCAGTTTCCCGACGGCAGAGCCTGTCTAAACCGGATGCTGGCGATCTTGCCCGAACATCTCAATTGGCAGACTTCATTCCTTCTCGCCTTCCATCCGCATTTCGACCAGTTGCTGGATGTCGAAAAATGGTGGGCATTGACTTCCGTCACCGTCTCAAGAACCGACCCGGCTCCATCTTGGAACGCGGAGCAATCCCGGAAAATGATCCAATCCGCCCTGGACGTTCCGGTTTCGGTCCATCTTGGCGCCGCTCAATTGCCCGTCGATGCCAGGTACACCTTGCAGGAAGCCATCGCTCAATGGCCGTCCCTCGATTCGACGGTTGCGGTGGAGAGGGCCATCGCCGCCCTCCAACCCTTGCCGGCGCGCTCCGCGCGGGAATGGAGCCTTGTGGCTACCCTCTATCTGAAAACACTGGAGTATTACCTCAACGGCGTTCGCCAGGCGGCGCGCCCGCAGCCTTTGGGCAAGAATACCCCTTCCACACTCGGCCATCTGAAAGCCGACACCATCAAGCAACTCGACATGCTCGACCAGCAACGGGCCGCCCTGCAAGCTCAGTTCCCCCCTCGCGCTCCGCGGTTGGGCGCCGCCCAAAACCCCGCGCCAGTCCCCGGCCGCTGACATGAAATAACAAATGACAGATTTTCAATGACCAATTCTCAATCGACATGTCCGATCTCCCAACGTATTGCTTCGCCAACAGGACTTGCGCAAAAAAGTGAAATGCACCCCCCTCTCAAGCCCGACGCCATGTTGCCGATATGATGGAGATGGAAAGATGCTGGATTTTCGCCCTGGTTTTCGCGTTGCTCTGCGGTTGCGGCAAGTCTGCCCGCATGGAGCATCCCGAGGACCCGCAAGGCCGCTACCACGAACAGATCGCGGTGGCGATGCGGTTGCTGGAGCAAAAGGAAGATTGGGCCGACCGGGCCGAATGGGAGGTTTCTAAAACCGGCGACGGATGGGAGGTCATCGCCTGGCGGGTCGAGCGTCCCGATCGCAAGGGGCCTGAACGATACTTGCCCTGGGGTTATTCGATCATCGACCTGGATAGCCGCATGGTTGCCGTTCATTACCACCGCAAGGGCTGAGGAAGCGGGACAAAATTCAGGGATGGCTTGTGGCGGGGATCGCGCCTAGACTTGTCCATCGTGCCTGGTTTAATTGCCATTGTTGGACGGCCCAATGTCGGGAAATCCGCGCTGTTTAATCGCATCGCCGGCAAACGTATCGCCATCGTTCACAACGAACCCGGCGTCACGCGCGATCGCGTCACGGCCGAGGTCGAGTGGGGCGGGCGCTCTTTCACCCTGGTCGATACGGGCGGCATCGGCCTGGCGCGCGGGGAAAAGGCGGATGGCGTCATCGCCGAGGCGGCGTTCGCGCAGGTCGAACTGGCCATCGAAGCCGCCCAGGTCATCATCTTGGTGGTCAATATCCGGGAAGGTGTTGTGCCGCTGGACCGGGAAGTCGCCCTGCGCCTGCGCCGCGCGGGCAAGGTGGCGCTCGTCGCCGTCAACAAGGCGGACAACGGGCAGGACGACGCGGGCGCGGACGAGTTTTCCGAGCTGGGCTTTCCCCGGATATTTCCGGTCAGCGCCATTCATCAACGGGGCATTGACGCGCTGATGACGGCGGCGACAGCGGCGCTGCCCGCCGAGGCCGAGGGGGCGGCCGCGGCGGAAGTCGCGGGGGAACCGCCGCTCAAGCTGGCCGTGGTGGGCCGCCCCAACGTGGGAAAATCCTCCCTCATCAACGCGCTGACCCGCTCGCAAAGGGTCATCGTCACGCCCATTCCCGGCACGACGCGCGACGCGGTGGACGTGCCCTTTGAAGTGGAGACGGACGGCGCGCGCCAGCGCTATATTCTAATTGACACTGCCGGCGTGCGGCAGAAGCGGCGCGTGGACGACTCGGTCGAGTTCTTCAGCGTCAAACGGACGGAGGACTCCATCGCGCGGTGCGACATCGTCATATTCGTCTTGGACGCGGAGTCGGGCATCCTGGGGCAGGACAAAAAGGTGGCGGACAAGATTGTCGAGGAACGCAAGGCGTGCATACTCGTTGTCAACAAGTGGGACCTCGTGGCCGGACACGTGGACGTGGCGCGCAAGGACCTGCACGACCGGGAGGTTAAACGGCGGGAAGGCCAGGCGCGTCCGCTGACCACCCTGGAGGAGTTTGGCGGCTGGGTCCAGGAGCACCTGTTTTTTCTCGATTACGCCCCCGTCCTCTTCACCTCCGCCAAGACAGGGTTTCATCTGGACCAGTTGCTCGAATCGATCCGCTACGTCGCCTCGCAATTGCGCCAGAAGGTGCCGACCGCCATCCTCAACCGCACCTTGAACGACGCGATCTTGCAACGGCAGCCGCTGAGTTCGGCGGGGCACCGGCTGAAGTTTTTCTACGCGACACAAATCAAGCAGGCGCCGCCGATGTTCCTGCTCTTTGTCAATCGCGCGGATTTGTTTTCCGAAGCCTACAAGAAGTATCTGGCCAAGGAAATGCGGCGCGCTTTCGGTTACGAAGGCTGCCCGGTGGTCCTGGTTCCGCGCAGCCGCGAGAAGACCATCGCGCCAATCCGCCGGCGCGGACGCCGCCATCCCTCAGCCTCCGGCCAGTCTCCGGATCGGCCGGAACGCGGGCGTCGCTCTGCCGGGGAACAGGACCAATGAGCATAAGTTCAAACCATCTGACCGCCCCGGCTTGATGGACGAACCCAGCCAGTTACCCGCCGCCATCACGGGCCTGAACCCGGGCACGCTGATCGCGTCGCTGATTTGGGGAGCGATCGGCGCCGGGTTTTTCATTTACGGAAAAAAACAGCGCTCGGCGCCGCCCCTTTTTGGCGGCATCCTCATGGTGGCCGGTTCCTATTTCATCGGCTCGGCCCTCTGGATGAGCGTCGCCTCGGTGGCGATCATCGCTGGAATCTACTTTTGGTCGCGCCGCGATTGAGGCGCTGCACTTATGCTTGATAGAACCCATCGGAGATAGGCCGGCCATGCTGACTCGAACGGCGGTCATCAACGTGGTCGGGCTGACGGAATCGCTCTTGGGACCGGAGACGCCCAACCTGGCGGCCTTCGGCGACCGGGGCGCGCGGACGCGCATCGAACCGGCCTTTCCCGCCGTGACCTGCACCGCGCAGGCAAACTATCTGACGGGAACAACTCCCGCCCGCCACGGCATCGTCGGCAACGGCTGGTATCACCGCGAGCTGGCCGAAGTGCAGTTCTGGAAGCAGTCCAACCACCTCGTGGCGGGAACGAAGCTTTGGGACGAATTGCGGCGGCGCGACCGCGCGTTCACCTGCGCGCAGTTGTTCTGGTGGTTCAATATGTACTCCAACGCGGACTACTCCATCACGCCGCGTCCCGCCTATCCGGCGGATGGCAGAAAGGTGTTTGACATCTACACCCATCCGGCCGGAGTCCGCCCCGAAATCAAGCGGGACCTGGGCGAGTTTCCCTTCGCGGCCTTCTGGGGGCCGGGAGCGGGAGTGGACGGGCCGCACGGCAGCGCCATCGCCGCCTCCCGCTGGATTGCGGAGGCGGCCAAGTGGATCGACGAAAAACACGCGCCGACGCTGAACCTGGTTTACCTGCCGCACCTGGACTACAACCTCCAGCGGCACGGGCCGGCCTGGCCGCTGCTGGCCGCGGACCTGCGGCGAATCGACGCCGTGGCGGGCGACTTGATTTCCTTCTTCCAAAAGCGCGGCGTGCGCGTCATCGTGCTGTCCGAATACGGGATTTCGGGCGTGGACCATCCGGTGCATCTGAACCGTCTGTTCAGGCAAAAAGGCTGGGTGGCGGTGCGCGAGGAACTGGGTTTGGAACTGCTGGATTGCGGCGCCAGCAAGGTCTTCGCGGTCGCCGATCATCAGGCCGCCCACCTTTACCTCAACGATCCCTCGCTGGAGGGGCCGGTGCGGGACGCGCTGGCCGCGCAACGGGGGGTGGCCGCGGTCCTGGGCGCGGCTGAAAAACGGGAGTTGGGCCTCGACCATCCGCGCGCGGGCGATTTGATCGCCGTGGCGGAGCAGGGGGCGTGGTTCACTTATTATTATTGGCTGGACGACATGCGGGCGCCGGATTTCGCGCGTTGCGTGGACATCCATCGCAAACCCGGCTACGACCCGGTCGAACTTTTCCTGGACCCGAAAATCCCGATGGTCAAACTAAAAATTCTCTGGCGTCTGCTGCGCAAGCAATTGGGCTTCCGCATGTTGATGGACGTGATTCCGCTCGACGCCGGCCTGGTGAAGGGGTCGCACGGGCGCCGCGCGGTTCCGGCGGGGGAGGAGCCGCTGTTGCTCTGCGAAGGCCCGGCGGGTTCCATTCCGGCGCGGATTGCCTCAACGGATGTCTTCGGCCTGATCCGGGACCGGATATGGAATTGATTGTTTATGAAGACGAGCACCTGCTGGCGGCCAACAAGCCGGCTGGCTGGAACACCCACGCGCCTTCGCCGTTCGCCGGCGAAGGTTTCTATGAGTGGCTCCGGCAGCGCGAGCCGCGCTGGGGCTCCCTCTCACTCCTGCACCGGCTGGACAAGGAAACGTCGGGGTTGATCCTCTTCGGCAAGACGCCCGCCGCCAATCGCGCCCTGGCCCGGCAATTCGAGGAGGGGCGCGTGCTCAAACATTACCTCTTCTTGACTGATCGCCCGGTGGCGTTCCGCCAGCTCAAGGCCCGCTCCGCCCTGGTGCGCGTCGGGGCCAGATACGTCTGCCGTCCCCCGCACGCGGGGGCGGCGGTGGCGGAAACGTGGTTTGAGCCGGCCGGCGCGATGGTCCAGGCCCGTCCGTTGACCGGCAAGACCCATCAAATCCGGGCGCAGGCCGCCGCGGAGGGCTTTCCCATTCTCGGCGACACCCTCTACGGCGGGTCGCCGCATCCGCGCCTTTGTTTGCACGCCGCGCGCCTCCAATTCGAGCATCCCGCAACCGGGCGGATGATGGCCTTTGACGCGCCGCCGGATTTCGCGCAAGAAACGCGGGCGGCCCTGCGCCGGGCGATCATCGATCCCGCCCAGACCAACGCCTTCCGCCTCGCGCATGGCGCGGCCGACGGCTGGCCCGGCCTCTACCTGGACCAGTTGGGGGATTATATCCTGGCTCAATCGGCCGCTCCGCCCTCCGCGGCCCAACGAAGTCAAATAGAAACTTGGGCTTGCCTCGCGGGCGCGCGCGGGGTTTACCACAAAATACTCGAACGCGAGGCCCGGCGCGCGCCCGCCTTACTGTGGGGCGCGCCCGCGTCGGGGGAGATCGCTGTTCGTGAAAACGGCGCGCGGTTTGAGCTGCGCCTCGATGAGGGCTATTCCACCGGCCTGTTTCTGGACCAGCGGGACAATCGCCGCCGCTTTCTGACCCGTTACATCGCGCCGGACATGGATATCCCCGCCGGAGCCGAAGTGCTCAACACCTTCGCCTACACTTG
This sequence comes from Verrucomicrobiales bacterium, assembly GCA_003138485.1. Lineage (GTDB taxonomy): Bacteria > Verrucomicrobiota > Verrucomicrobiia > Limisphaerales > Palsa-1400 > PLGF01. Next base: position 3,489 of record PLGF01000157.1, on the reverse strand, counting down.
CGGCTTCTCGGTGTGCGCCGCCATCGCCGGGGCGCGCGCCACGAGCGTGGACCTTTCCAAAAACTACCTGGAGTGGGGCCGGCGGAACTTTCTTCTCAATGGCCTGGACCCCGCAGGGCACGATTTCATCTTTGGCGACGTTTTCAACTGGCTGCGCCGGTTTGTCAAAAAGAACCGGGCGTTCGACGTGGTCATCCTGGACCCGCCCACCTTTTCGCGCTCCAGGGAAAGCGGCGTTTTTCGCGCGGAAGAGGATTACGGGGCGCTGGCCGCCGCCGCGCTGCCAGCCCTCAAACCGGGCGGCATCCTCCTGGCCTCGACCAACGCCGCCGGCTTCGCGCCGGAGGATTTTATCGAGGCGGTGACAGGAGCCGTGACGCGGGCCGGGCGGCGCGTCTTGGCCCGCCATTACGCCCCGCAGCCGCCGGATTTTCCCATCGAGCGCTCCGAACCTGCCCATTTGAAGACCGCATGGGTCCGGGCCGGTTAATAGCCCCTCCTTTCATGATGCATAAGGTGCGTCAGAACAGATCGCCCTCAGCCACTACCCTGACGATACCGCAACAGTGACAGTTTTTCAGACGCTTCCCGGCGAGAACCGCGTCCATATGTGCTGCGGCCGTTTGAACCAGCCCCCTAATGGTCAGGTCCACCCTTCGGCTTCAACTCCTGCGCCCTTGATGTCAGGGTAGCCAAAACTTGTTTGCATGCCGACAAAATATGTGCAAGAGTATTCATAGACATGCAACTCAAGGTGTTCATGGCGCTTATGAAACATGTGTCCGCCGCCGAGGCGGAGATGATCCTGTTTTCGCGCGGACACCGGATACTGGCGGTGAAAAAGGAGTTTGTGGCCGATGTTGGCAGCGTGTTCTCAACCGCGCAGCGTCAGGAACATGACGGCATGCAAAGAGCAATCCTCGTCAATTGGCCGGTACCGGCCGAAGAGAGCCATGAATTACCCATCAGTTTAAACCTGAATTCCCGCTATGAAAATCAACCGTTCCATTCCTTTTCGCCAGTTCGCCCCTATGCGGCGCACCCTTCTTCGCACCCTTGCGTTTATGATTGTGGGTGCTCCCGTGCTGCTGCCGGCCCAATATTCGGAAATCAAAATGGGCGAATACCTTCACTATGCGGTGGCGGCAGCCAACGGCGGCGTCTATGCCGGAATCGACGGCATCGGATACACTACCATCTTTGGCATCCCTTCGGTCTTCGATCCCAGTAACGGCTGGGTCGATCTGCCAAGCTCGATGGGCTTCACCACGAACAGCCGCTATTACGGCCAGCCCAATGGGATCAGCCATGATGGAACGGTCGTCGCCGGCTACATGGACGGCGTGGGGACGTACGGAACTTCAATCCAATACGCAACTTACTGGGTGAATGGCGTGGAGTCGCTCGTTCCCGCCCCGCCGGACGATCCGACTCCGCCCCTCCTGAGCGCCACCGGCGTTTCCGGCGACGGCGGGACGCTGATTGTGCAGGACCAGAAAGGCAGCAAAACGGAAAGTTATATTTTTAAAATCGCGAGCGGGACGTTCACCTCGCTCGGGTTTCTGGGAGGGACCAACCAGCAAACTTACGCGACTGCGATCAACAAGGATGGAAGTATTGTCACCGGCTATTATAATCTGGATGACGGGACCAGCCGTGGGTTCAGGTGGAATGCCACCAACGGTTTGACGAATTTGGGCATCCCGACGAACCACCCCAACACCTATTACCTGGAACCCACATGCATCAGCGATGATGGCGCCACTGTGTTCGGCCGGCTCACCGAGCTTAACGGCTGGGTGGGCTTCCGCTACAACACCACGACCGGCTTTCAGGATACCGGAGGCATTGTGCCCAGTGCCTGCACGGCGGATGGAACCGAAGCGGTCGGAATCGAAGATATGTATTTCCCGGCACTCTGGTCGGTCGGAAACGGCAGCGGTTATCTGGACCATCTCCTATCCGCCAACGGCACCCCGCAGGCGCTTGGGACCACCGAGGGGCCGGTCACAATTTCACCCGATGGCTCCGCCATCACCGCGCTCGGCCCGGATGCGTATTTGACCGATCAGATCTGGTACGGCACATGGCAGGTATCCCTGCCTTTCCCCTTGAAAACGGCGGCATTTCTGCAAGCGACGCTGACCTTCTCAACGCCTTACCAGGAGACGCTCAGCGAGCCGGCTGGAACGCTCACTCAATCTGCCGAGTTCATCACCGGCGTGTCTGCTGTTCTCGTCAACAAACCGCACTACGCATCCTCGTTTGCGCTCAACGCGGACGGATCATTCACCTATACGCCCCAACCGGGATATATCAGCAATGGCACCGACCCCGAAAACGGCACCCCCAACGACCGCTTCACCTACCAATTGACAGGCCCCAACGGCACCAGCACCAACGCCGTGGTGGAGATTGCAGTGGCGGCGCCCACCGTCCCGACGGTTGATACGCCCACGTCCGCAAATGTCACCGCCACGACGGCAACGCTCGGTGGGATTGTGGAGAGCGACGGGGGAGCAGCCATCAGCGGGGTTGGTGTGGTCTATGCGCCCACGGCTGTTGATGCCAACCCGCAACTCGGCGACACTGTGGCGAGCAACGCCACCGGCAACGCCACCACGGGTGCCTTCACGGTCTCTGTGAGCGGCCTTGCGCCGAATACCGTATATTCCTATGCAGCCTATGCCACCAACAGCCTGGGTGTCAGCTACAGTGTGACCGGCAGTTTCGTCACGCTGGTGAACCCCTTAAGCTGGCAGCAGATGTGGTTTGGCGACCCGGCCAGCAGTAGTGCCGCCTTGAATGCGGATCCTTACAAAACCGGTGTCCGGAACATTCAGGTCTTTGCCTATCTCGGGCCGTATCAGGATCCCAGCACGGCAAGCCCCGCTCTACTCCCGCAGGTGCAGATGGGCGTCGGCAATCTTTTCTACAGCTTCACCGAACCGTCCGGGGTGGGGGGAATCACCTATGGCGCGCAGTGGAGCGCGACCATGCAACCCAACGACTGGCACGCCGTCCCCGACACCGGCGACCCCGCCGCCACGCCGCCCAGCCACCTTTTCAGCATTCCCATGACCGGCCCCCACCTCTACATGGGGCTCACGTTGACCGTTCATTAGCGCGCGCTATTGCATCAAGAATTGTGACACTTTGGGGTTTGACGAGCCAGATGCGTTCGTTTAGCTTCCGGCCAGAATTATGGCCAGACAGCTCCGAATTCTGAGCTTGTTGCTCCTGTGGTCTTGCGCGACAAAAACGTCAATTGGCTCCCAGCTTCCTGGTGACGTGTCCATTAACGGGGATGCCGGTCGCGGAGGCGGCTTGATCGTGACGGTCCGGTTAGAGGACGGGGAAGAGTTGCCATTCTTGCTGGACACCGGCACGTCGTTCACCCTGATCGCCGAGTCCTTGGAGCCAAAATTGGGAAGTCCCCTCGGCAAATCGGTGTTTCAGAGTTGTGGATCATAGGGGTCAAACCGTACT